>NZ_CP171148.1:3375192-3696153 GCF_043099725.1 Nostoc sp. C110 | reverse complement strand
AGCTGATAAAGAAGAACTCGCTTCTATGGATTTTTGGAGATGGTTTAGGATATCGGGTATAGTAGAGCGATCGCTAACTGCGATAGGAAACAGATGAAAAGGCATTTGTTGCAAATATCTGTTGTCGCGCTCCTCTTGGCTGGGTTCCTCCGATAAGATTAAATGGGCGTAACTGCCATCTATACCCATGCTATTAATTGCTGCTATTCTGCGTGTGCCGCCTTTATCGACAAACCAAGGTCTTGATTCCATTGCCACATAGAAAGGACTACCTTCCCATACTTGCGGTGTTTTGACACCAGACCATTTGGGGGTGGCGGGAATATACCTGTAATAAAGACAGAGAGCGGTTTTGATTAAGCTAGCAATTCCCGATGCTGTATAGGTGTGACCGATATTGGATTTAACGCTACCTAACGCACAATGCAAACCATTGCCCACTTTCGGATAAGCTTGCAGTAAACCTGTGATTTCCGCTTCATCCTCCTGGGGAACGCCGCTACCGAAGACTTCCACATAGTTAACTTCTGTGGGTTGAATCTCCGCCATCTCGAAAGCTTGTTTGCAGACATTGCTGATAGCTGAAGCATCAGGTTTTACCAAGGTGTCACTCAAAGTAGAATTACCTTGTGCGAAACTCATGGCATCAATTACTGCATAGATGCGTTCATTGTCTTCCTTAGCAGCTTCGTAACGCTTGAGAACAACAGCACCCGCACCTTCGCCAACTGTCCAGCCATTAGCTTGTTGGTCGTAACCCAATGTATTTACACCCGTATTAATTGGCGCAAATTGGCTGCGGAACAAGACATTTTCCACACCGCCGGCTAAATCTACCGCACCCACAACGACTGCATCAACTTCTCCAGTAGCGAGTAGCATTTGGGCAACTTCCAACGCTTTGAGGGCAGAATTTTCGCCAGCGCTGACGGTGAATGCAGGGCCAGTGAAATTCCACAAAGCAGAAATCCGACTTGCCATGATGTTGGCGATGTGACTCACATATTCACCGATTTCTACTGGTTGGTGAATACTATCTTTGACAATGGTTTCCAGTTGGGAAAGCTGTTCAGCAGGTAGAGAAATTCCTTGGTTGAGTAAACCATCCTTAACTTGCCAAGATAGATTCCATCTTTGCTGTAGCTGATGCACAGAGAATTCTGTCTCGGCGGCGACAATCACAGCCACATTGCCACCCTCCTGTAGTTTCGCATCTTTGACGGCGCGATCGCTAACTTTCAAAAGCAACAATTGTTGTGGGTTTAATTTCTCGATTTCATTCGGTGGGATTTTGCACGATAAAGTATCGATTTCAAAATCCTTGATATATGCCCCTAATGGTGCTTTCCCGTCTGTTAAACCGTACTCTTTCAGGACATTCTCTTGATTTTCTATCCCATGCCATCTTTGAGGCGGTAAGGAAGTAAAATGCTGTGTTCCATCATAAATACTGCGTTCAAAAGCATCTAAACCATTGCAGTTACCAAAAAAAGCATCCATGCCAACAATGGCAATTTTGGTAGGTGGAACAGGTGGAATTGATTCAACTGATTCTGTTGTAGTTCCTTGTTCTAAAATCAGATGAGAATTAGTGCCGCCAAAACCAAAAGCACTGATAGCTGCCCGTTTAATTGGTGCGTTATTATTAGGCCATGCCGTAGCTGTTCTAACAATTTTATCGGCGGAAATTGTACCATTTTCTGAAGTTAAAGGTTCCGAAACATTCATGGTTGCTGGAATTACACCATGCGACATACTCAAAATCACTTTAGTCAAGCCAACCATGCCAGCAGCAGTTAGCAAGTGACCAGTATTTGCCTTAGCAGAACCCACTAGAGGCGCAGCTTGATGTTGTCCAAAAAATGTTTCGATGGAGTTGAATTCGGTTGTATCTCCTAGTAATGTGCCGGTAGCGTGACACTCTAGATAATCGATGCTTTTTGGACTAAAATTTGCCTCATTGTAGGCTCGTTCAAAAGCTAAGGTTTGTCCTTTAGGATTAGGGCTGAGTAAGTGCTTACCTTTACCATCATTCGATAGTCCATTACCGCAGATGGTAGCAAGAATATTATCGCCATCTCTAACGGCATCAGAATATCTCTTCAGCATCACCATTCCAACACCATCGGCGGGAATTAGCCCTCTGGAGGATTTATCTAAGGGGCGGCTGATGCCGTTTTCTGCATACCCTTGAACACCGGAAAATAACATCCGCACGAATAGGGAATCTGCACAACTGATGGCTCCAGCTAACATGACATCAGCTTTGTGTGACCATAAGTAATGAGATGCTAGTTTAATCGCATAAAATGATGACGAGCAAGCAGCATCCAGACATAAATTAATCTGGGATAGAGATAGAGCTTGAGCTACAATAGATGCTGGTAAACCAGATATCATCGCATTGTATAAAGATGCTTTGGTAGCACTTGGGACAGCTAAATTAAAGTCTTCATCCTGCAAAAGTTCTCTGACAGCAGGATTAATAGCTTGCTGGTAAATTGGAGAGAATAATTGATTAGATAATTTTGTTGGGAATGACAAATTACCTAAAATTACGCCACATTTTGCGAGGACAGTTTGATTACCCCAATAACCACTTTGTTCAATTGCTTGTTTAGCGGTATACAATGACCATTTGAAGGTGTTATCTAAACCGTCAACAAATTCTGATGGTAGATTGTATTCAGATGGATTAAACTGGAAATTGCGGATGTAACCGCCTTTGAGGGAATAAGTTTTGTCTGGTGTACCTTTAACTGGATTGTGAAATATTGTCGGAGCTACTCCGATTTCTTCGACGGTTGCAGAGGATGTCGAATCTTTTTGATTAACGATGTTGTGCCAGTATTCTTCAGGATTCTTTGCATCGGGGAATAGGCATGATAATGCGATGATGGCTATTTTTTCCACGATTTATATGCTCCGAGTTTGGGTATTTAGCAAGAGATAATTAAAAGGCAGGATTTACGCTGTTCCCCAAACTTTGAAGTGGCAAGTTATAGCAATCCTATTTGAGTTATGAAAAATGCTTTTTTTAATCGAACCACAGAGGCGCAGAGAGCGCAGAGAGAAGAATAAAGAGAGATTTTTACAACTGATTTAGGATTGCTATATGGATGTTGAGTGGTAAAGGAGGATTACTAGCTTCTGAGCATTTTCATTGACCAAATAATGGCATGAGCGCCGAGCATTCGTGAATAGATTTTACCTTGGCGATCGTGTATGATAAAGTTTGCGATCGCACTACTTGGTGTCTTAGATAGTACTTCACACGAAACGTAAAATGTTTCGTTATGTGGTATCATCGCAAATTGTTCAAATTTTTCTACTTTTCCAGGTAAACAACCTTCTTCATGAAAGTGTTGTGTCCAAACCCATAAGGCGTGCATACTCAAGTCAGTGGTGTAAGGATTTACCCATTGGACTGGGAATTGTCCTTGTTGCTGTGGGGTGAGTTCTGGCCAAAGACATTCTGTAGTAATTTTTTCAGGACTGATGTTTAAGACTCTTTTGATTTCTTGAAAAGCGGGGCCATGAAATAATGTAGCCCCACCATTTTGATAAAAATCTTTTCCTGTCGCGGTGATGATATTATCTTCTTCGAGATTGAGAGATTCATAAATGGGTACATCTGGGATTTCTCGCTGGAGATTCAGTTGAGCGCTAAAATGAAAATGGATTCTACCTTGTGGATTTTTGCTCGAAATTTTGGCTTTAAGTTCAATTCTTTCAAGATTAACTTTAGAAATTTCTTCTATTTCTAAAATATGTTCCTCTGCTAATGTCTCATTGAAAGTAATTCCCTTTAAAACTTTAAAATCTTGGTAATTAAACAATCTATAACCGGGATATAATTGCTCAGAAGCATTGATAATCCAGGTCATTGCACAAGTTGCTGGTAAAACTGGAGAACCAGCAATCGTATGATCGTGTAAAAATGGATTAGCCTCTAATGTCATTTGGCGACGAATACGATAAGTTCGTAGTTCTGAATCTAACTCTGCCGCCAGTGGAACTAATGGGCTACCAATGACAACTTGTGAGGTTGCATGGTTGGTATTATCCATTTCTTTAACGAGCATTTGTGCCCCAACTGCAATCGGAATTATTTCGATTTTCCGCTCTTGAAAAATTTTCTTTAATTCTGCTGTCACCATCCCACTGTCCCAAGCACCCCAGTTGATAGCGACTACATGACATGAGGGATAACTTTGCTTAAATATATGGGCTGATTTGTTCAGAATTTCATTTGCGATCGCATAATCAGATTGTCCAGGATTTCCGTAAAAGCCTGTTACTGAAGAAAACAAAACTAAATGCTGAAGTTGATTAGGATTGACGCAAGTTAGCAGGTTTTCTAAACCTTGAACTTTAGCAGTGTAAACTTTTTCAAAATCCTCTTCTGTTTTCTTTTCAATTAACTTATCAGCTAAGTTTCCAGCGCCGTGGATGATTCCGGTAATTGGGCCGAGATGTTGCACAGCAGTGGCAAGTTTTTCTTGTAAAGCTTGTGTATCTGTGACATCGACGCTGATATATTCGGCTTTAGCTCCGGTTTTTTCAATTGCTGCTAGAGTCTTTTTAATTTCACGGCTAGAGGTAATTTTGTTATATATTTTTTGCACATTCATGGGTGTGGGCTTCTCTCCTTGAGAAAGAAGATTTTCCATGATGCATTTTTTCAATGCTGATTCATCAGAATTTTGGGCATAATCTGGCTCGGTTTCTAATAGTTCGGAGCGACCGAGGAGGATAAATTTGCAGGGTTGCTGTTGAGCTAATCTGATAGTACACTCAGCCGTAATCCCTTTTGCACCGCCGCTCACGACAAAGACAGATGATGGACTAAGCTGGGCTGTTTGTGTCATAAATCCTCGTGAATACCTGCATAAATTGGGTTTTTTGATGTGCAACTGATACTTGAAACCCCCTCTCCAAACCTCTCCCCCACAGGGAGAGAGGCTTTGATTCTTACTCCCCTTCCCTTGTAGGGAAGGGGTTGGGGGTTAGGTTCGAGATAAAGTTGCACACAACATTAATCAACTTTTTAATCGGCGATAATGGTGACTCGTCCTTGTGAGCCGTAGCCAACTTCACTTATATAAAGGTTGGGGTCGTGAAGTTCGGCGATGATGTTTTGTACTGATTGTTTAGCGTCAAGTCTGGGGCTTAAATCGATCGCACGAGTAAATACCTTTGGCCATTCCCATCTCAGAGTTTTGGTTAATCCAAATAAACCAGCGCCGATCGCACCGAAGTTAACTTTGTACTCTAAACCGAAGGCTCCATCAAGATGAGCAACTGTGCAGAAACAACTACGTCCATGCTTTGCGGCTTCATTTAGAGAGGGTTTGAGGTGTTTCGCCATCAAAAATACGTGCTTGACGATCGCCTTTTCTGATTCGTTATAAGAAATACTCCCGGTGTGATTTCCTACAAACATTGGATGGAGATGGATGAAGGCCCCAATCGCTCCGCAGTGAGATGCGATCGCTTGCAATTGTTGTTGCAGATGTTCTTCACTCAAGTTTGCTAAGGTGACGCGAGTTACTCCTGTGGGTAAGGGCGCTTGTTGGGCGATGAGCGATTGGGGGAAGCTGATAACTACTACTTTCCAGCCTTTCTCGATTAGGGATTCAGCTAATTTATAAGTGGTGAGGGAACCATCATCGGTAATTAAACCGATGTGTCCCTCTGGTAACGTGAAATCCAAATAATCAGGCTGTGGTAGACTTCTGAGTTTGACGAGATGGCGCTGGATATTATGCTCTAATTCCGGTGGCTGCTGTTGGACAAACTCAGGTTCAGACTTTTTTTTTCACCTCCAGCCAACTGCTGTAGGTAATCAACTATTTGACCGATGGTGCGAAGGTCGCCGAGTTCTTCGATATTTGGCTTGGGTAAGTTGGGGTACATTTCTTGCATCGCCCCTAAGATTTCTACCCGTTTAATCGAGTCAATCCCTAAATCGGCTTCCATATCCATTTCCAGTTCCAGCATCTCCACTGGATAGCCGGTCTTATCGCTGGTGATGGCTAACAGGGTTTCACCTAAGTTTGCGAATTCATCACTTGTAGCGGGAGCGGCTTCTGGTTCTGGGGTGAATGCGACAACTACGCTTGGTTCCGGTGCGATGACTACCTCAACTACTGGTGCAGTCTCTACTGGAACCTCGGCTGCTTGTTGTATTTCGTGAACTGCAATTTCTACAGAAACACTTTTGGAAGCGTGAGATTGCAGATACTCTACAACTTGACCAATGGTGCGTTTTTCTGACAGTTCTTCTAAATTGGGCTTGGGTAGGCTGGGGTACATCTCTTGTAGCGCCCCCAAGATTTCCACCCGTTTGATAGAGTCAATCCCTAAATCAGCCTCCATATCCATGTCCATTTCCAGCATTTCGACTGGGTAGCCAGTCTTATCGCTGGTGATGGCTAAGAGGTTTTTATCCAAGTCAACAATATCGATGGTTGCGCCAGATACAGGTGCAGCAGTCGTGGGTGCTGGTTCTGGGGTGAAGGCAACAACTTCGTTGGCTGGAGGTGAGCTAATTTTGACTACAACCTCGGCTTGAGGTTCTACAACTGGGACAGGTGGCGCGACTACAGGCTCGACTGTCTCGACAGTAGCGAAGTGCGGTGTAGGTAGTGGGGAGTAGGAAGTTTCAACTACAGGCTCTACAGCAGCCGGGAGAGGTGCTTGGGTAACATTTAAGCCGTTTTTAGCTACAGGCTCAGTTACAGGCAAAGGCTGGCTTTCTACTATCTTGGTAGTAGGGGGTACTGGTGCATCACTAACAGTTGTTTCTGTGGTGAACGGAGCGAAATTGCTGAGTTTCTCTGTGAGTTGAGTTGCTCCCTCACCTGAGATGATTTGAGAATACTCTTGCTGGATGAGTTGGAAAAAGCTCTTAGTATATTCCAGTTGCTCTTGAAGATATTGCTCATGGATGCGTAGGGTTTCACCTTGTTGGGAATGAAACTGCATCATGCTACGCTCTAAGCTTTCCATGACAACTAGCTTCATTTTGGCAGTTTCGGCTGTTGATTTACTTTCACTCAACAAGGAATTCTGCTGCTGCATCAGTTGGAAAAACGCTTTGGCGTATTCCATTTGATGGTTGAGATAAGTACCGTGAACTTGTAAATTCTCGGCTTGATTTTCCTGAAACTGTGTCAGGAGATATTCTAAACTTGCTAAAAGTTGTTCGTAATTTGTAAGTTTTTCTGGTGTTGGTTGCATCTTAGATTCCTGGGCTGGTTGTGAAAGGGTCACAGGATTCATCTGTTGCTCTGGCTGGGTGATGATATTAGCAGTCACAACGTTGGCGATCGCAGCTGTTTTTTTATGTCCGTTAGTCTCTATCACTGCTAAAGGTGGAGTCACACCTGGGCTAGTAAACAAAGGAGCCGCAGTTTCAGAATATTCAGGGGTGGGAAGGTTTGCTGTCACAGCAGGTAATGTGACTTTATGCCCATCCTGCAAAGCGAGAGCGAAGGCATTTTTCGTTTTTTCGGATCTGTAGTTGATGCCGTTCAAACGGACATTTAATGTCTTCTTCGTCTCAATTGGGGGTATAGTTTGGGGAAGTTGGTAAGGATCGAGGTTATTCAAAGCCAAACCAATCACTCGCAATTGCACAACTGCTTCTCGCAAAGAGCGATCGCTATTCTTTTGAACGCTAGGGTTCAAAGATACGGTGATGTGTGGGCGATCGCCAAGTATCTCTTTTACTAAATTGCTGAGAATTCTCCGAGGCCCAAATTCCACAAAGCAAGTACCACCCGCCGCATAGATATTTTCAATTTCCTGCTTAAACAGCACTGAATTAGAAAGGTGCGTTTCCAGAATCTTTTGAATACCTTGGGCTTCTTTGGGATACTGCTTACTGGTAACGTTGCTGTAAACAGGGATTTTGGGACTTTGGAACTTGACAGACTTGGTAGCGATCGCAAAGGATTTTTGAGCAAAGGCGATTAGCGGTGTATGGAACGCTGCGGAAACAGGTAGCAATACTGCTGTATATCCTTTCTCGTGTAAAATCTCTCTGACTTTTGCGATTTCTGCGGTAGGCCCAGCCAAGACAAATTGAGTCGGAGAATTTTGATTAGCGATCGCAACTTGGGGAAAATGTCTGATTACTGCTTCAACTTTGCTGATGTCTTCTTTGACAGCCAGCATACTTCCCGCATCATGATCCGGATCTTCGGGTGCAGCCATTGCTTGACCCCTAGCTTTCACTAAGAACAAGTAATCTTCGGTACTCAAAACCCCCGCAGCCCATAGCGCTGTGAGTTCACCAAAGCTATGACCGGCAACAAAATCTGATTTGAACCCAGCTTGTTGCAGTATGCTGTACATCCCTGCACTCAACACCCCAATGGCTGGTTGAGCATATTCTGTGCGTTGTAAGGCAGCAATTTGGACATTCTTTTCAGCCTCTCCAAACACAGGATGAGGGAAAACAATTTCTGAAAGCGGCTGCAAATTATCTTTGAGCAACAGGCTATCCATATAACCATGAAGACGGCGCATCAAAGGAAAATTCATTACCAGTTCGCGTCCCATCTCCAGGTATTGCGAACCTTGTCCAGAAAATAGAGAGACAACTTTTCCGCCCAACTCCATACCAGAGGAACGGTAATAAATCCCTTGGGGATGCTCCCAAGATGCTGCTGACCCTTTGAGTTTCAGCCAGTCAATGCTAGTTTGTAGGAACTTGCAAGCTTCTTCGAGATTCTCAGCGACAAACCCAAATCGGGGAGCAGAGAGGGGAATCTGTTGTGATTTGCACTCATTGACTAATTGTGCGTAGTGTCTGGGTGCTTCAGGCGATCGCAACTTACCTAAAATCTCTTCCGATTTGCTCAACAATTGCTCTACTGTGGGAGCAAACAACAGCACTTCACTAGCATCACTGTGTAAGCGGTAAGCGTCGTTTTGGTCGGCTTCATATTCTTCCAAAACAACGTGATAGTTGGTTCCACCAAATCCAAAAGAACTTACACCTGCACGTCTTGGCGCTTCGCCCTCTGGACGAATCCAAGGTCTGGTTTGGGTATTCAAATAAAAGGATGAATTTTTAATGTTGAGTTTGGGGTTCGGCTCAGTAATGTTAATTGTCGGCGGTAATACTTTGTGATGTAAAGCCAAAGCAGTTTTAATCAAACTCGCCGCACCCGCAGCTGCTTTTGTGTGTCCGATTTGCGATTTCACACTACCCAAAGCGATATGCTGCTTTTTGTCATCATGTACATCAAAGAAGTCTTTTAAAGAACCGAATTCTGTCGGATCTCCAGCCATTGTCCCGGTGCCATGTGCTTCCATCAAACCAACAGTAGCGGGAGAGAAGCCGGCATCTTCATAAGCACGTTCTAAGGCTTTAACTTGACCTTCTTTGCGGGGAGCATAAATGCTCTTGTAACGTCCATCGCTGGAAGTACCAATACCTTTAATTACGGCATAGATTTTATCGTTGTCCCGTTCAGCATCTTCTAACCGTTTCAGGACAATCATCCCGATACCTTCACCCAACATCATCCCATCAGATTTAGCATCGAAAGGTTTGACATTTTCACTAGGAGAAACCGCCGGTGTTTTGCTGAACGAGATGTAAGCCATGATGGTGTTATCGGTATCAACACCACCAGTCAGCATCATGTCAGAGCGATGCTCAACTAGTTCGCTGATTGCCATTTTCAAAGCACCAAAGGAACTAGCGCAAGCGGCATCAACTACGCAATTCATCCCGCCAAAATTTAGGCGATTGGCAATTCTACCCGCGACTACGTTAGCTAACATTCCAGGGAAAGCGTTCTCATCCCATTTCACATAAGCGCTTTTGATTTTATCAACGATCTTTTTGGTATCTTCATCAGATAAACCACTGCTTTTGAGAACTTTTTCCCAAATCGGATATTCCAATCTTGCAGAAAGTGGCATTCCTAATTGCTTGGCCATAGCCACGCCTAAGATTACACCAACAGTCTCGCGGCTAAACTCACGTTTTTCGCCATAACCTGCATCTTCCATCGCCTCTTTCGCAACCACTAAACTTAATAGTTGCGATACATCTGTGACTTCTAAAATGCTAGGTGGAATACCGAACTCCATTGGGTTAAAATCTACTTCTGGAAGAAATCCGCCTCTTTTACAGTAAGTTTTATCTTCAGTAGTTCTAGGATTAGGATCGTAATAATCTTCGACACTCCAGTGAGTGGAAGGAACATCAGTAATACAATCAATTTTGTTTACTATATTTTGCCAGTATTCCCGTAAATTTCTGGCTTGAGGTAATAGAGAAGCCATCCCAACGATGGCGATAGGATTGTGTTGTAATTGTCTGTTAATTTTGTTGATTGACACTGATTTATCTGATTTGTCTGATTTCATGTTTTTTTCCTCTATAGACCTCATCACAGCCTTTTCACAATTATTGATAAGGCTTTCTAACTCCGCTAAGGCAGTATCAATTGAATAAGCAGACATAGGGCATAGTTAGTACTGTGGATTGTGTAGTTACAGTAATTTCTGTTGCCTACTAATTAATGGAAAACTCTGGTTTTGTAAGCAGTTAGCTATCTTATTTTTGCTAAATGCTTGTCTCCAAATCGACACCACACGATACATACTGCCGGGGTAAAGCCTTATGTTTCCAGGCGACTTTGGCATACTGCGTAGGCGTAGCCCGTCGTAGACATCGCGAAAAAATGTTATCCAACGCTAGACTCATGAAATTGTGGCAATAGGTCAATAACGTTGTTAAAACTGGTAAAATAGTCTTGGAGTGTAATAGCTGCTTGACCAGTGAATTTAATCCATTTGTAATGGTAGAGATTTTGAGTAATGGTATCCTACTGGAGTGATGGAAACTGAGGAGTAGCTAAGAGAACAGAAATGTTTTTTCACCCGAAAGCTTTTGATTATCTAGCCTAACCACAGCAACATAGCTGTTGTTAATGACAACGTTCTGTATCTCTAAAGTCATAGCCAATTTCAACGTTCGGGATAATGTATTTTATGCTATTTGAACTAGGAAAGTTGACAAGTTCGTTACACAAAAGACACCACCTTTAACCCGAATTTATGCAAGTTCAAAAAGTAATGAAACGAGCAGACGATGATGGAGAAGCAGTTATCTTTAGTTATTTTTAATTTCAAAATCTCAATTAAATAACTAGTTTGTCTAACCACTTTAAAGCATTGAATTAATAAAAACACTAACATACTTTACAGAAACTAAATCATTTCTTTAAAGTTATTTTATAAAGAAACATCCACAATTACTGATGTTAATTTGAATAAAATTCAGAACTTAAGTATAATTTGTGACTGTATAAATGTGTTAGAGATTTTGTTGTCTACGGGTTAGATAGAAGTTTTCTGTGAATTAAGTTAACAATGCAAATCTGTTGTCTACTAAGTAACAATTCAAGAAATACATAGATAAATTGGATAACCATAAGTATGTTTTCTCAGAGAAACATCATAATTTAGTCAAAATTTCTGGTTATTTTTCAATATAAGTCAAGTTAAAAATTAAAGTGGTTATTTATAAAGCAAATATTAATTTTTACTATGTTGCTTGATAAACATAATCATGATTGCATTAGTTAAAAAGGCGGTTAGAAAACCAGAGCGAATGGGATGCCTACGCCACACTGTATGTAGCTTGCTTGCTTCACCGTAGGAGTACGCGGCTACACAAACATTCCACTCTTGGCGTTCCCGCAGGGTAGACCACTCCTAATAAAAATTGGGTATTTAAAACCCACGGAGGTGGGTAAAGTCTTGTGTAGGTGAGGTTTCTAAGCGCCCTTTAATTACTATGAGTCAAACCAATAATAATGTCTTATACTACACAACCCTGTTAACAAGAATCTGTTAGTAATATCAAATCTACTTAATCACTAACTATCTCTTGGTATTCAATTAGCAGATAAGAGATTAGGGATGAATACATTTTTTCAGAATTTAATCTGACTGTGAACAAATATTTTAGTGAGAGAATCAGGACTTATGCAAAGTCAATCGGTTGACAAAAATCAATTTCTACGCCATAGTTAATAACAAGTTTATCCAAGTTTTGATTTCATTTTTATTGGCGCTTCCTTGTTCTTGAGAGTTAAGTTTTCTGGTTAGCGCTATTGTATTTTAAGCTACTGGATTAGATGTCAAATTAGGATATAACTTAGGAAGCTTTGAAGTAACACCACCATTAATTTTCACGCCACAATAGTAATTTTGGGCGGTAAAAGCGTACAACAATTCATATAAAACCACTTTAGATACATCCACTTGATTAAGGTAGAAACCTTGGAGGAAAAGCCCTCTAAGTAATTTGTGGATGAGTCTATTCTAATGGACTAAATATAACCAGGCTATCCCCTAAAAAAGCAGAATTGGAATGAAAAGATGGCAGTAAATAAAGAAAACCGATTATTTACAAAACCCGTAGGTAGATCGCAATTAATTTTAGCAGCTTCTCTAACTTTAGCAGCCGGATTAATAGCTTTTTATAGTTTGGTACCATTTTGGTCTAAACCTAAAGTTGTGACACCAGCAGCGAATCCTCCCAAAGCTGCCACGCCTGTAAAAATTGCTGTAACCGCTTTGGGACGTTTGGAGCCAGAAGGCGAAGTTACTTCTTTGACTGCTCCTGCTTCTAATAATGGGGTGAGAGTAGATAGACTGTTGGTGAAAGAAGGAGAGGCGGTTAAAGCAGGGCAATTACTGGCTTATTTAGAAAATTATGGTCGTTCTAGAACCGCATTGCAACAAGCTTTAGACCAACTGCAAGTTGCCAAAGCTAAATTAGCGCAGGTTAAATCTGGAGCTAAAACCGGAGATATCGATGCTCAAAAGGCAGCGATCGCACGTTTAGAGCCACAATATAAAGGGGATGTTGCTACTCAAGAGGCGACAATCGCCCGCATCCAAGCTGAAGTAGATAACGCTCAAGCTGAAAACAATCGCTATCAGCAATTATATAAACAAGGTGCGATCGCTGCTTCCGTAGCAGATACCAAAGCTTTGCAACTCAAGACCACACAACAGCAGTTATCAGAAGCCCAAGCCACCCTCAAGCGCACTCAAGATACATTCCAGGAACAGAAAAAGCAAGCACAAGCACAACTCACCAGTATTAGCGAAGTGCGTAGTGTAGATGTTCAAGTCGCGCAAACCGAAGTCAACAGTGCCACAACTTCTGTTCAGCAAGCAAAAGCCGACTTGGATTTAAGTTACATCAAATCTCCCATAGATGGCAAAATATTAAAAATTCACGCTAAAACCGGAGAAGTCATCAGCACCAGTAAAGGATTTGCTGAGATAGGTAAGACATCTCAAATGTATGTGATTGCAGAGGTGTATCAAACCGATGTTCAAAAAGTGCGTGTAGGACAAAAAGCCACAATTACCAGCACTGCATTTACTGGAACAATCAAAGGAACTGTAAAAGAGATTGGTTGGCAAGTCGACAAGCAAAACATCTTCAGCATAAACCCTGGTTCAGATACAGACCGCAGAATAGTTGAAGTAAAAATCTCCATCGATAATCCCGCAGATAGTGAAAAGGTCGCTCGTTTAACTAACTTACAAGTGGATGTCGCCATTCATATTTAGTCATAGGGCATAGGTCATTCACAAATGACAAATGACCAATGACAAATGACCAATGACAAATGACAAATAAATCCATGAATTTCAAAATTCCTTTAGGATGGCTACAGCTAGCACAGCAAAAAGTTCGTTTACTAGTAGCTGTAGCCGGGATTGGTTTTATTGTGCTGCTAATGTTTGTGCAACTTGGTTTTCAAGATGCTCTTTATTCCAGTGCAACTGCTGTACATCAAAATCTCAAAGGAGATTTATTTTTAGTGAGTTCGCAATATAAATCTTTGACCTCAAATCAAAGTTTTTCACGGACTCGTTTGTACCAATCCCTGGGGTTTGATGGCGTAGAGTCAGTTAGCCCCATGTATTTGCAATTTGCCAAACTAAAAAATCCGGCTACTAGTGAGAAATATTCAATATATGTTATTGGTTTCGATCCAGGTAGACCGGTAATGAATCTCCCAGAAGTTGAGAAAAATTTAGATAAACTCAAAATTCCTGATGTTGTGCTTTTTGATAGGGGTTCTCGCCCAGAGTTTGGCCCAATAGCTGAAAAATTTAATGGGGGAGAGACTGCACAAACAATTGAAATATTTCCCTACAGTTCATTGATTGGCTATAGAGTGAGAATAGGTGGTTTATTCACATTAGGCCCTTCGTTTGGGGTAGACGGAAATTTACTTGTTAGTGACTCAACTTTTTTGAGGATAAATCCCAATACTCGCCCGGCGGATATGATAGATATCGGTTTGATTTCACTCAAACCTGGTACTAATGCCGAAAACGTACTGAAAAATTTACAAGCAAATTTGCCTAATGATGTCCAAGTTTTTACACGCCAAGGCTTTATTGATTTTGAGAAACAATACTGGGCTGTCAGAACACCCATTGGTTTTATTCTTAACTTGATGTTGACAATGGCTGCGGTTGTTGGTGTGGTTATTGTTTATCAAATTCTTTACAGCAATATTGCTACTCAGTTTGTTGCTTACGCCACTTTAAAAGCCATAGGTTACGCCAATAGCTATTTATTGAATGTGGTATTTCAGCAAGCTTTAATTTTGGCAATCTTAGGTTATATTCCAGGATTTATTACTTCTGTCTTGTTATATAGTTTTGCCGCAGAAGCCACTAAACTACCAATAGTTATGACCACTAATAATGCAGTGATTGTCTTAACTTCAACAGTTTTAATGTGTATAACATCAGGAGCGCTTGCTATCAACAAACTCCGCTCCGCAGATCCGGGAGATATTTTCTAGCTATTCGTTGCATCAAAATAATCAAATTTTTTGCCATGATATAGACTAATAACTAAGCGTTGGTTCAGGCTCTCCACAGAAAAATTCTTCTTTATACCAATTTTAGATTTTAGATTAAAAGTCTTTACCGGAATTTAAATTTGGTATAAAATTTCAGTTTTTTATCTAACAAGTCAAGTTCACCCATTTAACAATAATTCTGATTTTATGAACCTCAAAGATAAAACCCTGCTAATTACCGGGATTGATGAATTTATCGGTTTGCGTACAGCCGAGTTAGCCATCGCACAAGGGATGAAGGTTCGTGGACTTAAAAGTTCTACAGAACAAAACAAACAATTACAAAATTTAGGTGTTGAGATAATTATTGGTAGTATCACCGATTCTACTATTGCTCAAAAGGCTTGTCAGGGAGTAGATATCGTTTTACATACAGATCAACTTGCCGAAGAAGCTGGCGCAATTAAGAATTTTCGTGATGTGAATGTTGGCGGTACTGTCAACATGGCTAAAGCCGCTAAACAGGCTGGTGTTAAAACATTTGTGCATCTTTCTAGTGTAATGGTTTACGGTTTCAACTATCCTAATAGTGTTACAGAATCCGGGCCACTTTCTGGCGAAAATAATCCTTACTGTGAAACAAAAATAGAAGCAGAAACAGCAGTTTTAGAACTTAATAATCCTCCAGATTTTGGCATCATCGTTATTCGAGCCGGAGATGTTTACGGCCCAGGAAGTATTCCCTGGATAGTCAGACCGGTTCTGATGATGCGTCAAAAATTATTTGCCTGTGCTAACGATGGCAAAGGAGTTATTAATCATGTATACATAGATAATCTGATTGATGGCATCTTTCTAGCGATAGAAAAAGAAACCTACGGTGAAATATTTAATATCACCGACGGACAAGAAACTTCGTGGAAAGAGTATTTTATGCGTTTAGCAGCAATGGAAGGTTTATCAGCACCCCTTTCATTACCGAAAGATGAAATCAAGTTGTTTCTAAAACTACGTGTTCAAGGACAAAAACTTTTTCGAAAAAAAGTTGATATCCTACCAGAGTCCATAGATTTTATGACTCGTCCTTATGCTTGTTCTATTGTCAAAGCACAAAGCCTGTTGAATTATAAACCGACAATTGACCTAGAAGAAGGAATGCAGCGAACACATGAATGGCTGCAAAAAACAGATATTCAAAGCTTGATTAAATAGTCAACAGATTTTAAGAATTCACGAGTCATAATCCAGGATGATTATAAAATCAATAGGCTATAGCACGGTTGATTGATTTTATTCAGCTTAAAGTATCAAATTATTCGGGATTCTGACTTTTGGCTTCTGAATTCTCAATGCCTACGTTGCATCTGCCTAACAATTACCTGCAATTGAGCATAAAATAATCCACAGATTTTCCGAATACTTGTTATGAGTAGCAATCAGCCACGATTGAGCATCGGATTACCTGTATACAATGGCGAAAAATTTATCAAAGAAGCCATAGATTCACTCTTGGCTCAAACTTTTGAAGATTTTGAGCTAATTATTTCAGATAATGCATCTACAGATAAAACTGAGGAAATTTGTAGAGCTTATGCCGACAAAGACCAACGTATCTGTTACTACCGCAATGACAAGAATATCGGTTGCGCTCGTAACTTCAATCATGTCTTTAAATTGTCTTCGGGTGAGTACTTTAAATGGGCAGCTTATGATGATCTACATGCTCCAGATTTTATCAAGAAGTGTGTTGAGGTACTTGACCAAGACCCTAGCATAGTCTTGTGTCACTCCCAGACATATTTCATTGATGAACAGGGTAATTTTCTCCAAAATTACGAGATAAAACTTCAGGCAGATGCACTAAAAGCACACGAGCGTTTTCATGAGTTACTGACGAAACATTTATGTTATCAATGTTACGGAGTAATTCGCACTAGTGCCCTGAGAATGATACCGCAGATGGGTGGTTACGGTAATGCAGATGGAATTCTCTTGTTAAGACTTGGTATTCTTGGCAGGTTTTATGAAATCCCTGAATACCTTTTTTTTGCCAGAAGCCATCCGCAACAATCAATGAGTATGTATTTCCCTAATTATTTGTTGTTTGCTAACAACACTAAAAAAACCTCATTGAGTATGCTACCTGATTTCTATGCTTATGCAGTGTGGTTTGATTCAGCAAAGAAAGGACAAATTTTATTGCCACATTGGAGAATAATCTGGGAGTATCTACTCTCTATATGGCGTAGTCCCCTAAGTTTTAATGAGCAGCTTTGTTGTTATAGAAGCCTACATCAGCAGTTAAAAGGGGCAGAATATCTTTTGCTGAAAGATTTACTAAGAGTGCTACAAGTGCTTTGGAAAAATTGGCAAACAGCATCAATCAAAAAGCATCAAGTCATTCATTTAAAAAACCAGCTTAAAAATAAAAGCTGGTAAGTACAACTTTTTCCAAGCCACAAAATCACCGATTTTTCACTACAAAATTATGCTGAAACTATCTCATTTATCTCATGTTTTAGTTGCTACTTTAGTGAGCCTCAGCTTTGCTAAAACAGTGAATGCAGAATCAACTACAACATTAAGTGTTGTAGTGAATGGAATACAACACAAAAAAGGTGAGATTTGCTTCCGAGTTTATGCAACTGAACAAGGATTTCCAATGAGTAATTCTAAGGGATCTCAAAGTGGCTGCGCTAAGATTACTGGCAATTCTGTTAAAAAAGATTTCTCCGGTTTGAAGCCTGGAACTTATGCTGTCGCCGTTGTTGACGATCAAAATGGCGATCGCAAACTCAATAAAGACTTTTTTGGTATTCCCACAGAAGGTTTTGGAATTTCCAAAAACCCAACTGTGTCTATACAAACGGGTACACCAAAGTTTCGTGATGCCAGTTTTGTTGTAAATAAAAATACAACAGTCAACATTATCATGAAATATTCGCTGGATTCATAAAGGTCATAGAGGAGAGGTTACAGGGTACACCCGGATTTCTCACGCATAGTGTAGGCAGAGGGAGAAGAGGAGTGTGGGGAGTGTGGGGGGTAAGACTTCTTCCCCATCCTCCCACACTTCCCACACCTCCCACACCCCTTGGATTTCTCACTTGTGAGAAATCCAGGTACAGACTATTCCCTGTCACCTCTCCCCTAATTACCAATTATTCAGAATTACGGTTTAGATCACACCTACATATAAACAAGCCGATATTCTACCGGAGACTAAAAATTTAATGGAAGATTTGGCAATATTTCTGTCTAAGTCTTTGATGGGTTGGCTGGTTATTCAGGTGTGTTTAACGCTTGTTTTTATATGGTATCTGCGCTCATCTAAAAAAAACTTATTACCAGATGATCAGTTACCCAAAACAGCAGTGATTCTTTGCTTACGCGGAGCCGATCCGTTTTTGCCTAGATGTTTGCGATCGCTCCTGAACCAAAACTATCCACACTATGATTTAAAATTGATCGTTGATAGTCACGAAGACCCCGCTTGGAAAATTGCCAGTGAAAGCATCACAGAGCAAGAAGCGACCAACGTTCAAATTAGCCCTTTGAGAATAGTACGCAACAATTGTAGTCTCAAATGTAGTTCCTTAGTCCAAGCTGTCCGTGAGTTGGATGATTCCTACAAGGTGGTTGCCTTAGTAGATGCTGATACCATAGTCCATGTCAATTGGCTGCGAGAATTAGTCAGTCCTTTAGGTGATGCCAAAATAGGTGCGACAACAGGTAATCGCTGGTACGTCCCTACAGGTAGGTATTGGGGATCTTTAGTGCGGTACATCGGCAATGTATCCACAGTTGTGCAAATGTTTATCTTTCAGATTCCTTGGGGTGGAAGTTTGGCTGTGAAAACAGAAGTACTTCGCCAAACAGAACTGCTAGATAAGTGGGGACAAGCTTTAGGCGAGGATTTTATGATGCACGACATCCTCAAAAAACATGGGTTTCAGGTAAAGTTTGTGCCTTCGCTGCTAATTGTCAATCGTGAAGAGACTGATTTATCCAACTTAATCGACTATCTTAAGCGCCTGATACTTTATTCTCGACTCTATCACCCACGTTGGCTAGCTTTAGTTAGTGAAGCTGTTTCTAGCATTTTGTTTCCTACTGCACTGATCATCTTAGTTCTAGAGTCCTTCTTACAGGCAAAATGGGCAGCTGCGGCTCTCTTGTTAGGCTGCTATAGTGTCTATACTGTCGGATTACTCTTGATAATGCTCGTGTTGGAATTAGAGATACAGCGAGTGGTTCGCTCTAATGACCAGGCGATCGCAAAATTATCGGGTGCTACAATCATCAAAATGTTGATTGGGATTCCCCTAACACAGTGGGTTTATGGGCTAGCAATGCTATCATCCATTTGGGTCTCAACAGTCACCTGGCGCGGTGTCTCCTATCGGGTTCAAGGGCCTTGGAATGTCCGGCTAATGGAATATCGCCCTTATCAATGGTTAGATCAGCCCATTGATGGCAAGGTATCTCTTTGAATTAAATCGCTAAATATGAACTAGGGCATGAAAGTTATTACACTAAACATTCCCTAGTCTTCAAATTATATTATCTTATATTTAGTAGAACTATATTAGCTATAACCCTTGTCAGAATACATGATTTTTCTTGTTACTTATCAAAATGTATTTGCATAAATGACAAGGGTTTAGACAAATATATTAAGGGGAATTTGGACTTAGTATTTTGGATGTTTTGATAGTTTCAACCTAGGTTTATATAGAGGTTGCAGTTGAGTCTAACATAGACCTAACCCCCAACCCCTTCCCTATAAGGTAAAGGGAGTAAGCCTCAAAACCTGAGAGGTTTGGAGAAAGGTCAGAGTCTACTGCACACAAACGAGAAGCACTATAAACATCCATTTCACAATCGACAACTTCAGCTATTTGAAAATGCGTAAATCCTTAGTCTAATCGTATTGGCGGGAATTTCTGAGATAGAAGATCAGAATGTTCATGAAACATAAGCTGCGTAAATCCTAAATTGAAAACCAGCATTTTCGTGAAAGATTCCCCTTTATTATGACTAAGCAAAAACTTCGCATTGCACTATTTACAGGATTGTACGCTCCTTTCTTGACTGGTGTTTCTGTCGCTGTTCACCAACGAGTTCGTTGGTTGCTAGAGCAAGGACATGAGGTTTTTTTAGTTCATCCACAAATCAGCGATCGCTACCCCAAAAATGTTGGCGATCGCCCCATGCCAGGTTTAGAGGAAATTCAGTCTTTCCCCAATTTCTCTGCTTACGCATTTCCCACAGAACCACTGTTATTCTATAAATCTCTTCCTCAACCGTTAAATTATCGGCATTGGAGTGATACCAAGTTGCTGGAGAAATTTAAGCCTGATATTATCTTGGTTGAAGAAGCCGCTCAAATGAGAGGTTTATACTCATTTTTCTTGCAAGGTTATGGTCGTCCAATTGGTGTTGAATACGCAAAACGAACAGGCACACCAATAATTTCACTTTTCCATACTGATATCGTTGCGTATATCAAATATTATTTTGGAGATAAATTCTTTAACTTTGTTCGTCCGATTGTTCCCGTTTTAGTCAAGCAATTTAGTGAGTCTTATGACTTCAATTACTTTTCTTCTAAAGAACAACTCACTAAATACGAAGAATTGAAATGCCAACGCGCTGAATATGTCCCTTATCAAGGCATCGATTGCGAGAAATTTCATCCGCGCAATATTTGTTACAATCCCATTCCTAACGATAACCGACCAACTCTTTTGTTTGTCGGACGCATCACCCCGGAAAAGAATGTCAACCAACTACTTGATATCTTTCCAGTCATAGCTGCCAAAATTCCTGATGTTCATCTGGTGATTGTTGGAAGTGGCCCGATGGATGAAGAGATTCGTCAGCGTGCCGAAAAATTTGGATCGGGTATTACTATATGGGGCGAATCCCACGGTACAGAACTTTTAGGGTGGTTTGCGAGAGCGGATGTTTTTGTCAACCCCTCCGTCACTGAAAACTTCTGCACTACAAATAACGAAGCCCTAGCATCTGGAACCCCTTTAGTTGCCGTTTTTGCACCCTCAACATCAGAACAGGTCTTTCCTGGTCGGAACGGCTTTCTTGCCCAACCTAACAACCCCACAGACTTTGCTCACAAGGTGATTACGATTCTAGAAAATCCCGATTTGAAGGCAGATATGACTCGGCACGCTCGCCCTTCCATACTTGAATTTGATTGGTCGGCATGTATGCAAAAACTTGAAGACAAACTTTACCAAATTGTAGAAGGATCTCAGAAGGTGAAGGTAGGTACAGGCAGTATAAGACGATAACGATTACAAACTGATCTAAGACTTACGCAAAATTACACGTGGTAGGGGCATATCAATTGCCCCTACATGGAAATAAGGGTTTTGACTATTGTTTGCGTAAGTCCTAATCTTAGTTAAAAGCCGAATAATCAAGCAAAACTAGAAAAGCCTAGATTGGGTGGAATATCCTGAATCCGCCCAGGGCCGATCGCTCGCAATGCTTCTTTGAGTAAAATATCCCCAGTATACAAAGCACGTCCGACGATTACGCCAGTCACGCCTTGAGGTTCTAACGCCAACAAACTCAACAAATCGGTGAGAGAACTTACCCCGCCAGAGGCAATTATCGGGATGGAAATTACCGCCGCAAGTTCTCGCAAAGCTTCTAAATTTGGGCCGATGAGAGTACCATCTCGGTGAATATCTGTGTAAATGATGGCGGCTGCACCCAATTCTTGCATTTGTACAGCCAGTTGGGTTGCTAAAACTTCTGAGGTTTCTAACCAACCGCGAGTTGCGACTTGACCATTACGGGCATCAATGCCAATAATAATCTGTCCAGGAAATTCTGCACACAGTTCTTGCACTAGCTGGGGTTGTTCTACGGCGATGGTTCCGAGAATTGCCCACTGTACGCCTAGATTGAATAATTGTTGCACGCTGGTGCGATCGCGCAATCCTCCACCAATTTCAATGGGCACTGACACCGCGTGAGCGATCGCTTCAATTGCCCCCAGGTTTACTACTTTACCTGCTTTGGCTCCATCTAAATCAACTATATGCAGTCTATTAGCACCCTGATCAACCCACTGTTTGGCAACATCAACGGGATTTTCGCTAAAAACTTGCGAGCGATCGTAGTCTCCCTGATACAGTCGCACACATCGACCTTCTAGTAAATCAATCGCTGGAATTACATCCATTTACTTCTCCCTCATAACTTAATGCAATTAAAACCCTAGCTATCGCTGAGGTTTCTATTTTTGATTTGTAATTGCCTTACAGCTTGTCCAAAACCTAGCACAAGCAAGATGTTAGAAAGAGTCAAAAATAATTCTGCACCACCATGCAACCAATCTACATTGGCCAAAGACTCGCCATAATGCAATTGGGCGTAAATTCCGGCTGGGATGGTGATAGCCACAAAAACGAGAGTACCGTAAAATCCATACAGCGCTAAACGCGGCATTTGCGGACTCCGCCTGATAAACCACAAGAAACCCAAATAGGGAAACAGTGAAAGTGCAAACAGGGTTTCTTTAGAAATCATTGCTCTAATTTGATAGGTTCTGGTTCAACAGTGTTAGAAGATTTGGTAGAACGCCAAATCAAAAACGCTGCTGCCCAAAGCGTAAAATTACCAACTAAGGTCATGGTAGCTTGAAGTGTTACCAGCCATTCCAGAGATTCGGCGTTGTCAAAATAATGCCAGGTACAAGCACACATAGCGCTAACTAAAGCTGGTAACATAGCAAGGGATAATCCCCACCAATTGCGGTTATTAGTGAGTTCGCCGTAAGTCCAGATTAACCAAATGGCAACAATCCACTCTATAACGCTAGAAATATGAATAATCCAGGTGGGAATCGATAGGGTATGCATAAGAAAGTTAGGAATTAAAGACGCGGAATTTAGTGTCTGTACTGGAGTTAAGAGTCAATAGTATTAATCTTTTTGTTTTTCTATGGTCTTATTTTCCTACAATACAATTCATCTTTTGTTGGCAGGATGGCATCAACGTTTTAAAAAAAGTTGTTAATCTAAAATCTAAAATCCAAAATGGTCAAGATGCGGGCGTTATTGTCTGGGTATTACGGTAAAGGTAATGGTGGTGACGAGGCTTTGTTAGCAACGCTCTTGCAAATGTTACCATCTCACGTAACACCTGTGGTACTTTCGGGAAATCCAGAGGAAACGCGCGATCGCTACAATGTAGAAACTTTCGATCGCATGGCTCCCTTCGCTGTACTGCAAGCTTTACGCTCAAGTGATGCCTTGATTTGGGGCGGCGGGAGTCTGATTCAAGATGTTACCAGCACTATCAGCCCCTTTTATTATGGGGGAATGATGGCATTGGCGCAGAAAATGGGTTTGAAAACTATTGCTTGGGCGCAGGGTATTGGCCCCTTGGTGCGTCCGCAAACTCGTTGGTTAGCGCGGCAAACCTTTGGTAATTGTACCAAAGTTAGTGTCCGCGATCGCGCTAGCGCTGCTTTATTATCTGATTGGCAAATTCCTTGTATTATAGCTCCTGACCCGGTTTGGGCATTGGGATCGAAACCCGTACCGGGACTCTGGGATTTACCTGCGCCGAGAGTTGCGGTAACGTTGCGATCGCATCCCCAGCTTACCGAAACACGTTTAGCAAATTTAACCCGTGCTTTGGTTGACTTTCAAAAAGCTACGCAGGCTTTCATCTTACTACTGCCATTTCAAAAAAGTGAAGATTTAAGTATTGCCGAAGCTATTCAACCCCACCTTAAAGATGTTAGCCAGATTTTATGTCTGGAAGATCCACAACTCTTGAAAGGTGTGTTTCGCGGCGTAGAAATGGCGATTGGGATGCGTCTACACAGCTTGATTATGGCTGCTGCGGAAGGTTGTCGTTGCTTTGCTCTTAGTTATGACCCCAAGGTAAATCGTCTTATGGAAGACTTAGACATGCCTGGGTGGGATTTGGCGAGTTTACCCGATGATCCTAATTTGATTAGTCTAACTTGGATGGAGCATTATGCTAATGGCGATCCTTTATCAGCAGAGCAAATACAATCTTTAGTAGATAGGGCATTAATCCACCGTGAGGTATTGAGCCAAGTTTTTATTTGACACTCTCCAGCCATAAATAGCGGAGATTCTAGATGGGTAATTTTCAAACTTTTATAAATTGATTATAAAAAATACCCAAACATCATTTATGACAAAATATATCAGTTATGTTATCTAGGATATACAGAAATAATTCTTGAGATCATTGCTGATGATAAACTTTGGTTTTTGGAACCTAATTATAGTAATTGTAGTTGCATTGGTTCTGAAAAATAATTGGCGACTAGACGATGATGAGAAGGTAGCCTGGAAAAATTCTTTATTCTTAAAATCTTCTGTTATCCAACGATTGATGCAATTTTTTCGTCAACCAATTGTTAACTTTATCATTCAAGCAGTTGTTGTATTAGTAGTCACAAGATTTCTCTGCTATACAGGTTGGCTAGTTTATTCCCTAAATCAGCCAAATCCACCTTTATGGGATTTTAAATGGTTTTATGTGGCGAGTAAATTGGCTCATCAGCATTTGAGTCCTTTTAATGTCGAGATTTTTAACCAAAGTTTCTGTAGCCTAACTAAAACGTGTGGATTTATTCCACCATTTGTCTATCCACCTAATATTATTCCTCTTATCTGGTTTCTCGGTTATTTTCCGATCAATACTGCATTTACAATCTGGATTGTGATGCATATATTAGCAATCGGCTTGGCCTTATGGGGAGCGAATATCCTCCTAGAATCGAAGTCGCCAGCTTTCAGAACTATTTGCACAATCTCGGCTGCCTTAATTTATGGTTTAGTTCGCGATCTTCAAGTTGGTAATCTTGCCATTTTCGTTGCGGTTCTCATCTTATGGATGTTTATCTTGGCTAGAAAATATCAGGATATTCCAGCCGGACTTTGCTTGGGTATTGCCGTTTGTAAACCAACATTAGCTGCATTATTCATTCTATATTTTCTATTTAAAAGACGCTTTTCTCTAGTTTTTGTATCTGTTATCACAGGAACTTCTTTAGTATTTTTAGGTCTAACATTAACAGGCAATTATGTGACACAATACCTACCAGATACGGCTCGTGGATTTTCACTCTGGCTTAACGATCCATCAAATAGTCCCTATCTTTCAATTACTCGCCTAGATTTGATGGTAGTGGGCCCAAGATTATTACCCAATAATCCATTATTTGCCAAGTTATTGTCAGACTTTATTGTTCTGATACTTGTTGGTTTCGTGGGTTGGTATTGGTATCTACAACAATCTATTACAGCCTGGTCAAAAGAAATATACTTAGCCGAAATGGTACTAGTTTCTTGCTTGAGTATTGCCATTAACTATTCACAGCAAACTAGTACTGTGATGTTAATACCTGCGGTTGTTTTTTTGCTCAATGATTTGCTATATCAAATCAGGTATTATAAATTCTCTATGAGAAGAATGTCTGTTTGGTTAGCAGGCGTTTGCTTTCTAGCAGTGCAAACAGCAGTTATTCATGGCTGGCTCATCGGCTCTTTAGCAAATCGTTGGAACGTGAAAGCAGGGAAATTACCCTACTTTCTGAAAGTAACTATCTTCGCGCTACCGAGTTATGCAATTCTAGGAATCACCCTGAGTATTTTAGTCTTAGCAATTAGTTCACTGCGTCAAGTCGCTTCGCTCCAATTAAAAATTAAAAATTATTAATTAAAAATTGCAAGACACTCTCTTCGAGACGCTGCGCGAATGCGGTTCGTTAAAAAATAACTTTGACAAAAGGTTTTAGCCTTAATTGAACCGTATTGGGTCAAAAACAGGTTTTAAAATTTGAACCTTAAAATCTAATACGTTGCAAAGCGCTAGTTATACAAAATCGTGGGTTTTGAGACGCGATAAATCGCCGTCTCTACAAGTATTTTGGTCTTATCTGAACTGTATTGTCTTAAAATATTTACCACTGACAATCCCTGACCATTGAACTTTTTTCTCTTTCTCTCGGCGGTAAGAAAAGAAATGCTCTGGAGTTTGGAAAGTACAATAAGGTGCGATCGCAATTTGTTCTGCACTAATCCCCATGTTTTCCAGTTGTAAGGTATTCACTCGCCGCACATCCAACCTTACCTTTCCTGGATTAGGATCTTCCAGCAAGGGTGAATTTGGTAGCTCATGTAATGCACTTACTATTTTTTCTTGGTCTTCATCTGGTATAATGCTAGCCCCGATTTCAGCAGCCACTTCAATAGAGACTTGGTAAACCTCACCAGTGATCGCCGGGCCCATTGCAATGCGTAAATCATCAAGTTTGCTGCCTTGAGATTGTAGCCGAGCGATCGCTAGGGGGACAATCTTCTTCGCAGTTCCTCGCCAACCCGCGTGTAATGCTGCCACCCGTCCAGTTTTCACATCCCCAATTAGCACGGGTGTACAATCTGCGCTAGCTACCCAAACGGCTTGGAGAGGCTGCTCGCTCATTAAACCATCCGCCGATGCTAAATCATCCTCAGCAGAGCTTAAGAAACTTTCAACTTCTTGGGGGGTGAGAACAGTATTGCCATGAACCTGCTTTAAGCGATAGACTGATGCCTCTGGTTGCAATACTTCTGTGATAACTTGTGGCGATCGCGGCCAAAACTGCTGGGTAAAGAAGCCGTGATGCCAATGTTCCAGAATACTACAAGTTAGATAAGGCAGTCCTTCCCAATTGCGCCAGTGCCAAGTGTGCATCTTCAACCAAACCTAAACAAAAATCACTCATCAGCCAATCAATGCTAACTTGAACAACGGAATTTGGGTTAACTGCTGTGGGATTTAATCTGCAAAACTTGGAATCAGCCTTGAAAGCAGGGCGTAAGCATACATATTTACCATTTTCCCTTCACTTTTTTGAAAGCGTTTCCTCAACAAACCAAACCCTCTGGAACTTACTCCACCAAGGGGCTATTTCAGGAACAGTAGTCATCGCAACTCAGCAATCTGCTGGGCGGGGACAATGGGGACGCGAGTGGATTTCTCCAGTTGGGGGATTATATGTTTCCGTGGCGATTTCTTTCGACCACAAAATAGAAGCTACTGACAGCTACCAGCTAACTTTCGCTACTGCTTGGGGAATTGCGTCTCAATTGCGTCAGCGTGGTATAGATGTTGGGATAAAATGGCCCAATGATTTAGTTTTAAATAGTCGCAAACTAGGCGGCATTTTGACAGAAACCAAAGTAAACAAAGGACAAATTACCCAAGCAGTAATTGGTGTTGGTATTAACTGGACAAATCCAGTACCCGAAACTGGAATTAATCTGGAATCGTGGCAAGCTTCCCAAGATTTCAGACCAATTTCTTGTCTGGAAATACTCACCTCTACAGTCTTACTGGGAATAGAATCCGGTATGGAGTGCCTTCAACAAGAAGGAGTAAGCATACTCTTGTCTCGCTATCTAGACTTGCTTACAAATATGGGCGATCGGGTTTATGTCAATAATCTTTTTGGTACTGTAGTTGGGGTGACACCTCAAGGAAATTTACGAGTTGATTTAGAAACATACAATACAAAGGAACTAATTACACCGGAAATTTATATTGAACCCGGTACAATCAGTTTGGGGTACCATAAATCTTCCGTTTAAATTTGAGGTTTGTTCAAAATTTCGCTCTTTGGGCAAGACAAACCACTAGCATCATCTCTTTAGGCTAATTACACACAACTGAGAGAACAAATGACGCAGCGCAATAATTCTGCCCATCATCGTTTGCATTTATGGCAGCAAGGTCTAACAAAAAAACGTTTTGCCTCAACACTACCAGCTCAGAGTCTCTGTTGGCTGAGTAGCGTCAGCCTCCTTAGCGGCGGCTTTGTGTTTGCCCAAACGGAAACACAAGTAGATAACATCGTTCCCACTGTTGAAACTTCCCAGCCAACGGTAGTTCCGAATCTAGTAAAAAAGCAGGCTGTTGCGCCCGAAGCAGTTCAAGCACAACCGGAATTTTCCCAACGGCGAGCCAGACTCAAACAGAGACTACGCAAGCCAGAGGTAGCTCAATCAAAAGAACCAGTTAGGCAGTCTACGCCCAAAATCGAAGCTGCTGAACCTGTTGTTATTATCAGACAGTCAAAACCCAAAGTAGAAACCTCCCAGGTTACTCCTGCAAGGGTGAGACAGGAAAAACCCAATACCCCTGTCCGCTCTTTACCTCAAAAACTCCCAGAAGTTGCTCAACCATCGAATAACTCCAACAGTTCTGTTAGTGCAACGCCAGGTAAAACCAAGGATTATAATAACGCCTATATTGATCCTAATAGTTATGACAGTGGTGCTACAGGTACTTATCAAGCGCCAAATTCTGTAATTCTCACAGAACGCTCTAGTGGTTGCCGAGCCATTTTGCCTTCAGGACAAAGCGTATTAGGCGGCGTTTGCGCCAAAGTACCCCAAAGGAATGTAGCTGATTCTAGTGGTAAAGTAGCACCTAATTGGCTAAGAAGAAGTCAAAACGCCCAATTGCCAGTAGTTCCAACCGCGCGGCAAGTTGCAACGACTGGCAACAACAGCAGATGGCGTGCTACTCAAAATGGTTATAGTGGTGACACCAAGACCGCATATCGCCCAAATCGGTTTATCCCGAGTCCCAGCGAGTTCAGCCCCACAAGAGTGAGTGCCACTCCTATTGCACCCAGTGGGGGAACTTTACCGCCACCAATGGCAGATGGCAACATTGCACCCCGTCCCAGTAACGTAGCTTACGACTTCTCACTAGCATCGGTATTGCCACAAATCCCCTACACAGGGGCAGTTGCCTATAATGGGACGGGGATGATGTATCCCTTGTCTATACCCGCTCCCATTACCTCGTTGTTTGGTTGGCGAGTTCATCCAATTACAGGTAATCAACGCTTCCATGCTGGTACAGACTTAGGTGCGCCTACGGGAACACCAGTTTTAGCAGCAGCAGCTGGTCAAGTCGAAACTGCTAACTGGATGGGTGGTTATGGTTTAACCGTTATCCTCAATCACAAATCGGCAGAACAAACTCTCTACGGTCACATGTCAGAAATCCTTGTTCAACCCGGTCAATGGGTACAACCTGGAACTCTCATCGGCCGAGTTGGCAGCACCGGGGCATCTACAGGCCCTCACCTGCACTTTGAAGTCCGCCACCTAACACCTAACGGTTGGGTTGCGACTGACCCAGGCGTGGAATTACAAAGCGCCCTCAGCCAGTTAGTAAGAGGCTTGCAAACCGCCCAGGTAAGCCAAGAACCAGGCAGCTAGAAGAAGCTGAGGGGCAGGGGAGCAGGGGAAGCAGGGGAAGAATATACTAATGCCCCATTCCCCATTCCCCATTCCCAATTCCCAATTACAAATACCCGTGTTCTGCTAAGAATGCGGGTGTAATGCCATCTAAACTTGTTTCATCATGGGCTGTGGTGTTTGGGTTGCCAGAGTAAAGGAATTTTTCGACGTATTTGCCGAGAATATCCCCTTCTAGATTCACCAAACTCCCAGCAACCAAATAGCGAAGATTTGTCTCGCTGTATGTGAGGGGAATTACCGCCACCTTGAACTGAGAGAGTTCTGAGTCATAAGCGGCTACTGTGAGACTGATGCCGTTGACAGCTATGCTACCTTTGGGGACAATGTATCGTGCGATCGCAACGGAAGCAATAAAGGTCATTTCCCAAGAACTAGCCGTTTGTTCTGCAACTAGCAATCGACCGATGCCATCTACATGACCCATCACAAAATGACCGCCAACTTTGCTGCCCACCTTTAGCGACGCTTCTAAATTGACATATCTCTGTTGCGTTTGCTCACCTCCCAACGTCGTGCGGCGTAGCGTTTCCGGCGAAGCTGTGGCGATAAACCCGTCTTTTAAAACTTTTTCCACTGTCAAGCAAACGCCATCGACAGCAACACTGTCACCATAAGCCAAATCTTGCATAATTACTTCACCAGAATGGCTTACACAAGTAATTTGCCAAGAATCGCCCCCCAAGGGTTCTATTGTTCCTAATGCTTGGATTAATCCTGTAAACACGGCTTTTTTGTCAAACTAACTCTATTTATTGCCTATTTTTGCCGGAAATCAATTGGTAATTGTCACAGAAATGTCGAACATCCAAGTATATTTTCTGACTTTTTTTCTTATAGGAATATTAACACATTAGCATCCTTCACAAGGCATACTTGGGTAAGAAGGTTATTGTCTAAGAAGACCAATTTGACTTACTCTGGTTTTCACCACAAGTTCGGAGTTTAATAGAAGCAATTATAGAGAACGAATGCTTATGTTTATTACTGTCACAAAACCGCCTAAAAAGGGGTACTATTTGTTACACAGCATCCAAGGCTCTCAAAGCATTGTAGAGGCTTAGGCAATGATTGAAATGAAAGTCGCTGGCATAGCATTAGATGCCATAACCCGCAGCCCGATCGTCCTTTTGAAAGATTCTTCAGATCGGCGGGCTTTGCCAATTTATATTGGTCAGGAACAGGCTAGGGCAATTATGGGCGCACTGGAGAATCAAAAGCCTCCCAGACCCTTAACCCACGACCTGATTGTGAATCTTCTAGAGACTTGGAATATGACTCTAGAAAAGGTGATCATTCATTCCCTGCAAAAGGATACATTTTATGCGGCTTTAATTGTCCAGCAAGGCGAGGTAAAAAAAGAAATTGACGCACGTCCTAGCGATGCGATCGCCATTGCTCTCCGTACAAATACCCCCATCTGGGTAATGGAAGAAGTGATTGCCGATGCTTCTATCCCTGTTGACCGCGATGCAGATGAAGCCGAACAGCAAGCTTTCCGTGAATTTATTTCTAATCTCCGTCCTGAAGATTTGATCAAGCGCTTTGGTAATGGCGACAGCTAGAAAAGTGCTGAGTGCTGAGTGCTGAGTGCTGAGAAAGAATAGAGAATCTTAAAAGTAAATTCTTTATTCTTTCTTTTTTTACTTTTCACTCTTGTACAGACAATATTAATCGTCTTTTTACTCAGCACTCACTACTCAGCACGCAATTTATGCAATACCGACGCTTTGGCAAAACGAATCTGCACCTCTCGGTTTTCTCCTTGGGAACAATGCGCTACCTGGCTTCTTTTGAAAATGCTCACCAGATCATTGAACAAGCCTTAGCGCTAGGAATTAATCATCTAGAAACTGCTAGAGGTTACGGCAAAAGCGAGGAGTATCTTGGTAGGGCATTAAAAGCTGGGTTATCAGTACCCCGAACGAAGCTTTACATCACTACCAAAATCTCAGCCACAGCAGATGCTGACACCATGCGTCGGTGCATCGATGAATCCCTAGAACGATTACAGCTAGATTATTTAGATTGTTTAGGGGTTCATGGCTTGAATACTTGGCAACATTTGGAGTGGGTGCAAGCCAAAAATGGTTGTATGCAAGCCGTAGAGGAAGCTGTTGCTGATGGTCGAGTGCGACACGTTGGTTTTTCCAGCCACGGGTCATTAGAGCTAATTGAGGCAGCTATCAAAACAGATTTTTTTGAGTTTGTCAATCTGCATTATTACTATTTTTTTCAACGGCACGCACCAGCAATTCAACTAGCTGCCGAAAAAGATATGGGCATTTTCATTATTTCCCCTGCTGACAAAGGGGGAAAGTTGTATACGCCACCCCAAACCCTAAAAGACTTGTGTCAGCCGTATTCCCCCTTAGAACTAAGCTATCGTTTTTTACTTGCTGACAACCGTATTAATACTTTAAGTATAGGGCCAGCCAACCCAGATGAATTAATAGAACCTTTGCAAGTTGCTGACCATAATGGAGAGCTAAAATCAGTAGAAATTTCTGCTTTCCAAAGGTTAGAAAATCACCAAAAATTTGCTTTGGGAACTGATAAATGTAGCCAATGTTATGCTTGTTTGCCCTGCCCAGAAAATATCAATATTCCAGAGGTATTGCGGTTACGTAATCTCGCAGTGGCATACGACATGAAAGACTATGGACAATATCGTTACGGAATGTTTGAAAATGCTGGTCACTGGTTCCCTGGAATGAAAAGCGATCGCTGTACAGAATGCGGAGACTGTTTACCTCGGTGTCCAGAAAAGTTGGATATTCCAGCATTATTGTCAGATACTCACCAAAAATTAAGTGGGAAAGCAGGTCGGAGGTTGTGGGGATAAAAATGTAAACAGGAGTCAGAATATCCGTTAATTTCAGCATGGTATTCACCACCCAGCCGCATACTCGTCATTCTAGGTACTGAGTTCTGAGTTCTTTGTTGTTAAAATTATATAAAGATTAAAAAAATCAGGAAGATCCGCCCAAGCTGGGGTATCTTGTCCAAAAAAAGATGAAAATTAAAAAAAAAGAAATATCCTACGCCAATCGCTGACGGTTTTCCGCTACAGTGGACGGGCTGTGAACTTGGTATGGACTACCAGCCGATCGCTTACCATTCTGCTGGCGAGTTTAACTTTAGTGGCTGGTCTTTTACCGGCGGCGATATCTTACATCAGTAAATTAATTGTTGATGCAGTGGTATTTGCCTCTCAAGTTACTTCACAAAACAATGGTTTTGTCAATATTTATCCTTCCCTATTTTATGTAGGATTAGAAGCGATCGCTGTAATTCTACTAGCAGGTAGTCAACGGGGAATCCTCATTTGTCAGTCTTTATTACGGGCGCTAATGGGTCAGCGAGTGAATGTACTCATCTTAGAAAAGGCGCTGACACTGGATCTTAGGCAGTTTGAAGACTCAGAATTTTATGACAAATTGACCAATGCCCGACGAGAAGCATCAGTTCGTCCGCTTTCGTTAGTAAATCGCACTTTTGGGTTGGTGCAAAATGCCCTTTCCCTGATTACCTACGGTATTTTACTAGTAAATTTCTCAGCTTGGGCGGTGGTGGTGCTGATTTTGGCAGCGATGCCTGTATTTATTGCCGAAACAAAGTTTGCTGGAGAAGGCTTTCGCCTATTTAGTTGGCGGGCGGCAGAAACTCGTCAACAGCACTACTTAGAAAATCTGCTAGCAAGAGAAGATTTTGTCACAGAAGTCAAACTCTACCAGTTGGGAGAGATGCTGCTAGGGCGTTACCGCAACCTGTTTCATCAACTCTATGGCGAAGACCGCGATTTGACTCTGCGACGAGGATTGTGGGGCTATCTCCTGGGTTTAGTGAGTACTGGTGCTTTTTACCTAGCTTATGCTTGGATTGTACTAGAAACAGTGCAAGGTAAGATTTCCTTGGGAGATATGACAATGTATCTCACCGTTTTTCGTCAAGGACAATCAACTTTTTCCAATGCCCTCACATCTATTGGAGGAATGTATGAAGACAACCTATATTTATCAAATCTCTACGATTTCCTAGAAGAAGAAGTACCAAAGTCTTGGGGTAAGGCAACCATTGGTTTAAATCCCCAAGATGGTATCCGTTTTGAGAACGTATCATTTACTTATCCAGGAAGTTCTAAGCCAGCCTTGACAAACATTTCGCTACACTTAAAACCCAAAGAAAAACTGGCAATTGTGGGTGAAAACGGTTCTGGTAAGACTACTTTAATCAAACTACTTACCCGACTCTACACCCCAGATTCTGGACGAATTTTCTTAGATGGGTTGGACTTGCAGGAATGGGATGTGGATGTGTTGCGTCGTCGTATTGGTGTGATTTTCCAGAACTTTGTCCGCTATCAGTTCACTGTGGGCGAGAATATTGGCGTGGGTGATGTAGAACATCTCGAAAATAAAAACCGTTGGCAAACTGCTGCTGAAAAAGGCATGGCCCAATCTTTTATTGACCAATTACCCCAAAGCTTTCAGACTCAACTTGGGCGTTGGTTTAAAGGAGGACAGGAACTTTCTGGGGGACAGTGGCAGAAAATTGCCTTGTCTCGTGCTTTTATGCGATCGCAAGCAGATATCTTAGTATTGGATGAACCAACATCAGCAATAGATGTCCAAGCTGAGTTTGAGATTTTCAATCATTTTCGCGCTATTACTCAAAATCAGATGGTACTTTTGATTTCCCATCGCTTCTCTACAGTCCGAATGGCTGACAAAATCCTAGTTATAGAAAACGGCGAAGTTATAGAACAGGGAACTCACGAAGAATTGCTACAGCTAAAAGGGCGTTATGCCAAGTTGTTTCTGTTACAAGCGGCTGGTTATCAGTAAATCGCTATTTGAAGGAGGCAGGAGGCAGGAGGGCAGGAGGTTTTATTAAGAAGGGGATTCAGACCACTCCTTAATAAGAGCCACCAAATTTTCAATTTGCTGTTCTTGTCTTAAACCCCTGTTTCCTTTGGTCACGGCAGGAAACAGATAGCGCCGGCAGCGAGCGAGTCTGCGTACTCTTACAGAGAAGCAAGCTACGCGCAGCGTCTCGTAGAGAGCGTCGTCGGACAGTTTTCCTCCTGCCTCCTGCCCTCTGCCTCCTGCCTTCCTTGATAAAGAAAACCAGACTTTATTAAACGCTGCCACAAATATCACAATTTTGGAAAATAATAAAGTAAGTCGAGTATCACAAGACTCACTTGATGTCCTAATTTATTCTAGGAAAATATGACTCATTCTTTCCTTGAACGCCTGCGTAGTCCAGATAGCCCAGTTCTCGTCTTCGACGGGGCGATGGGAACCAACTTACAAACCCAAAACCTGACTGCTGAAGACTTCGGCGGCCCACAATATGAAGGTTGTAACGAATACTTAGTCCACACAAAACCCGAAGCAGTCGCTAAGGTTCACCGCGACTTTCTCGCCGCTGGTGCTGATGTCATTGAAACCGATACCTTTGGTAGTACGTCCCTAGTGCTGGCAGAATATGACTTGGCAGACCAAGCTTATTACCTCAGCAAGACAGCCGCAGAATTGGCGAAGCGTGTAGCTGCGGAATTTTCCACGCCAGAAAAACCCCGGTTTGTGGCAGGTTCCATCGGCCCAACAACGAAACTCCCCACCTTGGGGCATATTGACTTTGACACCATGAAAGCTACTTTTGCCGAACAAGCAGAGGCGCTATGGGATGGTGGTGTTGATTTATTTTTGGTGGAAACTTGCCAAGACGTGCTGCAAATTAAGGCGGCGCTGAATGGAATTGAAGAAGTGTTTGCCAAAAAAGGCGATCGCCGCCCGTTGATGGTTTCTGTAACAATGGAAAGCATGGGCACAATGTTGGTAGGTTCAGAAATCAGCGCTGTGCTGACAATTCTGGAACCTTACCCAATAGATATTCTTGGTCTAAACTGCGCCACAGGCCCAGACTTGATGAAACCACACATCAAGTATCTGTCAGAACATTCACCTTTCATCGTTTCCTGTATTCCCAACGCGGGTTTACCCGAAAACGTCGGCGGTCAAGCGCACTACCGCCTGACCCCGTTAGAATTACGGATGTCGTTAATGCATTTTGTTGAAGATTTGGGTGTCCAAGTGATCGGGGGTTGCTGTGGGACGCGTCCAGAACACATTCAACAATTGGCAGAAGCCGCTAAAGACCTGAAGCCAAAAGTTAGACAGCCAAGTCTAGAACCAGCAGCAGCATCAATTTACACCACTCAGCCTTACGATCAAGATAATTCCTTCTTGATTGTTGGTGAACGTCTAAACGCCAGTGGTTCCAAGAAGTGCCGCGATTTGCTAAATGCCGAAGATTGGGATGGACTCGTTTCAATGGCGAGGGCGCAAGTCAAAGAAGGCGCACACATCCTAGATGTCAACGTCGATTATGTAGGACGCGACGGCGTGCGCGATATGCACGAATTAGTTTCACGCATTGTCAATAACGTGACATTGCCTTTAATGCTTGACTCCACCGAATGGGAAAAAATGGAGGCGGGTTTAAAGGTTGCTGGTGGTAAGTGTTTGCTGAATTCCACCAACTACGAAGATGGGGAACCGCGCTTTTTGAAGGTGCTGGAGTTAGCGAAGAAATACGGTGCTGGTATAGTCATTGGTACTATCGATGAAGATGGAATGGCGCGGACAGCAGACAAAAAGTTTGCGATCGCACAACGCGCATACCGTCAAGCTGTAGAATATGGCATACCACCCACAGAAATATTCTTTGATACCCTAGCGTTACCCATTTCCACCGGGATTGAAGAAGACCGAGAAAACGGTAAAGCCACAATTGAATCCATCCGGCGTATTCGTGAAGGATTACCTGGATGTCATGTGATTTTGGGTGTTTCCAATATTTCCTTTGGTTTGAATCCAGCCTCGCGAATGGTGCTGAACTCAGTGTTTTTGCACGAGGCGACAACGGCGGGAATGGATGCAGCCATTGTCAGCGCTAACAAAATTTTACCGCTCTCAAAGATTGAAGAACGCCATCAAGAAATCTGTCGCCAGTTGATTTATGACGAACGGAAATTTGAGGGTAACGTCTGCGTTTACGATCCCTTGGGAGAGCTTACCACAGCGTTTGCCGGGGTGACAACTAAGCGCGATCGCTCCTTAGATGAAAGTCTCCCTATTCCAGAACGACTTAAACGCCATATCATCGACGGCGAACGCATTGGCTTAGAAGAACATCTTAAAAAAGCCTTAGAAGAACATCCCCCCTTAGAGATTATCAACACCTTCCTGCTAGATGGGATGAAAGTTGTCGGGGAATTATTCGGTTCTGGACAAATGCAGTTACCCTTCGTCTTGCAATCTGCTGAAACCATGAAAGCGGCGGTAGCGTTTCTCGAACCGTTCATGGAAAAATCAGAATCAGGCAACAATGCCAAGGGAACCTTTATCATTGCCACAGTTAAAGGCGATGTCCACGACATTGGTAAAAACTTGGTGGATATTATCTTATCCAACAACGGCTACAAGGTGATTAACCTGGGAATTAAACAGCCAGTAGAAAACATCATCAACGCTTACGAACAGCACAAAGCTGATTGTATAGCTATGAGTGGTTTGCTGGTGAAATCCACCGCCTTCATGAAAGAGAACTTGGAGGTATTCAACGAAAAGGGAATTAGTGTTCCCGTAATTTTAGGTGGTGCAGCGCTGACTCCCAAATTTGTGTATGAAGATTGCCAAAAGGCTTATAAAGGTAAAGTCGTTTATGGCAAAGATGCCTTTTCTGACTTGTACTTCATGGATAAATTAATGCCAGCAAAAGCTACTGGTAACTGGGAAGATTTGCAAGGATTTTTGAATGAAGTAGAAACTACTGAAGTTTCGACAAATGGTCACAAAGAACCAAAAGCTAAGACTGCTGAAAAAACATCTGCTGAACCAAAAGTAGTAGATACGAGACGTTCTGATGCTGTGGCTGTAGATATTGAACGTCCCACACCGCCTTTCTGGGGAACCCAGTTATTGCAGCCTAGTGATATTCCCATCGAGGAAATATTCTGGCACTTAGATTTACAAGCTTTGGTTGCTGGACAGTGGCAATTCCGCAAACCAAAGGAACAATCTAAGGAAGAATATCAGGCTTTCTTAGCTGAGAAAGTCTACCCAATTTTAGAAACTTGGAAACAGCGAATTATTGAAGAGAATCTGTTGCATCCCCAGGTGATTTATGGGTATTTCCCTTGTCAATCTCAGGGGAATTCTCTACATATATATGACTCAGAGAACCAATCACAGCAGGTTACAACTTTTGAGTTTCCTAGACAAAAGTCTTTAAGGCGGCTATGCATAGCAGATTTCTTTGCACCAAAGGAATCGGGAATTATTGATGTCTTCCCCATGCAGGCGGTGACTGTAGGGGAAATTGCCACAGAGTTCGCTCAAAAGCTGTTTGCGGCTAATCAATACACCGATTACCTGTATTTCCACGGTATGGCGGTGCAGGTTGCGGAAGCTGTAGCTGAATGGACACACGCTAGAATTCGCCGAGAGTTAGGTTTTACTGCTGAAGAACCCGACAATATCCGGGACATATTGGCACAACGCTATCGTGGCTCACGGTATAGTTTTGGTTATCCAGCTTGCCCGAATATCCAAGACCAATACAAGCAACTGGAATTATTGCAGACTGACAGAATTAAATTGTATATGGATGAAAGTGAACAACTTTATCCAGAACAGTCTACCACTGCAATTATTACTTACCACCCAGTAGCAAAATACTTTAGCGCTTAATCCATATCGCCTCTTCTTTATAAGGCTGCGGTGTATACACAAGTCTTTTAAACTTGTCCCACAAGCTTTCGATCCCCCCAACTCCCCGATAAATTGGGGGGCAAAAATCTCTCAAAGTCCTCCTTAAAAAGGAGGATTTAGGAGGATCTACAACATTTTGGTTTTGTAGAGTGATGTGTGTACACCATAGCCTTTATAAGGAGAGGGAACTGGAATTCGAAAGAAATAAATTTGTACGATTTTCAACATATTGAAGCAGAAATAACTCAACTTTATAACAAAAATAGTGAAATAGAAAAAGCGACAAGTACGCAAAAATACAACAAAAGCTAAGAAACTTATTTCTACCTATTAAGAAGTTACGGTGTACACATAAATCTCTCTCGGCAGAATTTACAGTTTATCGAATAGCTCAAGAAAATCTTACCCTGGTTATACTACGCAGAATCTGTACATCTCCTTATTGAAGAGAGGGATTAAAACCAGCATAGGGTAAGGTTTCGACAGTATTGTACCGAAGTGATAATCCCTATATCTAATTATTTTGTGCCCAAGTGATATCTTTCATTTAAGAGTTGGGTATTATAAGCTTACTCTGTTAACACCATCTTCATAAATTTGCCTTTAAATAAAATACATTTCCGCAAATTTACTGTGAAGTTATACTCTTACTGTTTCTTGGACTTGAACTAAATAATTTTCAAAAAATCAGTATTTACCGGATAAAATGAACAATTCATAAATGATATAACTTTAATAAATTGTCTTTTGTTGTGCCTACTTTTTTGAGGGCTAGTAAAACAAAATGCAGTAGTTAAATAAATCTAGCTTCAATTAATGCCTATGAAAATACTTTGTAGGCATAGTTGAAGATGTCTCAGAACTTACGCTAACAATAGCCTAAACTCTATTTTCAAATATGGGTAATGGGTAATTAATGAATTGCCCCTACAACATATAGTTCTGTGTAAGTCCTATGCCTAAAAAAATAAAAAACAAACCACTTGACAGGGAAGCAGCTATGTCTCGAAAACGTGAGCGAGTCAAGGCAATTCAAAAAACCTTCAGACAAATTAGCAAGCAGTTTTTATCTGCAATTAACAAGCAAATCATTTGGCTACTACGAACTTTTTTTGGCAATCGAAGAAGACACAACTCGGTGAATGCTGGCTTTATTTTACCAACAGTAGCAATGGTAACTTTAGTCGTTGTGTTGCTAACAACTGCAATTTTGTTTCGCTCTTTTGAACGTTCAAAAAATGCTAGTAATGTCCGAGTGAATGAGGCTGCACTCAACGCTGCTACCCCAGGAATTGATCGTGCTAGAGCTAAATTAAATAAGCTATTTCAAGATGGACGACTACCACGAGCTACACCTACAGATGATGCGTTGTACTCTACTTTAACAAGCAATATAAATGAATATACATTTGGTGATGAAACTCAACTGAAGCTAACTCAAGGTTCAAACGAACTCAAAACAGCATGGATGTACCCTGTTGATACCGACAATAACGGTAAATTTGATAGCTACACCCTTTATGGCGTTTACTTTAAAAATCCTCCTATTAGTAATGGTGCATACACTCGTGCGAGAAATGCATTAGAGGCAAGAACTCTACCCATGACTGCTGGTACCATAAATGGAGATTGTGGAGATACTTTGGGTACGAGTGCTACTTTGGTAGGTAATACTGGCTGGTTTAAATTAGGCAATAAATTGAAAAAAGCCTTTTTTGTCTACACAGCAACTGTTCCGATTACCAGTCAACAAACAGGAAGCTATGAGCAAAAAAAAGGCATTAAAGGATTTTCTGCTATTGAGTATCAACAAGAACGTATTCAACTCCCACTAGTAAATAACGCTGTTGTTTATGAAGATGATATAGAAATTACTCCAGGCCCGATATTAAGATTGAATGGGCGGATTTTTACTAACAGTAACCTCTTGACTGGAGGAGGAAGTGTCACAGTATATCAAGTTAGTAGTAAAGCATCCTGTTTTTACGAAGCTGACAATGCCAAAATTGTGGTTGGTGGGAATTTAGCGGCCGGTAAATTCACTGCTACAGAGGATGTCGGCAGTGCCACTAAAGTGCATTTATACAAAGGCAACACCACAGATCCGACTGAAGTCTCATTTGAAAAATCAGTAACCGCAGTACCAAAAGATATAGCTTATAACAGCCTAGCTTATGTGCAGCGTATTAATCGCTTAGTTAATGCTCAGATGAGTAACCTTGTGACAACTGATCCACAAGAAGTACAAGACGCAATTACTGCTGAAAAGACTAAGCAAGGTTTAGCAAGCTATACTACCGATGAAGAAGCACGAATTCGCAGGCAAAAGTTAGAGACTTACTTTAAAAAACGCACTCGCCGCATACCTTATTCTGAAGTGGCTTTGGGTGGTGATGCTCTAGGTACTTATGCTACAACTACTCCACTACAAGGCAGTGGCAATGATCTACGTGCAATAAATGCTTGGATCTATCCCACAGACCCCACAGATGGGAAAACTGCTACTAATTATACGAAATTAACACTCAATGGAAATGGCGGTACTAAGCTTATACCTGGTGCGACTGAACCAACTAAACTAGCCAAAGAGTTGCAAGGTAAAGAGCAATATTTAGGTGATAGGGCTTTAATTGGTAACAATCTACCTGAGATTTGGTGGGATACAACTAATAGCAAGTTTGTTGGCCCAAATCCCCAAGACACCCAAAATATCCAAAATATTATCTGGGATTTAGGAGATGGAACTCGCACCCGTAGTACTGGTGTAGAGACTCTAGCTAATTTGGGTTCTATAGATCGTAATCAAGACTGGGAACAAGCAGCTGCTCAAGTACCGACTAGCGCTCAAGACCCTGTAGGTGGCTTGCGAGTTGTCACGGGTGCTGGCATTTATCTGCCTCGTGCTTACACTACTACAGGTCTTTCATCATCTGTTAGTGTCAAGGATGCTTCTGGCAATGTAGTGAACGATAAGAATACTAATAATGCAATTAGTATGCCTGCTGACTCTAACTTTGCTATAGCTAAAGCTGCTACTGTCAAAATTTGGTCTGATATGATGCCAGTGGCTTCTAGCACTGCTACAGTAGCAGCTACCACAAGTCAACCTAATAATTCAAGTTTCCCTTTGCCCCAATTAGCAACTGACACAGATAAAACATATAAACCTTATTTGCGGATGCGGGCTACGGCAGTTTATCACTACAAGGGTGCTAGCTACAGTGCGAGTAGCCCCACACCAATAGCTTGCGTTAGTAGCTACTACGATTCTACTGACAAAGATAAATCTAGGAACAAAACGGGTCTAGCTGATGTATCTCCCCCCTCTCAATTTCCTAGTAGTGACAGGTCTGGTACTATTGCAGGAAATTCCAACAACGGTATCGTCTATGGCCCACCAACTAAATCTGTTACTGATTATCAGAATGTACTGAATTACCAAGCAGACTTAATACATGAAAATGGACGTTCAGTAGACGATCTACTACTCAAAACAGCTTTAGCAAAAACAGCAGCAAATCGTACTCTTTCTGAGCAGTCAACTATTGATGCTGCAATTTGTGCCTTACAAATTCTAGACGGTAGTATTACACGTAGTACTACTCTTGTTCCTGATGGTGCAATTATGGAAGCTGCCTTTCTAGATGCAAGGCAGATTAAGGCAATTCAAACAGATAATTCAGCAACTACAGGTATTTTAGAAACTTTCACCAATGCTGATAATGGTGCAAATCCAGGGACAAATTACGATCTCCCTACACAAGACAGACAACCTTTAGAAGTTCGTGTCACTGTATTAGATATTAATCAGCTACGGCAAAAACAGATTGGCACAGCAACAGCTTCAGCACCGCAAGAATACTTAATACCGAATAGCGGTATTGTTTACGCAACTCGTGATGATGCCCTGCCAGATTTAAGTGCGCCTAAACCGACAACTGGCACAGATGTACAAAAACAAGAAAATCAGAAGGCAGAAAGTCTTGTAGACTTTAAGGTTGACCCAACTCGCCGTCCTAATGGCATTATGCTAATCAACGGCTCTAAACTCTGGCGCGTACAGACCTATAGAGATGCAGAAAAAGGGTTAATTTTAGCTAGCAATTTGCCAATGTATGTTAGAGGCGACTTTAATCTTCATCAAAACGCTACTGGCAAACAAGAAGAGTTCACAAACCTACTAGATGATGATTGGGGTGACTTCTATAGTCGTTCCACAACAGAACGCAATGTAAATTTTGCTTGCCGTTCAGGCGATCCAAGGCTACCGAACTGTACAACAGGCGACGAATGGCGACCTGCTGCTCTGTTGGCAGATTCTATTAGCTTACTTTCTAATAACTTTAGAGAAGGTTTCCGCAATGAAGGAAACTATGATTCTAATGATAACTTGGGGAACCGCGCAACAGGATTCAATTCTTATGTAACCGATTGGTATTACAAGAACGATCCTAGTAAAAAATGGTTCTATGATATTGGCGATTCTGGTGTTACAGCTACTACCAGTGCAAAATTTTATTTACCCAAAGACTTTGTGGGTACTGACTTTGATCCTTCTGAGCCTGCAAATCTCACAAAAGCAGCTACATATCAGGGTAGTTCTTACCTTAACAACTTTGTCACGCCTGTTCAGCTAGTAACAAGAACCAGAGAGTTTGCAACAGAAGTTTGCGTAGCAGCAAATCCTGCTGATTGTAGTGACAATAAAAACTGGGTAATGGCAGTTGGAGGTAACTGTAATGGATTAAGTTCGCAAAAAACTGCTGGGCAATCTGATGGCATTATCGGTCAACCATTAAATGCAATCAAAACAGGTACAGTTGCACGACTACCTGATTGTACGGAAGCTCAAAATGTGCCACGAAGGATTGCTTTTAAACGCAATACTGACGGTACTTTGTTTTTGACCAACGGCAAACCCGTTGTTTATGGGTTTATCAAAGATGGTGGTACTGCCAAGTTACAATTATTTCCCTACGACACATGGAATACTTATAAACCAGGTTATCCAGAAGAAAATGACGGTAGTTCCGCTACCTTTCCGATTCCCTGGTTTAAAACACAAGATACAAGCGGCAATGAATCATTTAACCCTGATAATCCACCATTATTAAGCAGTCAGACTGGACAAGGAACATTACTTCAAAAACCAGTCCTGCAAATTGATTTTCCTTTTGGTATGACTAGTGGTGGTGCAGATAACAGCAGTATTAACGTAGGAAAACACAATTTTTGGTTGCAAATAGCTACAGAAACTACATTCAATTTAATTGCTGCAACTGGAGATACCCCTGCTCGTCCTACAGAAGATAATGGTGGTCTACATAATTTTGTGCGCTTCTTAGAAAACTGGAATCCACAGTCAAGTACTGGTGGCGCTACTAAAGCTAGGATTAGCGGTGCTTTCATGCAGATTAAAAGGAGTGCTTATGCAGATGCACCATTAATGGCAGTGTTATCCAATCAATACAAAATTGAAAACAATAGTGGTACTGTTCCTTTTTATCTAGCTCCTACGCGTCAATGGGGTTACGATGTAGCACTTCTATCTCAATCGCCTGACTTATTTGCCCAAAAATTGGTGACAATACCAAATGATTTACCAGATGAGTTCTTCCGAGAAGTTGGTAGAGATGATACTTGGGTGAAAACTTTGTTGTGTGCTAAAAAACCCGATGCTAGCGATCCTACTAGTTTTACAACTGCTGCAATTGATGCAGATCAAAGTGGTACTTGCCCATAAGAAAATTCTAGAAGCTGGTGATTAGCAATGATTAAGTACAAACAACAACAAATTCATCCTTCTGGGGAGTCTGGTTTTACGATTATTGAGTCGCTGGTAGCAATACTGTTAGTTGCTATTTTACTAACAGCGATCGCACCTGTAATAGTTATCGCAACAGCTACCCGCGTTCAATCTCGACGAGCGGAACTGGCGACTCAAGCAGCAAAAACATTCATTGATGGCATCAGAACTGGAGCTATTACAGCGCCAAGTACAGCCGCCATTACACTTGCTGCTCCTACATCAGCTGCACCCAGACGCATTTCAGATGTAGTAGGTGTAACAGGCAGACCACAAGACTATTTAATAACCAGTACAAACATGCCTGCTCCTACATCAGTAACCAAAGCTAATTTATATTGCTTTAAGAACGGTAGCATTGTTAATCCAGACTGTAGTAGCAATACTGACAATTTATTTTACATTCAAGCTAGTCGGATTGTTCAAACTACTGGGATAAACGATGGCTACCGTATGGGAATTCGGATCTATCGGGCGGATGTTGACTTTAGCAAAACTCTCAAAGCCAGCACAGATACCACTAAGAATACACAACAAACTTTCACTGGTGGATTGGGCGATCGGCAAGCACCATTAATTGAGATGACAACCGATATTGGTAACAGTACCACTACATTTCAGGCTTTATGTCAACGACTGGGTACCGCTACAAATCAAACTTGCCAATAAAAACTAGGCAAGTTCATATTATGCGATCGCTGTGCATCTATTAGCAAAGAGAATACCGCAGTATGATGAGGACACTAAAATTTCTGCTCAGTAAACAGCTAAAATGCCCCAAGGGCATTCAGCAAGTTGATGGTTTTACCTTAATTGAATTGTTGGTAGGCTTGATCCTGTCCTTCTTGATCATCACGCCATTGCTAGGTTTCATGATCAATATTTTGGATACCGACCGAAAGGAACAAGCCAAGGCAAATTCTGAGCAAGAAACTCAAGCAGCACTAGATTACATTGCCCGTGATTTGCAGCAGGCTATCTATATTTATGATGCTACTGGAATTGCTTGCCTAACTGGTACTGCTGATACTACTACTTGCCCAAATGCAAGTACAACTGGAAATCAACTACCTAGCCCAACTGCAACAGATAGAGTTCCTGTTCTTGTCTTTTGGAAACGAGAATTAGTTAATCAAGCAATTACAATTACAGGTAGTCAAAAAGATGATACTTTTGTTTACTCATTAGTTGCCTACTATTTAATTAAAGACACAAGTTCTACTTGGTCTCAAGCTGCTCGTATCGCCCGATGGCAAATTAGAGATGGTGTAGCAGATCCCAGCAGTACACAAACTTGTGGTAAGTATGTAACCAATCAGTGTCCTAGTCCAGGTTTTGCTTTATTTAAGCTTGATGGAATAGGCACAATAACACAAAAAATGAATAGTTGGACAAAAGCTACAGCAAGTTATACTGCCGATCCCGCAGTACTTCTTGACTTTATCGATCAAACCAAACCTGAAGATGTATCAACAGATATGGCATCAAAAATAGCAACAACGTGCCCCGCCGATTCTACTACACCTACTGTTGTTACATGGTCAAAAGTACCGCCAAATATAGCTACTTTGAATACTCGTGATACGTACAAAATGACTAGTTTTTATGCCTGTGTTGACCTAGTTAACACAACAGCACAAGTCTTTATACGAGGCAATGCACTTGCTCGCATTGAAACCGATTCAAATAAAATCAAAAATGATAGTGATAGCAAAAAAAATTATTTTCCGACTGCAAGCATACGAGTACAAGGACGCGGATACTTGTATACCAAGTAAATGCTGAAGTTCAAAGGATTACTTAATGGTAGCCATTATGGAAAAGTTAAGTTTGAAGTTATTTAACCCAAACAGTAGAAATGAAACTAGTAAACTGCACTGTCTAATTCCCAGGCTACGCTATGCTTCTGGATACACCCAACAAGATTCTGGCTTTAGCTTAATAGAAGTGGTTGTAGTGGTGCTAATGATCGGAATTTTATCAGCGATCGCAGCTCCTGGTTGGGTTGCTTTTGTAAATAGACAGAAGGTAAATAAGGCTAACGATGCCGTTTTAGCCGCACTGCAAGAAGCACAGCGCGAAGCTAAAAAGCAAAAACTTAACTATAGTGTAATTTTTCAGAAAAATCCCACAACCCAAAATGTAGAGGTTGTTATTTATCGTGCCGACTTACTTATCAGCACGAAACTTTTAGGAGCGGATATAGGCGTTAGCTCTGATAAATTTTTGCTAGGTGCAAATCTCACCAGTCAAAACACTGCTGGTTCATCTGTCTCTTATACTTTAAGTGCATCAACAAAAATTACCTTTGACTATATGGGGACTTTACCCAATGCAAGCTTTGGAACACCTGTAGCCCCTTCGACAGAGCCACCTGGGTTAAAAATAGTGGTAGCTGTACCAAGCTCTGCAAACTCCACATCGGCTAGTAGCGTCAAGCGATGCGTCATTGTGAAAACTCTCTTAGGCTCAATGCTCACAGCAAAAGATGATAAATGCAGTTAAGTAGCTTATGCAGGAATCTTCATTTCAAATTACGTAATAATACTGTATATAAAACTGCACATTGATAGCAAAATTAAAACATCAGGTGCAGTTTTTAATGTTCGATAGATTTATTTAAGAGCCAGTAATAAACTAGCTATTGGTTCAATATATAAAATAAAAAGCGTCTTAATCAAAATATCAAAATGTGAATTTTGTCAAATGGCTGAAAACCTTGATGTTACTATAGCGATCCCAACTTATAACGGTGAAAGTCGTTTGCCTGAACTACTAGAACGGCTACAAAACCAACTTCACACCGAAAATTTAACTTGGGAAATTATAGTTGTAGACAACAACAGCACTGATAACACAGCTAAAGTTGTTCAAACCTATCAACAGAATTGGCAATGTCCTTACCCTTTAAAGTATTGCTTTGAAGCACAACAGGGGGCAGCCTATGCCCGAAAAAGAGCAGTTGCAGAAGCTAAAGGTAAATTAATAGGTTTTCTAGATGATGACAACTATCCAGTATCAAATTGGGTATATGCAGCTTATGCTTTTGGTGAAAAATACCCCAAAGCGGGAGCTTATGGCAGCCAAATTCACCCTGACTGGGAAGTAGAACCACCAGAAAACTTTCAGAGAATTGCCCCATTTTTAGCAATTACAGAGCGAGGTGATTTACCGTTATTATATGAAGCATCTAAAAAATTGCTACCTCCCTCTGCCGGACTTGTAGTGCGTAAACAAGCGTGGTTAGAAAGCGTGCCAGATAAGGCAATTTTAACTGGGAGAGTTAAGGGTAATATGCTTACCAGTGAAGACTTAGAAATGTTGTCTTATATCCAAAAATCAGGATGGGAAATTTGGTATAACCCAGAAATGGAAATTTCCCATAGAATACCTAGTTCTCGTTTACAAAAAGACTATTTGATTCCCTTTTTTAGAGGAATTGGACTTAGCCGTTATGTAACTAGAATGGTTAATATCAAACAGATATATAGACCGATTGCTCTTTTATCTTATATGATAAATGACTTACGTAAAATTACTTTACACTTACTCAAATACCGAACTAGACTCAAACACGATTTGGTAGTTGCTTGCGAAATGGAACTTTTTTTTAGTAGCTTCGTTAGCCCTTTTTACCTTTGGAAAAATGGATATTTTAAAAAATAAATTATCAAAGCATTAAATATTATGGTCAACTTATCAGTTGAAAGTTTAGATATTAGCATAGCTATCCCTGCCTATAACGGAGCAACCCGTTTACCTAAAGTTTTAGATAAGCTATTAAACCAGATAGGAGTAGAAAAACTTAATTGGGAAATTATTATTGTAGATAACAATAGTTCTGATAACACATCTGAAATAATCCAGAATTACCAAAAAATATATGATATAAATTATCGGTTAAGATATTTTTTAGAACCCAAACAGGGAGCAGCTTTTGCAAGATTGCGGGCAGTACGTGAAGCAAGAGGTGAGCTAATAGCGTTTTTAGATGATGATAATTTACCTGATCCTGATTGGTTAGCCCAAGCATATACCTTTGGATTAGAGCATCCTCAAGCAGGTGCTTGGAGCGGACAGATTCATGGGGATTTTGAAGTAAAGCTGCCAGAAAATTTTGAAAGAATTCAAGCTTTTTTAGCAATCAGAGAACATGGTTTAAATCCGCATTTATTTGATGCAGAAAATTTAAGACTACCTCCTGCGGCAGCGCTTGTTGTGAGAAAACAAGTATGGTGTGAAAATGTACCAGAACAACCGAATTTAAGCGGCAAATTACCTGGTATTTTTGTGCAGGGTGATGACTATGAACCATTGCTTTATATACATTATGCAGGCTGGGAAATTTGGTATAACCCTAACATGCATACTTATCATCAAATACCACATTGGCGGCTGGAAAGAGATTATTTACTGACTTTAGCACGTGGCTGTGGCTTGTGTATTTTTCAGCTACGTTTGATAAATGCTAAAAATTGGCAAAAACCAATAATTTTTGTGAAAACTATTTTAGGAAACTTACGTAGAGTATTACAGCACCTCATTCAGTATAGAGGGCAATTTAAAACTAATCTAATTGCTCTTTTTGAGCTTAACTTTTACTTAGCTAGTATGATGAGTCCCTTTTATTCTTTAAGATGCAAGTTAGACAAAATCTTGAAAACAAGAAGTGTACAACATGATTAAGTCAACTTTAAATAAAACATTGGTTAGTGTAATTATCCCAGCTTACAATAGTGAAAAAACTATTAAAGAAACTATTGAATCTGTTTTAAATCAAACTTTTCACAATCTAGAATTAATTGTAATAAATGATGGTTCCCAAGACTCAACCTTAGAAATTATTACAAAAATTCCAGACTCACGAATAAAAGTATTTTCCTATCCCAATGCCGGGGGAAACGTTAGTCGTAACCGAGGGCTACACCATGCTGTTGGAAAATTTGTTAGTTTCTTAGATGCAGATGATATTTGGACACCTGATAAACTTAAATCTCAATTAAAGGCTTTGCAAGAAAACGTTACCGCAAAAGTCGCTTATAGTTGGACTGACTATATTGACAAAAATGGTGAGTTTATACTTTCGGGTAAGCGTATTAAAGCTAATGGAAATGTTTATGAAAATTTACTACTAAATAACTTTTTAGAGAATGGTTCCAATCCTTTAATTTGTAGAAAAGCTTTAATTGCATTAGGTGGCTTTGACGAATCTCTAGGTGCGGCTCAGGATTGGGATATGTGGCTGCGATTAGCATCTAAGTTTAATTTTATATGTGTCCCATCTGTACAAATCTTATATCGCATAACTCCTAATTCAGTTTCTTGCAATCTTGTCAGACAGGAAAGATCTTGTTTACAAGTGCTTGAGAGAGCCTACAAAAAAAGACCTTCTCTACGAGAAGCTACAGGAACGACACTAAAGGATAGTTGGAATCTTTGTCTGGCAAATTTATACAAATACCTGGTCTGCAAAGCTCTACAAAAGCCATTTAACAGAAAAAAAGGTCTAGCGGCGGCTATATTTTTGTGTAAGTATTTTATTTATAACCCTTCAAGACTTCAGAACATAAATTTCACCTTAAAACTGTCACTGAAAATTGTCACAATCCTTATTCTGCCGACCTTACTAGACATTATTACTAACCAGCGTCAACTTAGAAGGCAAGAAACTGAAACATTGCTCAACGACTGGGTAGTTGAAAAGCGATCAGAAAACAAAAATGGATATCCAGGTGCATTTACCGTCTCTAGTTAATGCAAAGAAGCTTTTGAATAAGCACTCCAGTAGTGGTTTTACCCTACCAGAGATGTTAGTAGTTGTTGTATTAATTGGTATATTAGCTACCCAGGGAATATCTAACTGGTTAGCTTTTGTAGAGACTCGCCGTCTCAACACTGCTCAAAACGAAGTTCACCTTGCTATTCATCAAGCCCGAAGCCAAGCCAGTAACGAAAAGTTGACTTGGCAAGCTAGCTTTCGTGAGCAAAACAGCATTATTCAATGGGCAGTTCATCCTGCTACAGTAAATCCATCTACTGCTAATTGGAATAACATAGATTCCAATGTACGCTTAGATTCTGAGACAACCTTGCAATTGTCAAATGGCATACGCAAAGTTCAATTTGACTACAGAGGTAATTCACAAAATTTAGGACGGATCACGCTATCCAGTAGTTCTGGTGGTAAAGTTAAGCGTTGTGTTATTATTTCAACGATTTTAGGCACAATGCGAACTGCGAAGGAGCATACTACAGCCGATGATGGCAAGTATTGCTATTAAAATATTTTTAGTTTATTCAAATAAGGTATTGCGTGCTGAATTTACCAGCAAAACCAAAACAGCACCTGATTATTTTTACTCGCTATCCAGAACCAGGTAAGACAAAAACCAGATTGATACCTGCTTTAGGAAATCTTGGTGCTGCCAATCTTCAACGGGAAATGACTGAATATACAATATTTCAGGTTCAAGAATTGCAAAAAGCCATTGCTATATCTGTGGAAGTGCGATTTGCAGGTGGCGATTTGCAACTAATGCAAGACTGGCTGGGGTTAGATTTGGTTTACCAATCTCAAGGCGAAGGCGATCTAGGTTCACGGATGGCGCGATCGCTTTTCGATGCTTTTCAATCTGGTGCAGAAAAAGTAATTATCATCGGCACAGATTGTCCTGGAGTCAATGCCGAGATTCTAGCAACAGCTTTTGAAAAGTTACACACCTTTGACCTCATACTTGGCCCTGCGATCGATGGTGGATATTACTTAATTGGTTTGCGCCAAGCTATCCCGGAGTTATTCGTTAATATCGAGTGGGGAACTGCTCAAGTATTCCAGAAAACCGTAGACATTGCCCAAAAACTTCATTTATCATACGTGAATTTGTCGCCTTTAGCTGATGTTGACCGACCCGAGGATCTGCCGATTTGGGAACAAACCCTTGTGGGTGAGATGGAAGGATGAGGGAGATAAAGGAGATATAGTAATTTTTATATGGATGCACAACCCACTAGTGGCGCACAGATATGCGCCCCTACAAAATACTTATGTTGCAAGCGATTAAGAACTGAAAACAAGAGAAATCGGGTAATTAATGAGTCTTTTACTACGTTACGGTTTATACTTATACTCTAAAACACCAAGAATTTCCTGAAGACACTGTACATAACAAATGTTACTGTGGCCTAGTTGAAAACCAAGAGGCAGATAGCCTTTAGCAATATTGAATCTGCTTTGCATTTCTACACAATAGTCACGGTCATGGGCACAATATTCAAGTAACTTGAAATATGAAAATCACTCGTATTCACCGCCAGTTTGAAAAACTATGGTTAACCGTTTTACTTCCGTGAGTACTGCCCTCACAGTTAAGGTAGTTGGAATAATCTGCATTTTGTCCTTTTTTGTGGACTTTTTGATTCTATTGTTACCCTTTCAACCGACTGATCGGGTATGGCAAATCAACTTGGCAACAGCACTAGTCGATCGCGGGATTGTTCCTCTAGTGGGGCTGGGGCTGCTATTTGCTGCCTATTGGATTGAAAACGCTGATGCAGGAAGCGATCGCCCCCAAGGGATCGATTTAAGATTTCCCGCCGTGATTCTCTCAAGTATTTTAGGGTTGATGTTCTTGCTGATTTTTCCCCTGCACCTCAATAACGTCAATCAAGCTAAGACTCAAACACTCAATCGAATCACCCAAGAAGCAGATCAGGCAGAAGCTCAACTCAACACTCGCTTATCGCAATTGCAAGCACAACTGAATACTGAGCAAGGAAAAGCCCAATTAGATCAACTGCGAACCCAAACCAAAGCTCAGTTTAGTGAAATCCTCAAAGACGATCAAAAATATAAGCAAGCGCTTGAAAGCTCTCAAATTCCCCCAAATATCAAAGAGTTACTGAAGAAGGCTAAAACAGATCCCCAAGCGCTTGACAAAGCTATCGAACAACAAACAGATATTCAGACACTGCGAACTCAACAACTGAGCCAAGTTCGCCAGCGCAGAGAAGAAGCAGAACAACAAGCTAAAGATACTGCTTGGAAGTCTGGGCTGCGGATTGGGATTAGCAGTTTGTTGTTATCCATTGGTTACATTATCATCGGCTGGACGGGCTTAAAAGGTATGGGTGCTGTACAAGGTGGTAAACCTAGAGCTACCGCCCGTTAATCCACTATTGGCATGGCAGTAAGACTTATACAAAAATTATTCGGTTTATACTGCCATGCGCCTAATAGCTAACAACAATAAAAATACAATTATCACTGAGTAAAATCACTATAAAACTTGAGTAATGTTCTCAATTTACATACTGACATATAACGAAGAACTAGATATTGCTGCTTGTATCGAATCAGCGATGCTATCGGATGACATTATTGTTGTGGATTCATGCAGTAGCGATCGCACTGTGGAAATTGCCAGTAGCTATCCCATCCGCGTTGTCCAACACGCTTTTGAAAGCCACGGCCGCCAACGCACCTGGATGTTAGAGTCCATCCCCCCGAAGCACGAATGGGTTTATATTCTCGAAGCTGATGAGCGGATGACACCAGAACTGTTCGCGGAATGCGAAAAGGTAAGTCCGAATCTTGATTACATCGGTTACTACGTGGCTGAACGTGTCATGTTCATGAATCGTTGGATTCGCTACAGCACACAGTATCCCCGTTACCAAATGCGTCTCTTCCGCCACGGAAAGGTGTGGTTTACAGACTACGGTCATACTGAGCGGGAAGTTTGTGACGGTGCAACTAGCTTTTTAAAAGAAACATACCCCCACTACACTTGTAGCAAAGGTTTGAGCCGTTGGATTGATAAACATAACCGTTATTCTACAGATGAAGCTCAAGAAACGCTGTATCAGTTAGAACAGGGAAAGGTCAACTGGCAAGATTTATTCTTTGGTAAATCGGAAGTCGAAAAACGCCGCGCCTTGAAAGATTTGTCTTTGCGTTTACCTGCGAGACCGTTGCTACGCTTTCTATATATGTATTTTATGTTAGGTGGCTGTTTAGATGGACACGCTGGACTTGCTTGGTGTACATTGCAGGCATTTTACGAATACTTGATTTTGCTCAAAGTTTGGGAAATGAAGTATCTACCAAAACCTAATTTAGACGTAACAGCAATTCTGGCAAAAGAGAGTCCACAACAGTTACAGTGTGCGGATTCGGAAACTACACAGGCTGATGTGGCGTAAAGGGGACTGGAGATTAGAAGGATTCTCAGTCAAATCAACAAGTAGCGATCGCAAAATCAGAATTCAGAAATAGGGTAGCATAGCTAGCTGTGGTACCCTACTGCGCTTTACATTTAAACAAAACCACCATATTAAATTAATATTTATAACAGACCATTTTCATAAAAACCGCTCCCGATCAAACGTGAGTGACTGACCATATAAAATAACTCCTCAGTTTACCTGGTGGTACTTTCAGAATCAAAAGCAGCTTTTGATTGAGCGCGATAGATTAGTAATACCTTATGACTTGCAACAATCATTTACAAGTCTTACAAGGAAAGGTGACATTTTCTGAAAACAACCAGCCGCCATCTGATTGGTTGATATCTATGTCTATGCTTGTAGGAGAATAGCTGATTTACAGCAACAAATACGTATTGTTGCTGTAGTAGCCAAACTGCTAGCGTTTTGGATAGTTACTTGCGGCAGAAGTTGCTTCAAGTAAAGCCTTTGCTATTTGACGAATTTGCTGGTATGGATACCAATAACAAAAGTTCCTCTAGCTTAAAACAGGAGAATCAGGGCTTGGTAATCGATCGCCTAAAACAGGACTTAAAAAACGACCTGATTGCTGGTTTGTTGGTAGTAATTCCCCTCGCAACCACTATCTGGCTGACAATTACCATTGCTAATTGGGTAATCAACTTCCTCACCCAAATTCCCAAACAACTGAATCCTTTTGATGGGTTAAACCCAATTCTAGTAAATTTACTGAATTTATTAGTAGGATTGGCTGTGCCACTACTGTGTATTTTATTGATGGGCTTAATGGCTCGCAATATTGCTGGACGGTGGTTGTTAGATTTTGGTGAGCGATTATTACAGGCAATTCCCTTAGCTGGGCAGGTATACAAAACTCTCAAACAGCTTTTAGAAACAATACTAAAAGATTCTAATGGTAAATTTCGCCGGGTAATTTTGGTAGAGTATCCCCGCCGAGGAATTTGGGCGATCGCCTTTGTCACTGGTGCAATCAGCAGTGATATCCAAGCCCAGATGTCACGCCCCGTCCTAAGTGTTTTTATCCCCACTACCCCAAATCCAACTACCGGATGGTACGCAGTCGTTCCTGAAGACGAGGTGGTGAACCTCTCCATGTCTATTGAAGACGCTTTTAAAATAGTTGTATCAGGTGGCATTGTTGCCCCTAATACGCCCTTAATTTTCCCTAAAGAATCTACAGTGGAAGTGAAACACGACGAAATCAAGCGGCAGATTATTCCCGTTGAAGAAATTTAAAATTAATCTGGCAAAGTCACAAGCAAATGCGTAATCTTGTTGTTTGACTGTGCCAAAATTGATAGACTTGTAAGTTTGCCCAGCCTAGTTACTCAGTTCTCGCACAATCACCCCTGACTTTTATGCAACCTCGTAAACCCCAGCAAATTGCTCGTGAATTGGCGCTTTTAAGCCTTAGCCAATTGCCAGTCAACCCAAAAAAATTAGATACACTACTAGACGATCAGCTAGTATCCAAATTGGTGCTAGGAGCAGTACGCACCCTGACCTCAGAAGTGCAAGATACCCTCAATAATGCCGCAGGTGAACTGCAACGCAGTAATGATCGCCTTTTGAGTAGCCAAACTCGTGCTTCCGACCTCAATTCTGCCAGAACAATGCTTCAAGAAGCGATCGCCTGCACCCAGACAGCAATCAATCAATTGGGTACGGCAGTTGATTTCCCCGAATTGATTCAACTAGCTAATCAGGATAAGGGAGTCCGTAATTACGCGAAAGAGCTGGTGATTACTGTCAACGAAAATCGACACATTATAGATGAACTCCTTTCTACTGCCTTAGTGGATTGGCAAGTAACTCGTCTTGCCCAACTTGACCGCGATATCCTGCAAATCGCAGTGGCAGAAATGAAATTCTTAGGAGTTCCAGATAGTATCGCCATCAATGAAGCTGTGGAGCTAGCCAAACGCTACAGTGGAGACGACGGTCATCGATTTATTAATGGTGTTTTGCGCCGAGTCACTGAGCAGAAAAAAACAGCATAGTAACACTGCCTAATTCATATACTGCTATGGAGAAAAGTCTGTAGCCGCTTCTGCGGCTTCCTCCGAGCGAAACTTTTACCTTGGCGCTAGCTCTCCTTTGGAAGAAGGGGAGACGCTGCGCGAACCAAAGGAAACTAATTCTCCTCAAACTAGCTATCAAAGGTGAGGATAACCGGGAAGTTTTCACCCTAAGAAAAAGTGCAAAGTTAAATTAAACTCATAACTTATAACTTATAACTCATATAACTAATACTGCTGCAATGGTTTTTAATTGGTTCCGCCGTCAATATAACGATTCCTCTGAGACTCCCTCTGATAAAAAACAGGAAGAAACTACTCCTGCACAAGAACCCCAACCAGAGCCAGCCGAAACCTCAGCTGCTGAAACTGCACCAGACACAACGGCAGACTTGTTGGCGTTTGCTAAAGCTGCTTACAAAAATATTCAGCAAAAACAACAGGTTGAGGTAGTAGAAACCCCGCCTGATTCAGAAAATGCCTTAGCAGAACCTGAAACTGTAGAAACGGCAATTGCGGAAATCACTGAATCAGAACTAACTGAGGAACCTGTTAGTACAACCCTAGAAACAGCACAGCTAGAAATTATCCAAACTGCTACTGAAGAAGAAAATACAGAAGATTCCTCAGTAATTGCAATTGCTGAAGAGCCAGATGTCGAAAGCCCAGAAATAACCACAAGCGAAATTGAACAAACCCCCACGCCAGAGGCAACGCAGCCAACAGCACCAGCTAATTTATCCTTCTTAGAACGGGCGGCGGCAGAACGGCAAGCAAAACTAGATCAACTAATAGCCACCGCCATTGAAGTTCCAGAACCGGAGATAGTACAGCCAGTAGCTGCAACCTCAGAGATAGGAGAGGAAATTCCCGGATTGGTATTTGATGATGGGTTTGTCTGGTCAGCGAAAGTTTTAGCAGCTCAAGGTAGAAATCCAGAAGACGTTTCTATTGAAGAAATTACCTGGCTCAAAAAGCTCCGGCAAGGGTTAGACAAAACTCGTCGGAGTATTCTCAATCAACTGAAGGCAATCGTTGGTCAAGGGCCGCTAAACCAAGCTGCTGTGACGGAAATTGAGGCATTGCTCCTGCAAGCCGATGTGGGTGTAGAGGCGACAGACTTTATTATCAATGCGCTACAGACAAAACTTAGAGAAGAAGTTACTGCACCGGAAGAAGCGATCGCTTATCTGAAAAAAATTCTTCGGGATATGCTGGATGCACCAAGCATTGCATCCCAAAAAACTAGCTTTACCCCAGAAAAAGAAACTTTGAACATTTGGTTAATCACTGGGGTGAATGGTGCCGGGAAAACCACCACCATTGGCAAAATTGCCCATTTAGGGCAAAAATCTGGCTATAAATGCTTGATTGGCGCAGCAGACACCTTCCGCGCCGCCGCCGTGGAACAGGTGAAGGTTTGGGGTAGTAGAAGTGGTGTAGAAGTAATTGCCAATCCTGGAAAAAATACAGATCCAGCAGCAGTTGTATTTGATGCGATCGCAGCGGCCCAATCGCGGCAAACAGAATTACTTCTGGTAGACACTGCTGGGCGACTACAAAACAAGAAAAACTTAATGGACGAACTCGGTAAAATCCGGCGAATTATTGACAAAAAAGCTCCAAATGCCAAAGTGGAATCGCTGTTGGTTCTAGATGCTACTTTAGGTCAAAATGGACTACGACAAGCCGAAGTTTTCTCCCAAGCGGCCCAACTGAGTGGCGTTGTCTTAACCAAACTAGATGGCACTGCTAAAGGCGGTGTTGCCCTTGCCGTTGTGCAACAGCTAGGTTTACCGATTCGCTTTATTGGTGCTGGTGAAGGAATTGAAGACTTACGACCCTTTTCAAGCTATGAGTTTGTCGAAGCTCTCTTAAGTAGCTAATTGAAAAATTGGGAGTAAAAAATTTTTCTTGACAAACTGAGAAATTTAGGGATAACTGAATCTGGTATTATCACTTGAACTAACTAAAAACAGTTAAAATCCTAAAATCATAAATTTGTCACAATAAATGGGTGACTTTTGCTAAAATCTCAAGCTAATGAACTTTTTCACCCCTTTAAGGGCTTTTTAAGTGGAGTAGCAAGACATTTAGTTGCTACACACAAAAGCCCATAAACTTACATTTTGTAGAAACTTAAAGGGTAGACAAGATACTCACCCCCACAAATACAACTATTGTGGTGTGGGATGGACAGCAGTCTGAGGGGTGAGTAGTACATTAGAAAGCCAACGCAGGTGAGTCAAAGACTGTGGTCTTTTCCCTCCGCAGTTAACTCATATTGGCTATGGCAACTTGTACTGCTGTCAAAGAAGCAAGCTAAAGCTATGCGTAGCATCACCAACAGGCGAAGCGACTGCATTAGCAAGTCGGGAGAACTGCACGCTGCACGTAACTTACTTAAAAGTTAGATTACTAGCGTCAGATGTTTGCCCAATGCTTACCAAAAAGACGGCTTCCGACCATCAGAAATTCGGAAAATCGTCCACTGTGGACTCAAAAAGCAAATTAGTGTAAGTAAGCTGTTTCAACACTCCCAGGTGTATTTTCAGCTCCTACTTGCGAAAGAATCTACAAATATTTTTGTAGTAAATCGAGAGATTTGAATTCTGATGATCAAACGACAACATTGTTTCTGGCTTGTGACTTAAAGTTTTGGGAGGAGATTTTTTCTAGATTTAGTATCATCCTTGGCGATTATCACGGTAATTATGGTATACAGATTAAGTATTTAAAGACTTATTTACATATTCTCAGCTTTAGGAATGAATGTAAGTATGTTTTTACCAAACTAAGCTCACTTTGAGCGCTTATGGAGGTTTTTGCTCAAAAGACTTCTAATTTCCTAGTTTTCTATACCCAAATAATTACTCTGAAAGCGTTATAAATTATTCTTTGAATAAAGTATTTTTCTGACTTTAGAGATATGCTTTGGGAATTAAGTTATGAAAAAAGGAAAAGATTTCTGAACTATCACCAAAACCATAGTGCTTCTCGTTTTGATGCAATACACTTTGATCTTTCTTTGAAAAGGCTACGGTGTACACACATCTCTCTACAAGGCTCGGTGTTAGGTCTATATTCAATAGAATTTAGAACCGCTATAGTAATTTTTACGGGTTGGATTTTGACTAAAAATACATGATTTTAAATGACTAAGATTCCATCAAAAATATAATAAGCAAATAAAATACTGATAAAAGTTGCCTGTTACGTCTTTATACTCTTGCTAAAGTGACAAGTCTTGTCTAATTATGGTTTAGCAATACGAAAGCCAAAAAGCTTATAAGTAATCTAAAATCTGCCAATATAAAGTGCAATAATACCTGTGCCTGTGTCTCAACTGCCCTCTCAACCCACTGACAACAATAGTAGTGCCGCGACGGATGTCACCCCAGTCGTGGCACTCAAAGAACTCGTGGCAAGGTTGCACCGGGAACAGAACAAAATTCAAGATTTGCTCAGTTCTTTAGGATTTGCCCTGAGAAGTTTCAATAATTTGAATCAGTTTTTGGAACTGATTCCGCTAATGGCAACAAGAGTGACAGATGCAGACGGCAGCGCCCTGTTTCTCTACAAACCTAATGGTCAAGTCAGGTTAGAACAGTTACATTGGCAAGATAGTGGACAGCGTAAAAATATCCGCAAAGCGCTAGAAATAGCCAGCAGTCAAATCACACTTTTGCCAAATACTGCCCCTCTAGCGAATGCGACGGGGATTTTGGATGACCAAATGCATCGCTATTTGGGGCCAGAGGTACAAATCTTTGGTACGGCGATTCTGGTAAAGCATACAGAAAGGGGATGGCTCTATGTATTGAGCCGCGATCCAGAATATAGTTGGACAGAAACTAGGCAAAAGTTAGTTAGGTTAGTGGCAGATCAAACAGCAGTAGCGATCGAAAACGATGAACTAGCTGTAGAACTTAGAAAAAAAGAACGCTTAGACCAAGAACTAGAAATTGGTGCAGAAATTCAACGGCGACTTCTACCACGTCAATGTCCCACAATCCCTGGTGCAGTCCTAGCTGCCCGTTGTAAGCCTGCAAATCGTGTTGGCGGTGACTACTACGACTTTATTGCTACCAATCAGAATAAAATTCGGTCTAAGACTAAAGGCGACACCGAAACTGGTCGCTGGGGTTTGGTTATTGGAGATGTGATGGGCAAAGGTGTCCCTGCTGGGCTGATTATGACGATGATGCGAGGAATGCTAAGGGGAGAAGTGCTACATGGGAATTCTCCAGCAAAAATTCTGCAAAACTTAAATAGAGTTATGTATGCGGATTTGGAAAATTCTCACCGTTTTGTAACACTATTTTATTCAGAATATAATCCTCACAGTCGAATTCTGTCTTATAGTAATGCGGCACACAATCCTCCCTTGTGGTGGCACGCAGCCACGAAAACTGTCAGCCGCTTAGATACTCTAGGAATGCTAATCGGTTTGGATGCTAACAGCCAATATGAAGATGCTCAGGTACAGTTAGAGCCTGGGGATACCATTATTTACTATACAGATGGCTTGACCGATGCAGCGGCGGCTGGTGGCGATCGCTTCGATGAAGATAACTTTGTCGCTGGCTTCAATACGGCTTGCAAGTACTGTAATGGGCCAGAGGAGATTGTGGACTATTTATTTGACCAAGTTCAGCAATTCATTGGTGATGATAAGCAAAACACTGATGACATGACACTAGTTGTTCTGCAAATTTTATAGTCATTAACCATTTTTCCTGTTCAAGCCATGAATAAATACTTAATTTTATGGCAACTGGTTATGGCAACTGGATATTTACCATCCAAAATTTAATTTTTAATTTATTTTTTCTTTAAATTTCCGTAGCGATCGCTCAAATAATCGCAAATTAACCTTTTTTCAGGAATTGTTTGTATTTAGTCATTAGGATAATACATAAAAAATGATCCTTAGAATACATTTCTGTTGAAGCAAAAACTATATATTTTGCACATCTAGCACAGTAGGAAACGTCAAGGGGGAGAGCAGGTAAAAGGTAAAATGTACAAGGTAAAAAGTAAATTTACTTCTTCATTTTTGCTTTTTTATATCCTTGTCACGCAAGCATTTAGCCTGTTCCCCCTTGGCGTTTTAATTTTTCTTTTCTCCGCCGTAGCAAGTTCACAACAGTTACGACGGAGTTTTGCTTTCTTTGTTTCTTAGGTCTAAACTTGGCCGTTTTCAACTTACTTGGTCTTTAAGTGAATAACCTTCATTTAATGATTTGTCAAGATATTTCTAAAAAGATTTTAGGTGAAAAATTCAGAATTAAAATAGCTATTCTTGCGCTCCAGCTTTTTGCAGACTCCGCACTACATTTTTATAACCATTAAATTCTGCAATCATCAAAGCAGTATAACCACCCCGGTTTTTTAAATTCACATCTGCCCCAGCTTGGAGTAATAACTTCACAATTTCGCCATAACCTGCTGAGGCAGCCCACATCAATGATGTTGCCCTCGCTGAGTCTTGAAAATTCACATCTGCCCCCTTTGCCAGCAGCAAATGTATGATCTCTGTGTGCTTGCGTTCGGTTGCTTTAATCAAAGCAGTTTTGCCATCGTCCCCCAGAGTGTTGGCATCAGCACCATAGTCTAATAACACTTTCACTGTTTGAGTATGTCCTTGTGATGCAGCCAACGTCAAAGGTACTTCACCAAGATTTTTCCCATTAATATCTGCCTCAGAACGAAGCAATACCTCGACAATTTTGCTATGTCCCTGCAACGCTGCTACAAGCAGTGGCGTATCACCCAGACGGTTCCTAATTTGGACATCTGCACCCCTGTTAAGTAATACTTGCACGACATCAATGTAGCCTTCCACAACGGCAAGGTGTAGGGCAGTTTCACCATCTTGGTCTTGGAGATTAATTTCAGCACCTCGATCCAGTAAAGCTGCTGCGATCGCACTATGTCCCCCTGCTACTGCTGCCAATAATGCAGTTCCACCATCAGCGTTTTTCGCATTCACATCAGCCCCCGCCGTTAGCAGTGCTTCCACAACCTCCAGATGCCCCAAGTCTGCGGCTAATGTTAAAAGTGTCTCACCCTCTTGATCTGGGATATTGACATCAACACCTGTTTGGAGAATAGTTTGTAAAATTTCTATGTTTCCCTGCTTAATGGCAAGTTTCAACGCAGTATCATCATCTTTATCGGCAATACTCACCTCCGCACCAGCAGCCAATAAGACTCGCACTACATCGATATGACCTTTGAGGACTGCGGCCATTAAAGCTGTGCTGCCATCTTCATTAATGGCGTTGACATCAGCACCTTTGGATACTAAAAGTTTCAAAATGTCAAGTTGTTTGGCACTAGCTGCTAACATCAAAGCCGTCAAACCGTAGAGTTTTCTGGGCAAGTTGATATTTGCCCCGGCATCTAGGAGCGATCGCACAATTTCGGTGTAACCTAAATTGGCAGCAAATATTAACGCCGTAGTACCTTGGCGATCGCACGCATCTACCCTCGCGCCAGCAGCCAGTAGCGCACACAGCCCCTTAATATCACCACTTTTAGCAGCTTTTAGCAGCAAAGTATCGTTGTTTTCAGTCATGAATGAGATCCCACACAGGGGGTTTTGTTCGTCTACCCTCAAAACTCAGTCTGAGATTGTTTATGCACTTTGGCAAGAGGGTTATGCAATTAAAAATTGAAAATTAAAAATTAAAAATTAAGAAATGCAGTCTTGGCAAGCATTCTAAGGTAAGGGAGGCTTAACTCTTGTCTTCTCTCCTCATCCCTTAGATTTAAGTTGTGCAACTTGAAGCACAGAGAATAGAGTTATGCTAATTTTTATGAAGATTTAATAATTAGGCGAGAACACTATGAGCTTGGAACTTTCTGCGTCGGTGAAATATTGGCTGAATTTCTTCCATCCGGTGCTGATGTGGGCGCTATTAGTACTCTCAATTTATGCTGCCTACTTGGGGCTGCAATTACAGCGTACCAGAAATGCTCAGGGGGAAGAAAAGAAAGAACTGATTAAAGGTAGATATAACGTCAGACACTACCAAATCGGGTCTATACTCTTAGGTTTGATGGTAGCAGGTGCAATTGGAGGGATGGGTGTCACTTACATCAATAATGGCAAGTTATTTGTCGGCCCTCACCTGCTGGCAGGACTGGGTATGACGGGTCTGATTGCATTTTCTGCTGCTTTGTCCCCTTATATGCAGAAAGGGGCAAACTGGGCACGCGCAACCCATATTTTGATAAATTTCACCCTTTTGGGACTTTTTGCTTGGCAGGCTGTTACTGGCGTGCAAATTGTCCAAAGAATTCTTACTAAAGCTTAGTCATTTGTCCTCTCTGACAAAGTTCTGAGCGTAGAAAACCTCCGCTCGGACTTTGCGCTTTGTCCTTTGTCATTAGTGTATGAGAAATGACAAAGGACTGTTGACTTAGCGCTTTTGTTTGGAATTCCCAGAAAAGGGTATTTCCAAAGATTTCTGAAAATCTTGCTGAACTTTGCGTGTTAAGCGACGAGAAACTTGGCGGACGATTTGGTTAAGTAAGCGATCGCCAGTAGATTGAATTATAGACTTGGGTAATCGCTGAATAAACCGGGGAAAGTGCAAATCAACTATTAAATCTAACTCCCATTCAACTCTCGTAACTTCGCCACTACTGCAAGCATCGTTTTCTATTAGCTGGAGAGATGCCCGATAATCTACGTCATAACCAGGCGCTTGGTAATCAGGAATGGGTATTGTACGGATGCGGTAAATACCCTCCTCTGGGGGCAACAATTCCAAACCAATTTTCGGTTCTACTTCATAACCGAAAGCACCAAAACGACCAATTACTAAAGCATAGCCATTTTCCCCAAGTAATTGCACTTTCATGGGTTCAGCACAACGAGAAAACCATAAGGCGTGAGCATTAAGATACTCAGCAACCTTCTCTGCTGGGGCAGGCATTTCCATAAAATCTTGATAACGACCGTAAAATTTTGTAATCGTCGCTACATTTATGTCTGTTAATGTGTCCTTCGCTTCTTCTTGGTTGGACGCTACAGGTAAAACTGCTTCTGTTATTTCCCAGGATTTATATTCGCCTTGTCTTGAAAGCATAAATGCATTACTGTATATTTTGGCGTTCTTCTATACTAATAATTCCCCACATTCCTGGGTCATTTCGCATCAATATCCCATTTTGACCAAAACCTCATTAATCTGCCATCAACTCCATAGAATTACTAAAATAAAGAACTGAACAAGCACACAATAGTTTTCCAGGATAGCATTTCTCATGAAAGCATTTGTAGCAGGGGCAACCGGTGAAACAGGTCGCCGGATTGTGCAAGAGTTGATAGCGCGGAATATTCCCGTCCGAGCTTTGGTGCGGGATATAGAGAAAGCTAGAGGTATTCTGTCTCCTGAAGCTGAGTTAGTTGTAGGCGATGTGTTACAACCAGAAAGTTTGAATGCTGCGTTGGGAGATAGTACAGTTTTGTTCGTCGCGACTGGTGCAAAACCTAGTTTTGACCCCACAGGGCCTTATAAAGTAGATTTTGAAGGGACTAAAAATTTAGTAGAAGCTGCCAAAGCAAAGGGGATTGAGCATCTTGTCTTGGTTTCTTCTTTGTGTACTTCGCAGTTATTCCATCCACTGAATTTGTTTTGGCTGATTTTGGTGTGGAAAAAGCAAGCTGAAGAGTATATCCAGAAAAGTGGTCTGACTTATACGATTGTGCGACCTGGTGGATTGAAGAATGAAGATAACTCAGATGCGATCGTGATGCAGAGTGCTGATACACTCTTTGACGGTAGCATCCCCAGGCAGAAAGTCGCCCAAGTTGCTGTTGAGGCGCTGTTTGAAGCAGATGCACGCAATAAAATTGTCGAAATTGTTGCCAAACCTGAAGCAGCCTCAAAAAGTTTTGGAGAATTATTTGCTAACGTTGCGTAATTAAGCAGTTTAACTGCTGTAGAAATCTTGCTTTGATACAACAAGCATTTTGGGCACAGTACTACTGTGCCCTTACAAAAATACTGTATTGGATGGAAGTGAACTTAGTCAGAATGAACTCGTCAATCATTGTTGTTAATAAAGAGAGCAAATTTGAAGGAGTTAGACTCTGAAAGGCTTTGAATTCAAAGGTGTTGAAAAACTTATTGGGCCAATAGCTGCGCTTCTTGGCTTTGTGTATTTGTTGCAATGGTATATTGGAGACTTGCGATCGCCTTCCGATCCCATCTTTGCAGATAAACAGCCGCCCTTGGTGATGAAACAGGGCGATCCCTATATCCGCGCTTTAATGCGAACAATTTCGGCGAGTGAAGCGAGTGGAAACCGTCCCTATTCTCTGTTGTATGGTGGACAACAAGTTAATGACCTTAGCAGACATCCTGAGATATGTGTCACAATTGTCACAGGCCCAAATACAGGTAATTGTTCTACTGCTGCCGGCAGATATCAAATTATCAACATTACTTGGTATCGTTTGGCCCCACGTTATCACCCAAAGCCGATGCAGATGATGTTTTGGACTGCTTATAGTTTTGAAGCAGAATATCAAGATATAGTCGTTTACCGTTGGTTAACTGATTCTAAAGTTTGGGGAACTGATCTTTCTCAATTGCTGCGTCAGGGAAAGTTAATTGATGTTTTGCGGCGGCTCTCTCCGACTTGGACGAGTCTAGGATATGGTATAGAAACTAATTCTGTTAGTAGCTCTTTGCCTAAAGTTTATCAGAAAATGTTGCAAGAGGAATTAACCACAGCTAATCAACCAAGTGTCCAGAATTTGACACCATCGCCAACTCCTTCTAGGAAGCCACTAAAGAAGCCGTGAGGTTATCTTAATTTCTAACTTGCTGTAGATAGGAAATATTTGATATTTTCCACAAATGCTAAGGTATTTTCAAAGTGAATATTATGTCCAGCATTTTTAATTATTTTTAGCTGTGCAAATTCACATATTTTAGCCATTTCTGTATTAATAAATATAAATTTTTCATCATATTCACCAGCTAGTAAGAGTATATGAATTTTATTCTCTTGTAGCTTCTCCCACAAAGAAGGTTGACATCCATTCCCCATGAAGCGCAATGATTTATCTAATTCCTGCGGATTGTTTTGCAAGCGACTTTCTATCATGCGATCGTATTGTGGATGATTTTTTATATAACCAAAAATTGGTTGATTGTACCAATTGGACAAAAAATCAGCAAAATCAGTTTTAATAATGCTTCTGCTTAATTTTCTAGCTATTTGAGCATCACGCCTAACTCGTTCTAATCGTTCTGCTTTTGTTGCTAAACCTGGAGAAGCTGATTCTAATACGACTTTAATAAAACGTTCTGGGAAATTTAGAGTTAGGTATAAACCTAATCTTCCACCCATAGAATAACCAATTAAGTGGCATTTATCTATTTTTAATTCATCTAATAAATTGATTATTGCTTGAGCGGTGGTTTCCATCCCATAGTATTCATCACCTCCGACAACTTCGGTTTTCCCATGTCCTGGTAAATCAAGGATAAGATAAGAAAAATATTCTGCTAGAAATTTTATAGTTTCATCAAATTCATTAATGTTTCCCATGAAGCCATGTAACAAAAGAATTATAGGTTTGTTAGTATTTATATTTATACAATAGTTAAATTTATATTTATTTAAAATCATTCTTGGAAGATATCTATAAAATCCAAATGCAAAAACTTCCCTACCGTACTCTAATATAATTTCAAGGGTATAAGTTACCCCCTTATGACTGCTTTGGAACTACCCAGACTATCAACTATGATTGTGAAATACTTGTGCTAATTTTGGCATAAAAACTCTTTGTCTGAGTCAATACACCAAATATTACATCTCTACCAAATGTCTTGTAGTGCTAGTTAATTTCTGATTTTTGTAATTTTTAAGGTAAAAATCGATCTAAAGCAGCTTTTAACTGTTTAATTTCAACTTCAATATTACCCTCTTGTGCGGCTCTCGCAATACATTCAGTTAAATGTTCATCCAAAACAATTCGCGCTACCTTATCTAATGCGCCACGCACTGCGGCAATTTGCAGTAGAACATCAGGACAAGGGCTATTTTGCTGCACCATTGTTTTAATACCACGAACATGGCCTTCTATACGCGATAATCGATTGGCAATTCGCCGTAAAGACTCTTCGCTATGGACATGAGGATGAGCAGGCTCTTCAGTCCCATGAGTATGATCTGTATGCTCGTGGTCTGTATCATGATGCTGGGAATGTTCTGCTTGCTGGGATATTGGCAAGGATTTCTTGCCTAATTGATTTGATCCATTCATGGGTTATCAAAGGACTTGTAATACTAAGATCCTAGCCTAGAGCGTTACAGGGAGTGGGGAATGGGTAAGAGGACTTGGGGACAAGTCCCCCCTACTCCCTACTCCCCACTCCCCATTTCCACTAACTCTACTGCTGACGATTGGCTCTTTGTTGGGGAATAATTTCTGTTACTACCCTACCGGTAGAACTGCCACCTTTGACAACAATATTTTCTGTTTGCAGATTACCAACGGCCGTTTCACCCATAAAATTTAACGGTGGGTCAACTTGCCGATAAACTACATTTCCCTGAGCTTCAACTAATTTATTGTCTAAATACCAAGTTAAGGTATTAGACCTCAAAGACTGTCGACGCTGACCAATGGCGTTGACTTTACCTGTTAAATAAACCGTTTTTTGCGGTATTTTCATTTCACCTTGATTGGCGGTTACGGTAAGATTTTCAGCCCGTTGGAACATTCGTACAGGGGAATTTGTAGTAACAGTTTCTGCGTTCATGTTCCATGTCATAGAGTTACTAGCTATTTGCACCGGTGGGTCTAGTAAATCTAATTGAGCATTTTGTTGAATAGTGGCAATTTTTGTTTTTAAGTTGACTTCGGCAGAATTTCCCTTACCGCGATCGCTAATCTTATTATCTTTGTAGCGATCAATTTGTATGGGGCGATCGCCAATTAGTTTTTCTTCTTTAATATTCCAGATTAAATGCTCGGTTCTTACTTGTAATTGGGGATCAGCAGAATTTGCTACTACTCGTCCAGAAAATTCCATGCGCTGTTCGCGGGTTTTAACTCGCGCTTCTTGTGCTACAGCTTGTAGTTTTTTGTGAGTGCCGTTAATCTGGTTGCGGACAATCAACAAATCTTCTTTGGGCCGCCATTCTAACTCATTGCCTTGCAATACGATTCCATTACTAGGGTCTGTGGCAAATATCTTACCTTTAAGAAACAACTGCTTCCCATCTTGTTCAATATCTGCAACATCTGCCTTGATTTGGTAAACTACTTTACCATCTTGATATAGTTCACCGTAAGGACTTTCAGCTTGACCAATTTGTTTATCTTTGGTGTATTTTGCTTGTTTAGCTCTGACTTTCCAAATTGGTCTTCCCACTTCATCTGCCTGTTCTAGGGTGACATCAAAGAAGGTTAAATCGCTATCTTGCTTAGATGAAGCCGCAGGATTTTCTTGAGAAGCTATAGGGGATTTACCCCCACAACTTACTAAACCAAATATCAAGAAAAAAATCAAAGGTAAAAAAAGGAAGGAGGGAGTGGGGGAGTAATTTTGAATTTTTCTCTCCCCCTGTCTCCCTCTTTTATGAAATTGATACGCCATTATTCTTGGATTTCTAGGTGTCCATCACTAGTTCTTGGGTCTTCCAAAAAGCCGATACCAGATAACGGCCGGTATGGATAGCTTTGGCGAGGGGTTTTTTGAATGTCTTCTTTGATAGCTTCTAAATCGATGTAGCGATCGCTTACATTAATTAAGCTGTCACTGGTCATCGAACGCAAACTTACCACTTCTACCCGCACGCCGCGATAGCTAACTGAATTGACCGCATAAGCCAAATCCCCATCACCGCTGACTAAAACTGCGGTATCATAAGAATCGACTAGTGCCATCATGTCTACTGCTATTTCTACATCCAGGTTAGCTTTTTTAGAGCCATCTGGTAGCTGGACTAAATCTTTAGCAATGACTCGATAGCCATTGCGACGCATCCACAGCAGGAACCCCTGTTGCTTCTCGTTCGTCCGGTCTACACCAGTGTAGAAAAAAGACCGCAGAAGTCTAGAACCTCCAGTCAATCGACACAATAGCTTCGTGTAATCGATCTCAATCCCTAGTTGTAGTGCAGCGTAAAATAGATTTGAGCCGTCAATAAATATGGCGACCCTACCCCGATTCTCCAAAACTTGTTCTGGCGTAAATATTGAATCGGTTTCAAAATTATTCAACATCATTGTGATACCTCGATTTTTATCCCTGTTATTTTTGATACAAATTACGAACTTTTAGATGCTAGTCACAGCGGCTTATGATAATGTTCCGGGGTTAATATAAATAAATTAAGCCCCGATAAATTTTTTGAGAAAATAAGAAATTGAACAAAATCAGAGTTTGATAAGGACTAATCGTTTTTCGGGGGTTCTATTCGCTTAAAAACTGGTTGGAATGTACCCAACTGTTGTTTACTAGATAGTATCCCCCATGTCGCATGGGTGGCAAAAGGGGCGGTAACTGAACTTTGTATTTGATCGTTAAAGTCTATTCCAAAACCCAGTTGCTGATAAATATCGCTACTGATGTTTGGAATAATTGGGGAAAGCAGATAAGCTGCCAGTCTAACTGATTCTAGAACTGCGTAGAGAACTTTTTCCACGGACTCTTGCTGTCCCTGTTTATATAATGACCAAGGAGCTTGTTCATCAATAAACTTATTACTGGCTTGTGCCAGTGAAAGGATAGCGCCGCAGGCTTGACTGAAGGCTAGTTCCTTATATGCTTCTTTCACCTGTTCCCCTAGACGTAAACCTATTGTTTTCAAAGGATTTTCGTCAGGAATTCCTTCATTGCCGATTGATGGAACATTATTGTCAACGCAGTATTTCTTCACCATGCTCAAGGTGCGATTGAGCAAATTACCTAAATCATTTGCCAAATCTGCATTCAGAACATTAATGAACCTTACTTCATTAAAATCTCCATCTTTGCCAAATTCGATTTCCTTAAGGAAGTAATAACGAACGGCATCACTACCATAGCGTTGAACTAACGAAACAGGATCAAGGGTATTACCCAGACTTTTACCCATCTTTTGACCATCTTTAGTCAAAAAGCCATGCCCAAATACTCTTTCTGGCAAGGGTAAGCCAGCTGACAACAACATTGCCGGCCAATAAACTGCATGGAAGCGTAAAATATCTTTACCAATTAGGTGCAGGTTGATTGGCCACCATGTTTCTAAAGCATTTGCTAAAGTTGGTTCTGCATCTGGTTCGAGTAATGCCGTGACATAACCTAACAGCGCGTCAAACCAAACATAAAGGGTGTGTTTGGAATCAACTGGTACGGGAAAACCCCAATCTAGATTTACCCGTGAAATAGAAAAGTCTTGCAGCCCTTGATTGACAAAGCTGAGGACTTCATTGCGCCGACTTTCTGGTTGAATAAAATCGGGTTTAGATTGATAAAATTCTGTCAGCTTATTTTGATATTTAGATAAGCGGAAAAAATAGTTTTGCTCGTCTCGCCACTCAACTTCTTTGTTAGTATGAATCGGACAACGATGTCCTTCTAGTAGATCGCGTTCTTCTTTGAATTCTTCGCAAGATACGCAATACCAGCCTTGTTGTTGTCCTTGGTAGATATCACCAGATTCCCAGACTCGCTCAAAGAATTCTTTGACGATCGCTTCATGACGAGGTGCAGTTGTCCGACTAAAGCGATCGTATTTAATGTCTAGTAACTGCCACAAACTAACGAAACTAGGGACAACTTCATCGCAAAACTCTTGTGGCCCTTTGCCTAAACTTTCCGCCGAACGCTGAATTTTTTGCCCGTGTTCATCTGTACCTGTAATTAGTAATACCCGATGTCCTAGTAATCTATGAAATCGTGCTACTACATCTGCTGCGATCGTCGTATAAGCACTGCCTATATGGGGGACATCGTTTACATAATATAGTGGTGTTGTCAGTGCAAATGTTTTTTCTGTTTTATTCACTAGATTCATACAAAATAAAAATTAACTTATTAAAACCTTTTGCTTCTTACTTTTGTGGGAAAAACCACGCAATTATACAATAATATTTCCATTTTTTCCAATAACACCTTAATAGTAGCAAATTTATCAGGTCAAAAATTGTTTTGTAATATGTATCTATTCAAATCATTTTTGCCTATATGAGGAAAAGTAACTAATCATAATTTTTTTGAATACTTTCTATTAGAAATTATTGTGATCGAGAATACATAATGCAGAATGCAGAAAACTTAGCTGGTTTTGTAGATCAGATATTTCTATCTTAAGACGGTCATGGCAGTAGTAAAGAAATGTAAAAATTAAGTTAAGATAAACCGCCATATTTACCGGAAAAATATATTGATTAGGTATGAGTCGAAATAGCCCCCTAGAGATTTCTCGCGCTTTGGTGGCGGCACTCTCAACACAAATGTTTCGCTATTATGAGGATCGCATTCCCCAGGATGCTAGCGTTTTGGTAGTCAGCAATCACCGCAGCTTCATGGATGCACTGATATTAATGACGGCGTTATCAAGTCCGATTCGCTTTGCTTGCCATCACTATATGGGACAAGTGCCAGTAATGCGGGAGATTGTCACCGATCAATTGGGGTGTTTTCCTTTGGAGGAAACTCAAAACCGCCAACAAAGCTTTTTTTCGCAGTCGCAGTTGCTATTGCAGTCTAAGCAGATGGTGGGAGTATTTCCAGAAGGGACTGCACCAATGGTGAAATTTACTCAGCCAAACCAGGTGGGTGAGTTTCAACGGGGATTTGCCCATTTAGCATTGCGAGCTGATGTGCAGGATTTAGCAATTTTGCCGATCGCGATCGCTTCCTTAGAAGAGGTAAACACGAATGGTTTTCCCTTAAGGCTTTTGAGTGTATTTGACCCTTCAGAACCTTTATTTAATCAAGCTGGTTGGCATCCTTTGGTAATTTATCGTCGGGTTGCGGTGTTAATCGGTCGCCCTTATTGGATAACACCCCAACATCAAAAAAAATATCACGGGAAACAAGCCAGAACTGTTGTGGCTGAACTGACAGAACACTGTCATGGTGAAATTAGCCATTTACTGCGTCAAGGTTGCTATTAGAGCTATTCGATTTTGGATTTTGGATTGTCGGAACAATTAACAGTTCAAAAGTTTTATACCATTGACTAATGACCATTGACCAATGACCAATGACTATCTCTGAAGTTGAGTTAAAGCCTTGTTTCCTGACTCCTAAACGAGTACAGCCAGAGTATCCGCTATTGGTATATTTACCGGGAATGGATGGAACAGGTCAATTATTGCGATCGCAGACTGCTGGATTAGAAACTGGCTTTGATGTCCGTTCTTTGGCACTCCCCCGGAAAGACCTTAACACTTGGGATGTGCTAACAAAAAGTGTATTGGACTTGATCGACGCTGAATTACAAAAAAGCTCTCACAGACCAGTTTACTTGTGTGGTGAGTCCTTTGGTGGTTGCTTGGCAATGAAAGTAGCGATCCAAGCACCGCATTTATTTAAGCGAACTATCTTAATTAACCCAGCTTCGTCCTTTCGTCTTCGCCCTTGGTTGAGTTGGGCATCTCAACTTACTTACCTAGTGCCATCAGAATTGTATGATGTTGGCGCACTGGGATTGTTGCCGTTTCTGGCATCTTTACCCCGTATTTCTCGGAGCGATCGCCATGAACTGCTGAAAACCATGCGTTCTGTACCAGCAGAAACCGTTCTGTGGCGATTGTCTTTATTGCGAGAGTTTGAAGTTGATGAGGAAAAGTTAAGTCGCTTAACTCAACCAGTTTTGTTGATTGCTGGTGGTAGCGATCGCCTTTTGCCTTCTGTAACAGAAGTTAAGCGGATAGGGAATATCTTACCAAATAACAAGATTGTGGTGCTGCCCGAGTGCGGACACGCTTGCTTGCTAGAGCAAGATACTAATCTCTATGAAATTCTTAAAGATAACGACTTTTTAGAAAGTAAAGCTGATAAAGGTACGGGACTAGAGGTGAGAGGATAGGGTGAGGGGCGATCGCTGTTTTGCCAAAATGGGTAGGCTTGCTCTCAAAAGCACGCTTGTTAGGGACTTTCAGAAATTAAATTATTCAATTTTGTAAGCGAAGATGATCGTTAGATTCTTCCTCCCCTGCTTCAAGAGTGCCCTCAGCTTTCTCTTCTATCATCTTATGAACGTCTCAAAGAAGCTATCGAACCAATTGAAGAAATTACGATTTTATATTAATAGATTACCTTCTTTAAAAGAAATGTTGTGATAGGCTTAATTGCTGACATCAAAGGGCGATGGGGATAAATGAGCAATCGCACAGCGTAACTTTTGGTATCACTGCTCATTTCACCCCATACCCTTTTCACTCTTACAACTGAAATTCACTACTACTAGCTATTAAAACTCGCTTTGCAAGGTAATGGATTAGTTCAATTTCGCAGTTTAGTAAATTAGCTTCTTTAGTAAAAGGATATATCGATTTTGCATTGTCAAAATCATTCTCATTTTTAGTGTGGACTATTCTACATCTAACATCATAGATTCGTTTGGCTATGCTGTTTATTAATATTTCATCATTTTCATTTAAAGCCAATGGCTCTAAATCTAGCATTTTATCCTTTTTTGTTAAAAAAGATTTTAGCCTTTCATTTTTTTCCAAAAATTCTTTAAGTAATGAGATTTGAATACATTCCTTGAGCGTTGCTTCTAATTGGGAAATTTCAGTTATAAAACCTCTAGCCGAACTGGATTTCGCTATATTTAGCACTTTTATTACATCGTTGTCGTTATGAATGTTAAATCCAGGCGTTTTCATTAAATTTTGAATTGTGCGTGTAGCTTTTATTTGTGAATAAATGGAGAAATAAAACTCTATTACCTGATAGTAGGCTAGGTACTGTAACAAAGGCATTTCATTAGCACTTCGGGCATACCAATAAAGGGACAGAGCTTCCTTATCATACTGGCATACTGGGTACTTAATATTTAAAGGAGTTTGAGCATTGTGTTGTAAAATATTTTCTTCTTGAGTTTGAATACGTTGAACAGTTAAAGGCAACCCTAAAACCAGATCAATCTGAAAAAATATAGAATTTGCGTATTTTTCAAGATAGCTAACAGTTTTATCTTGTTGTGTTATATTCAAACCACTAATCTTTAAAGAAATACTGTCATCCTGTATATTACCCAGTAAAGTTTTTGCTATATCAGAAATAGGGCTAATCAATATAGTAATATTTAAGCCCTCAGATGAGTTATATGTTAACTCTAATTTAGTATCATTTTCATACGAAATGTTATTTAGATAATTTCTTGAATTATCTAAATTAAAAAGACGGTCATAAATTTTTTGAATTGAAGATTTGTCCAGTGAATTAATCAAAACTTCAATATATTTCTCTTCATAGGAACATATTCCATTATAACCAGACAGAAATTTATAATTTTCAAATTTATGTTCTAAAAGTATTCCTGCTTTTCTTGCATTACTAATGCTAATTATTACACTTCTTTTACTACGTCCTTCCTGTAAGAATATTTCTAAACCTTCACTATTGTCATTATCAAATATAATTTTTCTATATTCAATATTTGCAATTCTGCATCTTTCTTCAATTTTTATTTTCAATGATTCAAAATTCTGTTCAATATTGGGTTCAGTATCTAGGTGAACTCTTATTTTTTCCATACTTATCATTAATTCATGAAGTTGCTCCCTTAACTTTGCATCTGAGTAAACATCTGAAAAAGTAAGCTCAGTCAAATAATACTCTATGTCATTTTTTGCGTCGAAAAGAACATCAGAAATCATAATTTAAATATTCTTAATAGATAAGTATGTTTATTCATTTTACAATAATATTTTTTTATTGATAAGATTGTTCAAAAGTCCAAAGCAGAGATCGCGTTTTGCTTTTGCTTCTCGGTGACACCCAGATATCGCTCCAAAGCTGCCAAAGTCTGATGTCCCGATATCTCCTGAATGTAGGGCAACGGTATCCCGGCATCGTTCATCGAAGTTGTACTTATCGAGAGATGTCAAAGCCCCTCAAACTTCGCTAAAACAAAAATAGAGAGGCTTTACAAGATGGTGTCAAGCAATGGCAGATAAACCCCAAGCAATAGAAGTGAATAAATTAATTAATTCACCCAGAGAAACTTCAGAAGTAAAAATTCAAGCTCAATCATCAATAGAAAATGAACCTTCTGTATTAGAGTCTTTGATTAAAACTGTTGCTGAGACTGGCCAAGCAGTTTTAGACACAGCATTAGAGGTAGGAGAAGCGACAGCGAAACAAACACACAAGTTAATTGAGCAAACAACTCAAACGAGTGGTCAGGTTGTGAATCGCCTCAGCGAAAATTGGTTGATTAGAAAACTATCTGGAGTATTAAATCTAAATTGGCTAATTGGTACTACTGATGCTGTTGATTTGGAAAAAGCAGAAGCTGCGGTAAACAAGCTCAAACAAAAGTATCCAAATGAATCACCTAGTGAGATTGCTCACCGAATCATGGTGGAAAAAGCGACTCAAGCAGGCACTGTTGGACTAGCCACTAGTATTTTGCCAGGAGTAGCAATTGCATTGTTGGCAATTGATTTAACAGCGACAACAAAATTGCAGTCAGAAATGCTTTATCAAATTGCATTCGACTACGGGCTAGATTTAAAAGATCCTGCCCGTAAAGGAGAAGTCTTGGCAATTTTTGGTCTCGCTTTGGGTGGAGGTCGTCTTTTGAAAGCTGCGGGATTAGGATTACTGCGAAATGTACCCTTAGCGGGTGCTGCGATCGCAGCTAGTTCAAATGCAACAATGATCTATTCATTGGGTTATGCTGCTTGTCGATTTTACGAAGCCAAGCTAGATGAATCAACTTCCCTAGCATCGCCACAGACTCTAGCAACATTAAAAGCAGAAAGTGAAAAATATCTCGAAAGTGCGATCGCTCAAGAAGCCGTCATGGATCAAATCTTAGTTCACATGATTCTGGCTAGCCATCCAGATAAGACTTTGGAAGAAATTTTGCCAGAATTACAAGCTGTAAAACTCAGTCCTACCTCGTTGGATGCCATTGCCCAAAATATCAAATCACCTAAGTCTTTAGATATACTGCTCAATCAGCTGAATCGTGATTTTGCTATACCCTTGCTCGTTCAGTGTGAAAAAATTGCCCAGCTTGACAATAAGACTACACCTCTTGAGCAAGAAGTAATAGCAGCGATCGCCAGAAAATTTGATATTGACAAAGATGGAATTGGGGCATAAGAGGTTGTTTGAAAAGTGGTTGACTGTGATTTTGGGCACTAACTGATCCCCCCTAGCCACCCTTAAAAAGCAGGGCTGTTTCATTCCCCAACAGGCGCTGATTTACAAGCGTTTCAAGCAAAAAAGTCAGGTGACTAAAAAATCTAATTGGGCAATAAAATCGCGATCGCACTTAAATTTACTCGTTGAGGTGGTAGCTTTTCTTTTTCCTAATCAAGCAAATTTCTGACTTATACTCTTGACAAAATCTTTAAGAGATCGAATGAAACAGCCCTGCCTTAAAAAGGGGGGAACCGGAATCAAAGTCCCCCTTTTTAAGGGGGATTTAGGGGGATCTAGAATGTTTTGTTACCGAGAAGAAAACTTTTCAAACATCCTCTAAGGCATTAGGCAGAGGAGGTAAAAAAGTAGAGTTATGAGCGGAGTTCACCAGTATCAGACACAAAACTAGCCATTTTTTATAACTTTAAAGCCTGCCAAACTCCAACGGCTTGGCAGGCTTGTCTAGTGTTTTACTAAATTAATGTTCTATCATTAATTTTTTTCCAAATATAACTACCTCTCTTTTTTTAAACCTTTTCCTTTTATCTAATCTAAGTTTTTGCCTAGTTAATTCCTGAGATATTAATTCCTGAGCGCGGCTTTCAATTTTTATTTGGTTTTCTATTGGCTGTTCTTTAATTTTTTCTCTTAGGCTTTTGCCCATTCTTTTTACCCTTCTTCTTTTAGTTTTGTAAGATGGCTCTTGTACCGTGCATCAGCCTTTTGAATTAAGTGTTTATAAAAAAGTTTTTGGCTAACGCCGGATTTGTCACCTGCTACCAATAAAATGGCTTGCCTCAATGGGTCAAAAGCAAACGCTACACGCCAAACACCACCAAAAGCTGAGAATCGTAACTCTTTCATGTTTCCGTACTTCGACCCTTTGAGCGCATCAACATGAGGACGTTTTGCTTGTGGGCCAAACATTTCTAATACCTGAGCCGTAGCAAGCAACTCATTTTTTACTTCTTGAGGTAGAGCATCGAACTCAGACTCGAAATCATCATGAAACTCAACTTGCCATTCCACTAATTTATTATGGTTAAAACTTCATACATTTTCAAGCGTATTATCGATTGACACTCTCAGCGCTAACATTATAGCTACTGGCCCCATCTCCCTCATATTCCCCGCTCCCCTCATCCTGAAACAAGAATTTTGAGCAATACTGGTACAGGAAGGAATATTTACATAAAATCCCAAAATGACAATTCAACCTAGTGATAAGCCTTTGCTAGAGTGGGCAGGCGATAGTTTGGCAATAGGATTATTTGAAGATGCAGTAGAGTTAACCGGAGAACTAGCAACTTTAGATCAAAAGTTTTCCGGGGTCTTAAAAGAACTAATTGCGGAAGAAGAATTTAAAGGTAAAGCCAACAGTACAATTTTCACTCGTGTGAATCCTGGTAGCCCAGTACGTAAATTGATTCTGGTAGGATTGGGTAAACCAGATACACTAAAACTCGACACTTTGAGACGCGCTGCTGCTGCGGTAGCCAGAGTCGCAAAAAAGCAAAAAAGCAAAATTTTGGGATTTAGTTTCCCATTATGGAATAACGATCCAGCCGCAAGCGCCCAAGCGATCGCAGAAGGTGTTGAATTAGCACTTTATCAAGATATTCGTTTTAAATCAGAACCAGAAGATAAAGGATCGCAAATAGAAAGCATCGATTTACTAGGTTTTGGTGGACAAGAAGCAGCCATAAACCTCGCCAATCAAATCGTTTCCGGGGTAAATTTGGCACGGGAGTTAGTGGCAGCACCAGCCAATGCGGTAACACCAATTACTTTAGCCGAAACTGCTCAAGCGATCGCTAAAGACCACGGTTTACAAGTAGAAATTCTCGAAAAAGAAGACTGTGAAAAGTTGGGTATGGGTGCTTTTTTGGGAGTATCGCAAGGTTCCGAGTTGCCACCTAAATTTATTCACCTGACTTACAAACCAGAAGGTACACCGAAAAAGAAACTAGCAATTATTGGCAAAGGTGTAACCTTTGATTCCGGCGGACTGAATATTAAAGGTGCTGGTAGCGGCATCGAAACCATGAAAATGGATATGGGTGGTGCAGCTGCTACCTTGGGGGCGGCAAAAGCAATTGCTCAAATTAAGCCAGATGTTGAAGTTCACTTTATCTCGGCGGTAGCCGAAAACATGATTAGCGGTCGCGCCATGCACCCTGGAGACATTCTCACAGCGTCAAACGGCAAAACAATCGAAGTGAACAACACCGACGCAGAAGGACGTTTAACCCTTGCAGATGCCTTGGTGTTTGCTGACAAATTGGGATTAGATGCGATCGTGGATTTAGCCACCCTAACCGGTGCTAACGTCATTGCCTTGGGTGATGATATTGCTGGTTTGTACACTCCCGATGATGACGTAGCTTCCCAGATCGAAAAAGCTGCCCAAACTTCAGGGGAAAAGATTTGGCGGATGCCAATGGAAGAAAAATATTTTGAAGGGCTAAAGTCTGGGATTGCGGACATGAAAAATACAGGGCCGCGTCCAGGTGGTGCCATTACTGCTGCTCTTTTCCTCAAGCAATTTGTCAAAGAAACCCCTTGGGCGCACATAGATATTGCTGGCCCAGTGTGGGCAGATAAAGAAAATGGCTACAACGGCGCAGGAGCAACCGGCTACGGCGTTCGGACGCTAGTTAACTGGGTGTTGGGGATTGAAGAGTAGGAAATAGGAGGCAGGGGGGCAGGGGACAAGGGGACAAGGGGGAATGGCAGTAAGAAAAGCTGAAACCTCCTTGCTGGCATGGTGTGGGAGGTGTGGGAGGTGTGGGAGATGTGGGAAGCAATGCAGCATTTGTTGATATGCAGTTATTCAATTTCTCCTCTTTCTCCCCACACTCCCCACACTTCCCCCACTTCCCACACTCAAAAAGCAAGTTATATCAGGGCTTTGCGATTAACAAGCGTGCCATTCGGGACAAGAGGTGAGAACTTGAAACAAGTCTTTCCCCTTGTCCCCAATTCTCCTTGTCCCCAAGTCCTCTTCCCAATTCCCCATTCCCCATGCCCCATGCCCAATGCCCAAATTCGTGCTATCTTGAGCTTGCCAGCAAAAATTGTTGCAATAGTAACAGAAGTAATTTGGCAGTCAGAAAGTTAAGCTTTTTCGGCAAAGCCATCTGGTAAAATTTATAAGGTTTCTAAAAGCTCTGAGCAATGGGATCGACTCGCGTACGGATCGCAATTGACGCAATGGGAGGGGATCACGCACCCGGTGAAATCGTTGCTGGCGCACTGCGAGCAAAGGAAGAATTGGGTGTAGAGATATTACTTGTTGGTGATCCCCAACAAATAGAAGCTGCCTTGCCGCCAAAAACGAATTTAGCGCAGGTGGAGATCGTTCCTGCTGAGGAAGCGATCGCAATGGATGAGGAGCCTTTAAATGCAGTTAGACGCAAACGCAAGGCTTCTATCAATGTGGCGATGGATTTAGTCAAGCAGCAAAAGGCAGATGCCGTATTTTCTGCCGGCCACTCTGGGGCAGCGATGGCATCAGCTTTGCTTCGCTTAGGACGATTGCCAGGAATTGATCGTCCAGCAATCGGGACTGTTTTTCCGACAATTGTTGCTGGTAAGCCAGTGTTAGTTCTTGATGTTGGCGCAAATGTAGATTGTCGCCCGAAGTTTTTAGAGCAGTTTGCCGTCATGGGATCGGCTTATAGTCAGTATGTCTTAGGTACAACTGAACCGAAAGTGGGTTTGTTGAATATCGGTGAAGAAGACTCTAAAGGCAATGATGCAGCCGTCCGCGCCCATCAACTGCTCCGCGAAAATTCTCAAATTAATTTTATTGGCAATGCCGAAGGGCGTGATGTGCTTTCCGGTCACTTCGATGTAATTGTCTGCGATGGCTTTGTGGGCAATGTACTGTTAAAATTTGCCGAAGCAGTTGGAGAAGTGATTCTGCAAATTCTGCGGGAAGAATTACCCCAAGGATTGCATGGTCAAATCGGTTCAGCAATCTTAAAACCAAACCTGAAGCGAGTTAAGCAACGCATGGATCATGCAGAACACGGTGGTGCTTTGTTGTTAGGCGTGGCAGGAGTTTGTTTTATCGGTCACGGTAGCTCACAAGCACCTTCAATTTTCAATGCTATTCGCATGGCCAAAGAAGCTGTTGACAATCAGGTGCTACAACGAATTCAGTCCCAATATATCCTAGAGCGCGAAAGCGGTTAGTCATTAGTCATTAGTCATTAGTCATTAGTCATTTGTCTTTGACAACTGACACAGGACAAATGACACAGGACAAATGACAAAGGACAAATGACAAAGGACAAAAGCTGATAGCTTGGGAGATTAGGAGTGGAAAACTTAGGCATAGCAATTACCGGAAGTGGCTCGGCAGTACCAGCAACTTCCCTACACAACCAGACATTGACTGAACTAGTTGAAACATCAGACGAGTGGATTGCCACAAGAACGGGAATTCGCCAACGACGATTAGCGGTGTCATCTGAGTCCTTAAGTGGACTAGCTGCTGCCGCCAGTAGTCGCGCGATCGCAGCTTCAGGAATTAGACCAGAAGACCTAGACCTGATTTTGCTAGCGACTTCCACCCCTGATGATTTGTTTGGTAGTGCTTGTCAAGTACAGGCTCAATTAGGAGCTACCAACGCAGTCGCCTTTGACTTGACAGCAGCCTGCTCTGGCTTTGTGTTTGGTCTGGTTACAGCAGCCCAATACATTAGAACAGGTGTCTATAAAAATGTACTGTTGATAGGGGCAGATATCCTCTCTCGCTGGGTAGATTGGCAAGATCGTCGCACTTGTGTATTATTCGGCGATGGTGCAGGAGCAGTAGTATTACAGGCTTCTAAAAGCGATCGCTTATTAGGATTTGCCCTTAAAAGTGATGGCACTCAAAACCATCACCTCAACCTTGCTTATGCAGCAAGTTCCCAAGAATTACTCCCTGGTGTAAATATCACTAAAGGCACTTACCAACCTATTACTATGAACGGCAAAGAAGTCTACCGCTTTGCTGTGCAAAAAGTCCCAGAAATCATAGATAAAGCCTTATTTCAAGCTAACCTTAAGGTTGACCAAATAGATTGGCTAGTGTTACATCAAGCTAATCAGCGCATTATTGATGCCGTTGCTCAACGCCTAAATATCCCAGAACATAAAATCATAAGTAATCTCGCCCAGTATGGTAATACCTCTGCTGCTTCCATTCCCTTAGCTTTGGATGAAGCAGTGCGACAAGGTAAAATTAAACCCAATGACATCGTTGCGACATCCGGCTTTGGTGCCGGTCTTACCTGGGGCGCGGCAATTTTCCAATGGGGAAGATAAATATTTTGTCATTAGTCATTTGTCCTTTGTGAATGACCGATGACTAATGACAAATGACCAATGACCACTGACTATTGACAAATGACAAAAACTGCATGGGTGTTTCCCGGACAAGGTTCCCAAGCGCTGGGAATGGGAATGGATTTATTAGATATACCGTCCGCTAAAGACAAGCTTGCCAAAGCTGAGGATATTTTGGGCTGGTCTGTAACTGAAATTTGTCAAACTCAAGAAGAGAAGTTATCACAGACGCTATATACTCAGCCAAGTCTTTATGTGATAGAAAGCATTCTTGCCGATCTTCTCCGAGAACGAGGACACCAGCCAGATTTAGTTGCTGGTCACAGTTTGGGGGAATATACTGCTCTTTATGTAGCGGGTGTCTTTGAGTGGTCGGCTGGTTTATATCTAGTAAAGCGTCGTGCAGAACTCATGGATAATGCCGTCGGTGGGATGATGGCAGCTTTGATGAACTTTGACCGCGAACAGTTGGAAAAAGTCATTGCCCAAACGCCTGATGTGGTTCTAGCAAATGATAATAGTTCGGCTCAGGTGGTAATTTCAGGCACGACTGAGGCTGTACAAGCAGTGATGACTCAAGTTAAAGCCAAGCGTGCTATTCCCCTAAAAGTTTCTGGAGCATTTCACTCACATTTAATCGCACCAGCAGCTGCGGAATTCCAAGACATTTTAGAATCTGTGGAATTTCAACCAGCTACTGTGCCAGTCTTATCTAATGTAGAACCAATTCCGTCTATTGATGCCGAGATTTTAAAGCAGCGCCTCAACAAACAAATGACCGGTTCTGTAAGGTGGCGAGAAATTTCTTTGCAATTACCAGCTAACGGTATCCAGCGAGTAGTAGAAGTTGGCCCAGGTAAAGTCTTAACTGGCTTGATTAAACGTAGTAGCCCTGATTTGATTTTACAAAATATCCAGAGTGCTACTGATTTACCTGTTGCTGTTGAATCTTTTTAGCTTTTAGAGGTAGGGTGACAACAAATTCTGCACCCAATCCTTGTGTGGAATTACAATTAAGTTTACCTTCATGCAGTTCAGTCACAATTTGATAGCTGATAGTTAAACCTAATCCAGATCCTTTACCCACATTTTTAGTTGTAAAAAAGGGGTCAAATAACCTTGTTATAATTGTGTCTGGAACTCCAAGACCATTATCTGCAATGGAAATCATGATTTGGTTTTCAGATACCAAGCAAGTATGAATCCAAATTGTGTTGGGATGCGAAGCAATTTCTGTAGGCGTGCGCTGCTGATTTGCATCTTCTAAGGCATCAATAGCATTAGACAGAATATTCATAAATACCTGATTGAGTTGTCCAGGGTAGCAGATCGCCGGAGGCAATTTACCATAGTTTTTTAGCACTTCTATTGCTGGACGGTGTGGTTGATCTTTCAGACGATGTTGCAAAATCAATAACGTACTATCAATGCCCTCATGAATATCAACAGCCTTAAATTCAGCTTCATCTAAACGGGAGAAATTGCGGAGTGATAGCACAATTTCGCGTATGCGATTGGTGCCAATTTTCATCGAAGACAGCATCTTGGGTAGATCATCTCGAATAAATTCCAGATCAACTTCTTTAGCCTCAGTTTGAATTTCAGTGACTGGATTGGGATAGTGATACTGATACAGTTGAATAAATTCCAACAAATCTTGGGCATAATTTTGTATATGGGTGAGGTTGCCGTGAATGAAGTTGACAGGATTATTAATCTCATGTGCCACACCTGCCACCAGTTGCCCCAGGGCTGACATTTTTTCACTCTGGATCATCTGGGTTTGAGTCCGACGTAGTTCTTCAAGTGTCTTTTGTAACGTTGTTGTTCGCTCCTCAACCCGTAGCTCTAACGCATTGTTTACCTGTTCTAATTGAATGAAAGAAGTCTTTAACTGACTTGCCATACTGTTGAAAGAACTAGCAAGTCCTCCCAGTTCATCCTGTCGCGTGGTATCAAGAGCGATCGCAAAATCACCGTTAGCAAGTTGGTTACTAGCGGCGGTTAATTGCTGGAGGGGTTTAGCGATTTCTTGGTGCAACACCGACAAGAGCAACAACACTTCAACCAGCAGCGCCACTGCACCAGAAATTAAGATAAATTGAGCCATATCCCATGCTTCCCCCGATAGCAGTGATTTGGGATAGACTGTGACAAAATACCAATCTGGACCTTGTAAGCGAGTCACTGCTAAGTATTCACGGTCTTGGCTATTTTCCAGGACGTGGGTTTTGGATTTAGTGGTTGTCACTAGCTGAAAAATGCGGTTGAGATGAGGATCGTTGATTGTATCGATTTTTAATTGACCCTGAGCTTGCTGAATTTCCGCAGTGCGTTGGGGGTGGACAATTAAACGACCGTCTGAGCGAAAAATTAGATTGTAGGTGCCCGGTAATTGATCCTGGATCGTATGCTCCATCAAATCGGTTAAGACCACATCATGTCCTACAACGCCCAGGAAGCGATCGCCATCATAAACAGGTACACTTGCCGAAATCATCCAGACTTTAACACTGAGATCGAGATAAACACCTGTCCACTTCGGCGATCGAGACGGGTTATGCTGAGGATCGGCAATATAGAAAAATTCCTCTTTCGGCATATAGAAATCAGGCGGTGTCTCCAACAAGATCGGCATACCTTTCCAATAGGTTGTCGTTGCATTTTCTCGTCTCACGAAATAAGTATCAACAAACTGATTAGACCAAGCAGATCCGTAGGCACTAATCAGCGTGTTAGCCGTTAGTAGTTGCTGCTTTAGTTCTTTAGTAATTTGCACATTTTGACCAATGAACGATCCAGCATATCGAGTAGAATCAAAGTCTTTGCGCGGTCGATTTTGGGGAAAATTGCGTTTAGTACCATCGTTCCAGGAAAAATATTGCCGCTCAAATTCAGCCTGGAAATCATTAGTGGGTTGCTTGAATTCCTGCAAAAGGCGATCGCGCAGCAAAGTGAGGTTATCCTGTGCAAGTTTAAAGATGTTGCTTTCATACTGTCCTCGGGCGCTGATGTACTTTTCTAGCTGGACTTGGGTCTGGGCTTCTAAGCGGGACATGACATGGACATAACTCACCCCAGCAGAGATGAGTACCACCACCGTTACTCGCAATGCCATATTGATTAGTGTTTTATAGGTAAGTGAGGTAGGGCGATTCTTGACTAAACGGACACACCACTGTTTCTGAAGGGTTTGTCTAAATTGGGTAAGCATAGAGTCACAGAGATTGTTATTTAGGCTGAATATTTACAGAAAGTTCGTGTGGATATGCTAAATCGGTAGCTCGATCGCAAATTCAGTACCTTCGCCTGGTCTAGAATTTACCTCGATTGCTCCTCCATGCTTCTCTGTGACAATCTGACGCGCGATCGCTAATCCTAATCCCGTACCTTTACCCACAGCTTTTGTAGTAAATAAGTGGTCAAAAACCTTTTCTTGCACTTCTTTACTTATCCCATTGCCATTATCAGCGATCGCAATTTTCACCAGTTTATTTTCTACTGAGGTTTTAATTGTAATTCGGTTGGGATTTTTCTTAATCTCCTCAAAAGTCCGTCCCCTATTTGATTCATCTAGCGCATCAATGGCATTTGCCAGAATATTCATAAATACCTGATTTAATTGCCCAGGAAAACATTTAATCTGGGGCAAATTACCGTAATTAGTGACCACTTCAATTTCTGGACGTTCTTCATTAGCTTTCAGACGATGTTTGAGAATTAAAATAGTGCTGTCAATACCTTCGTGGATATTAAAGGGCACTTTGTAATCTTTATCAGCACGGGAGAAAGTCCGAAGACTGGTGCTGATGTTGCGGAGGCGATCGCACGCCATAGTCATGGAATCAATGATCTTGGGTAAGTCTGATAAACTATAATCCAAGTCAATATCTTCGGCATGGTCTTTAATTTTATCGCTGGGATTTGGTAGACTTTCTTGATATAGTTTTAAGTGTTCAAAAATATCTGCAATAGTGGGTTTAGTTTGTTGGAGACTGGCATAAATAAAGCCCAAAGGATTATTCATTTCATGGGCTACCCCAGCAACCAAATTACCTAATGCAGACATTTTTTCACTTTGAACAACTTGTAATTGTGCTTGTTGTAAGTCTTGTAATGCTTGCCCAGCTTGTTGATAAAGTCGAGCATTCTCTAGAGATATTGCAGCTTGAGATGAAAGAAGGTTAATGACACTGAGGCGATCGTTAGTAAAAACTCCTTGAGTCAAGCTATTTTCTAAATATAGAATACCTACCAAATATCCTTGATTAATAATCGGGACACACAACACACTCTGGGGTTGATGTTCTAACATATATTCCCCAATTACCCCAGGAATATCTGTTTTACAATTGTCTATAACAATTGTTTGTTGAGTATTTCTGACATAATTGATAATTTTTACAGGAACATCTTGACAATTGTCTAGTAATTGTGAATTAAGGATAGTTTGTATTTCCTCATCCTCGATAAAGGTAATTGCTTTAACTTCCCAAGTGTCCTCCTCTTGGGGAAGAATGAGTACAGCTTTTTTCGCGCCAGAGTTTTCTAGGATAATACGAGTGAGGCTGGCAATGAGTTGATCTGATTTCAGAGAACTGGAAATAGCTTGAGCAGCTTTGAAAACAGAGGTAAAATCCAGAACATCAGCAATACTAGTGCTGCCAGTACTAGAAGATGATGCGGTACTACGAAAAGCAATAGTTTCTAAGGGATTGAGATTGATTCGTTGGTGTTGTAAGATGGGTTGCAGTAGTTGAGGATAAGTTTTTTCTAGGTGATTAACTTTGGCTTTTGCTCCCCAACGGGCGTAGCAGTAGTATGCTTCTTGTATATAGACTTGGGCGATTTTTTCTTTACCCCAGTCGAGGTAGAATTTAGCTGCTAGTTCGTTGCTAAGTGCTTCTTCTTGAATGTAGCCGTTTTCTTTGGCAAGAGATATGGCGCGATCGTACAATTCTATTGCTTCAATTTTTTGTCCTAATATCCGAAAGCTTTCAGCTTCTACCAAGTTGCATTTGTGAGCATAATTCTGTGGCGCACTCTCTGCACATTTTTTGAGTTTTTTATGAGCTTCTGCTACTCGCTCAATAATTAATTTTTGCTCAGTTATTGAGCAGTCTTTATATAAAGCTAAATTAGTCAAAGATTCATAAAAATAAAAGGTTGGAATTAGCACTAATCCAGTCACGCTAATTAAATATTTCTCGACAATATCGGCATTTTTTAATGCTTCTTGATAGTTGCCAAAGAGATAACACAAAAGCAATTTACAAAAATGAAGCTGACAAATAATACTAGTTTGATTGGCAGCTTGATGCAGAGGCAACATTGTCAATTCATTATAAATTTCGCCAATTAAAAAACAAGGATTATCTGACATTCCCAACAAATTCAAAACTGATTGATAATAGATGCTATTGAAATTCAAATAGGTAGTTTGCTTAAACTGGTGCATAATTGTGCCATAGTTTCCCATAGCTTGGGCTAATTCCTCTAAACCATGACCACTCAAATAGGCATATCTGCCAAAAACATAGGCAGACATCACAGCATATTCAATATCACCAGTTTCTAAACCACTTGTATAGGCTTGCAAAAGAGGATTTAAAGTGTCTTTAACAGGCGATTTCCAATGTCGAATAAAACAATTTACTGCAAATAGAGTTTTTGACTTCAGCTTAAAAGCATTTAAACGGTCAACCAACACTAATGCCATTTCCCCAAATTCATATCCTGTATCAATTTCTCCTAGAACGCCGCAGAGTATAAGTCCGTAACTAGCATAAGCATAGGTAGATTCTGGAGCATTACCATAGAGGATTGACAGTTGAACTTGTTTAAAGATAATTACTCGAAACAATGCGGGATTGGCTTGATAGGCCGCTGACATAATACTCGACAAAATTTGCATTGCTGCCAGAATATTCTCATCAGTCATTTTTGGCAGTTCTAGTAAATCTATCGCTGGTTTATCTGCCAAAAGACCTTTTGTTTGTTCCAGTTCAGACTCGATATCAATTTGATTGACTTGTTGAGGCAGTTCCACTCCTATTGATTGAAGAACAGTTAGTGCCGTTTGCAAAGCATTCTTGTGCTGTGCCTGTGCCATGTAAGCTTGAATTTTGACATTGTAGATAGGAATTTGTTCGAGGAGAGTTTTTGCTTGTTGTATAACTACAGTTGCATAGCTTTCCATGCGTTCAAAGTCACCACTCAGACAAAGTACTTCTGTAATGGATTGATATAGTAATAGTGTTAGCTCATACTGGCTGTACCAACTCTCATGAGGTAAAAGTTCTAAACCTATTGTTAAATATTCAACTGCTAATATATAAGCAGTTGCCAATTGTGCTTTTCTACCTGCTTTTAAATTCAATTTGAGGAGTTGTTCTCGTTCAATTGGATCAATAATGAGTGTTAATGCAATATTTAACTGATTAACGATTTCAAAGAGTTTTTCTTCTTTTTGGATTTCAGGTGTGTTTTGAAGTAATAGCTTACCTATTTGTAGATGGGTAGCTTTTTTCTGTGCTTCAGGGATAAGAGAGTATGCAGCTTCTTGGACGCGATCGTGTAAAAATTTATAGTTAACAATTTCCGAATTTTCTTCAGCAATAGCTTGACTTCCCTCACTAAGATAAAATTTATAGACCTCGCTAGTAGGTAAAATTAAACCCTCATGCAATGCATTCCACAAATTAGTTGCCGTTTCTGCTTGCGATTGTTCTAAAACAACTGCCAATGTTTTCAAATCAAACTGATTTCCAATACAAGCAGCTAATTTCAAAACATCTTGAGTTGGTTGTGATAGCTTTCGTAATTGCACTACCATGAATTCAACGACATCATTTGTGACTGCTTGTTGATTAATTTGTGTGATATCACATTGCCAGTGTCCCTCTGTCAAGTTAAATTTAATTAGCCCATCCTGGTATAATGATTTAAGAAATTGAGTACCAAAAAATGGATTTCCAGAAGTTTTTTGATAGACTATTTGTGAAATTGGTAACGCTAACTTTTCTGAACATTTAAGCGTTGCAGCAATTAATTGATTCACATCCCCTTGACTTAATAATGCTAAATTAATTGTGTTAATAGTTGCTGCTGTTTTTTGCATCTCACTGACAGTCAACATTAACGGATGCACTGGATTTACTTCATTATCTCGATAAGCACCAATTAATAAAAGATACTTTGTATCAGCCATTAATAACTGCATTAATTTCAGTGATGCCAAATCAGCCCACTGCAAATCATCTAAAAATATTACTAATGGATGTTCAACGCTAGTGAAAACTTGAGTAAATTTTTGAAATAATAAATTAAATCTATTTTGTGATGCGCTTCCTGATAATTCTATGGCTGGCGTTTGTTTGCCAATAATTCTTTCTAATTCGGGAATTACTTCAATAATTACTTGTCCATTTTCACCTACAGCTTCTAAAATTTTAATTTTCCATTGCTGAATTTGAGCATCACTTTCTGTTAATAATTGACCCATTAAATTTCGGAATGCTTGCACAAAAGCGATAAACGGAACATTCCGTTGAAATTGGTCATATTTGCCTTTGATAAAATAACCGCGTTGGCGCACTATCGGTTTATGAACTTCGTTAACAACGGCAGTTTTACCAATGCCTGAAAAACCAGCGACCAGAATCATTTCAGTTGTACCTTTGCTAACTCTTTCAAAGGCTTCAAGGAGGGTGGCTATTTCAGCTTCTCGTCCATAGAGTTTATCGGGAATAATAAAGCGATCGCACACATCACTTTGGGCAATTTCAAAGTTATCAATTCTGCCAGTTGCTTTTAGCTGATGTAAACATTTCTCCAAATCAAATTTTAATCCTAATGCACTCTGATAGCGATCTTCAGCATTTTTCATCATCAATTTTATGACAATATCTGAAATCACTTGTGGAATTTCCTCGCTTTTGATTTTTTCTGGAACCTTTGCAATATGACAATGCAGCAACTCCATTGGATCGTTTGATTTAAATGGTAATCTTCCAGTTAGTAGTTCGTAAAAAGTTACACCTAGAGCATAAAAATCAGTTCGATAGTCAATCCCTCGATTCATTCTGCCTGTTTGTTCTGGTGATAAATAACTGAGTGTCCCTTCCAATACATTTGGACTAGTCAGCGTTTGAGTTTCTCGTGGTAGCAGAGATGCAATACTAAAGTCAATTAATTTAACTTGTTTGGTTTCGGGATTAATTAGAATATTGGCGGGTTTGATATCTTTATGAATAATCCGTTCGCGGTAGAGTATATCTAAGGTGTTGCACAGTGCGATCGCAATTAGTAAAAACTCTTGTAGAAAATCGGTATGTCGCGTCTGGTCAGAGATGAAATAATCTTTAAGAGAAATCCCGCCAAAATCTTCCATTACCAACGCATAGCCATTTTGATACGGTTCCAAGCTGTAGGTTTGGATGATTAGAGGTGAGTTGATATTTTTAGCTATGGTGTACTGATTACGAAACGATAAGAGTTCGCTGAAACTTGGATAAGGATTTTTCAGCAATTTAATCACTACAGGTAATAAGTCAGTTTCTCGATAACCGCGATAAACCACGGTTCGAGAACCGTTGTAGAGTTGTTCGCTAACCTTGTATCCAGAAATACTGACTGTAGTGAGAAACATACTGTTAAATTCTAAGGATTTCTAGATTTAGTGTTCCCCGATGTAAAGCAATTCATCTCTATAGCTTTTTTGCGTTTGATCTGGGTGTTGCGATCGCTTATGCTAAATTCAGTTTGATTTGCATTATCTTCTGTGGACAAAAACCGCGAACCGTTTATCAGTCTGGCACTTTACCACGCCTTTAAATGGTCAGTCGTCAGCCCCATGCTTCACACTTACTTTCGGGGCCAGATTCATGGTACGGAAAATGTCCCCCAATCAGGGCCGTTATTAGTAGTAAGTAATCACGCTAGTTACTTTGACCCGCCGATTGTCTCTAATTGTGTACGTCGTCCTGTGGCGTACATGGCTAAGGAAGAGTTATTTAAAATTCCTGTTTTGGCGCAAGCGATTAAACTGTATGGTGCTTATCCGGTGAGTCGGGGAAGTGCCGATCGCAATGCTATCCGTTCCGCCCTAGAATATCTCGATAAAGGTTGGGCTGTCGGTGTTTTCTTGGAAGGTACTCGCACCCCAGATGGTCGAATCACAGACCCCAAAAGAGGCGCACTGCTGCTGGCTGCGAAAGCAAAAGCCCCAATATTACCAGTAAGTGTCTGGGGTACTGAAAAGATTTTACAAAAAGGCTCGTCTCTACCTCACGCAGTTCCCATCACCGTCAGAATCGGTAACTTGATTGATGCTCCCACTTCCACCAATAAAGAGGAATTGGAGGCGTTGACAGAAAAGTGTGCCTCGGTAATTAACGAGATGCATGATTTAGGACGATGAATCTAGAGATACAACAGATATATGCTTTAGGGAGGTAGCGATCGCCCCTGAACCTCTGTATGTTTAAGGTCAATCTGCTCTAGCAATGACATTAGACTTTGTGCTTAAATTCAACTGCTAGGCAAATCTACCAGCAATTTCATCCTAAACAGCATTATGAGCGGCTTTGAAGCCAAGAATTTTTGGGAGCGATTAAATAATCTAGCATTAGTTAGATTTTTACTTTTAGTTGCTTCTGGCTGGGCAATTGTACAGCTTTTAGCTTATTTTGAAGCAGTGATTGTTATTTTCACATTCGCTGCAATTTTGGCCTTTTTACTCAGCTATCCCGTACAAGGGCTACGGCGTTTTTTACCCCACGGTGTAGCTGTTGGTTTTGTTTTCTTGCTCAGTATTGTGATTATAGGCGGTCTGATAATTACCGTGAGCTTAACGGTTTTATCTCAAGGACAACAATTAATTGATAGTATCACTGCATTTTTGAATTCTTTAGTACCTCTATTAGAGCGAATAGAAGAAATTTTGCGAAGCCGGAATTTACAGATAGATTTAAGTTTTATTGAAGAACAACTGCGTAACCAAGCTGTCTCAAGTCTTGTGACTAGTTTAGCTATTTTACAAGGGTTTATGACGAACTTTGTGACTTTTGTATTAATTGCAGTTGTGGCTTTCTTCATGTTATTAGATGGAGACAAGCTGTGGAACTTTATTTTAAAAATTGTACCCAAACATCGCCGCAATAGATTTACAATTATAATCAGAAAGTCATTTTTAGGATTTTTTAGAGGTCAGTTATTATTAAGTGCATTTCTCACAAGTACGACTTTCGTGGTTTTCTTAATATTACAAGTACCTTTTGCTTTAATATTGGCAATAATAGTTGGAATTCTTGATATCATTCCTGGCATAGGAGCAACATTAGGAGTAAGCACAATTACTCTATTTGTGTTGTCTCAAGGTGTTTGGTTAGCATTGAAAGTATTGATAGCTTGTATTGTCCTCCAGCAGATACAAGACAACTTAATTGCGCCCCGAATTATGCAAGGTGCGCTGAATCTTAATCCTGTAGTGGTGTTTTTTGCTTTGCTAGTAGGTGCTAAAGTAGCAGGTTTACTAGGAGTTTTTATATCTATTCCCATTGCTGGAGTAATTGTATCTTTATTTGAAATTGATGAAATGAAATCAGAAGTTTAGTTGTTGGTCATTTGTCATTTGTCAGGAACTCGGAACTAGTGAATAATGTAAAAATAGCCATTTACAAATAAACATTGGGAAGTAATGTCGGATTTAAGAGCGGAATTAACAGAAATTTTGGATGAGGCAGAGTGGGAGTGGTTAATTCCTCATGTACAACGAGATGCAGTAATTTTGGTAGCACCGGAGTTAAACTTAGTGGATGTTGGAGTAGCGATCGCCAGTGATAACATTCCATCAGTAGAACAGTGGATTGATGAGCAATTAATTACCAAACCCACAACAGTACAGGTGGGAGAATGGAATCTTGAGCGCAGTAAGCGATTTAATACTCTCATCGTTCAGCCTTACGTTTTGGTGAAGGAAATAGTCGCTGCTTAATAGGTTGTTTGAAAAGTGTTTTGCTGTGACTTTAGGCACTTTTAGATCCCCCTAAATCCCCCTTAACAAGGCAGGGCTGTTTCATTCCCTAAAAGGCGCTGATTTACAAGCGTTTCAAGTAAAAAAACCAAGTGACTAAAAAATCTGATTGGGCAAGAAAATGGTATTCGCACTTAAATTTGCTGGTTGAAGTGGTAGTTTTTCTTTTTCCCACTCAAGCAAATTTCTGACTCATACTCTTGACAAAATCCCTAAGAGATCGAATGAAACAGCCCTGGGTTAGGGGGGATCTAAAACTATTTGATACCGACAAGAGGACTTTTCAAACATCCTCTAAATTAGTTTCTGTATTGTTTTCAATGACAGTTTGTGTTAGGGTAATTTCTCAGTAAAAATAGCTTGACGTGCCATTTATTACTTAGTGATTACCACACACTATCTGGCTGATTTGAATAAAGCGAAATTTTCTCCTTTAAGATTTAGCCATCTAGGAGCTAGAATTGTTACGATAATTTCAGATTAGATGTTGAAACCTTGATCGAATCTGAAACCTTAGAATTATTAGAATGGCATCGCCTTTGCCAGCACCTTGCCACCTTCGCGGCAACTAAGCTGGGGGCGACAGCTGCGCGTCATCTGAAAATACCCGATTCTCAGATCCAAAGCGAACAGTTGTTAGAGCAAACCAAAGAAGTCTACCAACTGGAAAGTCGCCTGACTACGGGACTGTCATTTGAGGGAATTCAAGATATTGGCGATTCCCTAGAACGGGCAGAACGCAGTGGAGTTTTGGCAGGAGAGGAACTGTTAGCGATCGCCACCACCCTCGCTGGTGCTAGAAGTTTACGCCGTGTCATCGACAATCAGGAAGATTTGCCAATACTGACTGAGTTAGTTGCCGATTTACGGACTTATCCAGAACTAGAACAAGAAATTCACCGATGTATTGATGAACGGGCCCAGGTAACTGACCGCGCGAGTCAAAAACTGGGAGAAATTCGCACAGATTTGCGGCGAGTACGTAGCCAAATTACCCAAAAGCTGCAAAATATCTTACAGGCAAAATCTGGGGCAGTTCAAGAACAGCTAATTACGCAACGCAGCGATCGCTTTGTCATTCCCGTAAAAGCACCTCAAAAAGATGCCATCCCCGGTATTGTTCACGACACATCTACTAGTGGCGCAACCCTGTACGTAGAACCGAATTCGGTAGTACCTCTAGGCAACCAACTGCGGCAAATCATCCGAAGAGAGCAAGCGGAAGAAGAAACGATTCGCCGCGTTTTGACGGAACAAGTCGCCGCAGTCAAACCAGATTTAGAGAGATTGTTAGCGATCGCCACCACTTTGGATATGGCAACCGCTAGATCCCGCTATAGTTTTTGGCTAGGAGCGAATCCCCCGCGATTTATCCAGCGTGAAGACAAGGAAATTATTACCTTACGGAACTTACGACATCCTTTGTTAGTGTGGCAACAACAACATGAACAAGGGCAACCAGTAGTTCCTGTAGATTTGCTGATAAATCCGCTAATTCGGGTTGTAACCATTACCGGGCCAAATACTGGCGGTAAAACTGTAACCTTAAAAACTCTGGGGTTAGCAGCGTTGATGGCCAAAGTGGGTTTATTTGTCCCCGCGCGCGAACCAGTAGAAATTCCTTGGTTTGATAAGGTGCTGGCAGATATTGGCGATGAACAATCCTTACAGCAAAGTTTATCCACATTCTCTGGACACATCCGCCGGATTAGTCGGATTTTAGAAGCATTGGGAAATGGGGAATCGGGAAGCGAAAATGGGGAAAAGGAAATACCCAATCCCCAATCGCTCGTTTTACTTGATGAAGTCGGCGCAGGAACCGATCCAGTTGAAGGAAGTGCCCTAGCGATCGCCTTGTTGCAATATCTCGCTAACCATGCCCAACTAACGATCGCCACTACTCACTTCGGCGAGTTAAAAGCCCTGAAATACGAAGATGAGCGGTTTGAAAACGCCTCTGTAGAATTTGACGAAAGTACTCTCTCGCCTACTTACCGTCTGCTGTGGGGCATCCCCGGACGTTCTAATGCCTTAACCATTGCCTTACGCCTGGGATTAAAACCAGAAGTGGTAGAAGAGGCGAAAATCCAAGTGGGAGAGGCCACAGATGAAGTCAACCAAGTGATTGCTGGCTTAGAAGCCCAACGCCGCCGCCAGGAAACCAAAGCAGCCGAAGCCCAAAGTTTGTTGCAGCAAGCGGAACGCTTATACAAAGAAGTATCCGCAAAAGCCGCAAGTTTGGAAGAAAGGGAAAGTAGTTTGCGGGCTTCACAGGAAATAGCAGTCCAACAAGCGATCGCCCAAGCAAAAGGTGAAATTGCCCAAGTGATTCGGCGCTTGCAGAAAGGTACGCCCACAGCGCAAGAGGCCCAGCAAGCAACTAATGCTTTGAATCAAATTGGCCAGCAATATCAGCCAGCAACCCCAGCAAAACCAAAAGCTGGGTTTATGCCCAAAGTAGGCGATCGCGTCCGCATTCCAAAATTGGGACAGATAGCAGATGTGATCACCGCCCCCGATGAAGATGGCGAGTTAAGCGTTCGCTTTGGGCTAATGAAGATGACGGTGAAGTTGCAAGATGTAGAATCTCTAGATGGTCAAAAACCCGAACCAGTTGTTAAAGCCAAACCAGCCCCAGCAACAGTAACCCCACCGCCACAAAATGTCCCAGAAATTCGGACTTCCAAAAATACCATCGATTTACGTGGAAAACGAGTAGCTGATGCCGAATACATTTTAGATAAAGCCATATCGGAAGCTACTGGCCCAGTCTGGATTATTCACGGGTACGGTACTGGTAAACTGCGGCAAGGAGTTCACGCATTTTTGCAACAGCATCCCAGAGTGAACAACTACGAACCAGCAGAACAAGCAGATGGCGGCACTGGTGTTACCGTTGCTCACATCAAAAAGTAGCAATAAATTTGAAGATTGCTAGTTTGTGCCATTTGTCAATTAAATCAACAAATTTTTAAATTTGGGGACTTCCAGTAAAAAAAATATCCTATCGTAGGGGCGCAAGGCATTGCGTCCCTACTTAGGCAAACAAACAATGGCTGAAAAGAAAGATTTTAATCTTAGGGAAATTCATAAATTGCCCCTACCGCGTGTAGTTTTGCGTAAGTCCTAATTAGTTTCAAGAAGGTATAAATCATCCTGATGTTGCCCAGGATGTGATGAAATCAAACGCTACACATAGATGGGATGATGGAAAAGGAAAGCAGTAAGAAGCGCCTTTAGCAAACAGGTAAAAGATTTGTATAGTAATTATGTATACATTAAGAACAAGTAATAAACATCAAGAAATTTCAAAATCTCAAACCGCAAATAAATGTAGGAGGTATTCTACATAATTAGCAGTTAGCATTCAAAACAATAGTTTATTTATACTCTTGTACGGAATTAGCAGTGAAAGTCAGGTAAACCTTAATTAGAATTGATACTTTTCTACTTTGTTGAAAATAAATTTTCATCTAGAGTAGGACAAAGATACATGCTGTTTACCACATAGAAAAATCTAGCTGAAGTCTCTGGCTCATAGCTATGGGAAACCAAGTTTGATGCTTGAGAGTCTGGTTTCAAAATGGGTAACAGCAACATCCCCTATCAGCTTGATCACCTATGCTAAAAGTTATGCACTCGGCCGCCAACTCAGCCACGCCAAATTCTCAGTGGGAGGATTTAATCAAGCTTCCAGCCCCAAACACAGTTCAATGGGACAATATCAAAACCCAATTAGACTTGGTGCTGTTGGCGCTAGAAACCTTAACTGGGATTGGTTCAGAGGCTATGCTTTCGGCGGCAACTGATCTGAATTTAGAGTCAAGAGTGCCAGACCGCGTAGCTTTATGGCGATTGCGCCAATCAAATCCTCTACGCAAAGGTCAAGGAGGGCGGAAAAAGCTAGATGTCGAAGAAGCGCGATCGCTTGTTCTGATCATCTGCTACTTAGCCAAACAGCACCAGGAATTGATTCGCCGCGCTGTCGGTCTGTTGGAACAAATGGCAGAAAATAACCGGGAACCTCACCAGGCTGCCTTACTTGGAGACTATATTGATGCTTTTTGCAACACCTACCAAGAGCGGATGGAAGAGGATGAGAAAATCTCAACAGATTTGCTTACTAACCTGGCACTAAAACTGCTTGTAGATTTACTTTTTTACAGCGCCCCTGGTGGACATCGCCGTCTCTGGCTAGCACTTATAGACGGTTCGACAAAATTTTAGATTTGAAATTTGAAATTCCTCAATCAAAATTTGCTTGTGATTTGTTTGCTAGATCGGGAAACTGTTTTGATCGTCATTAGCTCTTGAGCGATGCACTATCAGCAATGCTTCCTCCTAGTACAAGACTACATAACGAAAGAAACCTGACCAACTTCCTTCACTCAGAAGGAATCTACCGTTTCAACTTTTCTTTGCAAGCAACTGGCTTAACTTTTTGCAAAATCCCAAATAGTCTTCCTCGCAGTTCCTGCCATGCCTCTATCAAATTCTGTAATTCGTCGCTACACACCACCTACTTGCACGCTAGAAGTATTCGCCCAAAGCTCGCCTCTGTCCCGTTGGATGGGGAAAACTGTCCTTAAACACCTAAGTTTTGAACTACGCTTTGATGATCCCCGGCTCCCAGAAGAACACAGAGTTCCAATTCGGGGCGATCGCGAGCAACTTGAAGCTTTATGTGATGCAGTCACAAACTACGTACAGCAATTCCTTCAACAGTCTCCAGAAAGCTTTTGGGTAAGTTTCTCCGGTACCCAGGAATCAAGTACAGCAATAGGTGAGCCGGAATTAAAGTCCTCAACAAAAACATTAAATTCCTTTAGCACCCAGTTTTCTGGGGCAAATATCCGCTTAGAACCAAGCAGCTATTTAACTCACAACTTATTTCTCGGTTCTCTTACCAACCACTCATCTGGCCCCGTAATTAAACTCACTCTGCTGCAATTATTCGATTTGGCAAGTGCTTTAGATGAATACTCAACTGATGTTATGGCACTCCCAACTCTCAACAGCACGAGTTCGACTCTGAGGTTCCCTGCCTGGGCACCTGTTGCCGCAGTATTAGTGTTAGGTATAGGTTTCTTACCAGTTACTTGGCAATATGCTAACAGCATTCGGGGAAAGGAACAGCAGACAGCCAAAACATCAGATCCAGCAGCAGTAAAGACAGCTTTAGAACCTTCAACTTCACTAAACTTTCCTACACCCGAACCTGGAATTGTCCCTCCATCGGATAATTTGTTAGGTTCCACTCCTCCACTTTCCACATCTACTTTGCCCCAAGCACCTTTAACAGCCCCTAGTTCTAGTTTTTCTGCACCGCAACCTCTATTTCCCAATAATTCACTGACAACAACCCAGGGCAAGACTGCAACCCTTCCTAGTAATGGAGCGATGCGTTCTCTGCAAGACCCTACGCGTAGCTTGCTTCCACGAAGTGGTACGGCGAGCCTCGCTAACTCACCATCAAGTAAAATCCCAGGACAGGAAATCGCCATAGTACCAAATCTTGGACAGAACCCTACAGGGTCAAATCCCCAAGCTGGAACTCTCCCTCAGTTGCGGAATTTGCCACCCAGACTATCTTCTAACCCAGGCAGCTTACCAACTAATATCTCACCAGTTCTCCCTCCGTCTCTTGAGAGCATACCCAATAATAATCGTGGCAATACCTCTGCACTAAACTCACAACAGCTAGACGAAAGAATCAATTCCCTACAGCAACCTTCTACTGGAGAAAAACCCGCTTCACAACTTCCTTCGTCTAGAACTGCGGAGAACAATCCATTCATCGACCAATTAGGAGATGCACGCAAAACCCCTAAATCCACAGAAGTGGCTACTGGTACATTATTTGATACACCTCAAGTAGCAGAAGCTAGAGAATACCTCAAAAAGCGTTGGCAACCACCTACTGGGCTAGGACAAACATTAGAGTACAGTCTGATCGTCAGTGTTGACGGCACAGTTGAACGAATTTTTCCTCTTAATAAGGCAGCAAGAGAATTCGTTGATAGCACTGGGATGCCTGAAGTTGGTAAACCTTTTGTTTCCGCCAATACACGCGGACAAGATGTCAGAATTCGAGTTGTTCTCAGTCCTGATGGGAAGGTACAGACTTTTCCAGATGAATAAGTAAATTAATCAGTTTAATGCCACTTATAAAACTGGTACAAACTTTGTGCCAGTTTCTATTTACTTCAATTGCTCTTGAGCTTATCTTTCGGAGCCCAGTTACCAAACTGGTCTTACTGTTGATAACAGTAAACTTACCAATGAATACAATTCTTTTAACACCACTTTTTCAACATTAAACTACAGATACAAGTCTGGAAACCCAGATAAAATCTGATGCCTTTTACAGCAGCTTTCATGTATTTGAAGCACATCTGACGCAGAGGCATAGCAATGCTATACCCTAGCGCGTGGTCTATTTACCTGAAAATAGCTGTAATTACGAATTAGTATAAATCACTCATATCAAATATCAAAGTTAGGAAATATGCAAACAATTGGTACTCAAAAAGACAGTCCAGCTTGGGTTATTCAAACTTGGGCAGCTTTTGTGATTTCTATTTCTATGACCAGCTTCGGCATTGTAAACTTACCTGTAAATGGTTGGGTCAAGGGCTTTATGGGTATGGGTATGGCTTTCTCTGTTGGCTCAACTTTTACGTTGGCGAAAACTACTAGAGACTTGCATGAAAATAGAAGATTAACCGCTAGGTTAGACGAGGCTAAAGTAGAAAAATTACTTTCACAACACGATCCTCTAAATTTCAAATGAAGCCAACCATAACGATTTTGGATTAAAAGACTTTACCAAAAAGCTGTCAGAAATTAACTATATTACGAAAAGCAAAAGGACTGGATATACCCAGTCCTTTATTATATTGATTTAATGTTTTTTGTTAATAACGAGATTTTTTTGTCTTTAACTTTTGCTTTTTACGCCGACGTTCGCTAGCAGCAACGGCCTGTTCTACCGGATAACCAACTATGGGAATTACTTGATATTTGCGCTCTGCTTCTAAGTTTTTCAATTCAGTGTAATCAACCCAGTGAATACAATCAACCGGGCAAGTATCAATTGCTTCTTGGATAATTTCTTCAGCGTCTCCATCTTGCCGAACCACGCGCGATCGCCCGTAATCTGGTTCAATATAAAAGGTGTTACGTGCAACATGAGCGCAATGCTTGCAACCAATACAGGTGATTTCATCAACATAAACACCATTTTGGCGCAGCAAACCGCCCAATTCCGGTTCTAAACCAGAACGTTCTGGGGCATCCCTTAAAAAACCCCCTAATTCTGGTTCCAAACCGGAACGGTTATCTTCTTGTTCTTCCGGCGACGGCAGAAAATCAGCCATTACGCACTCCAGCGCTGTACTACCAGGCGAATGGAACCATCTTCATTTTTTTGTTGTTCAGAGACTTGAAAACCAACACGAGCGGTTTCTTTCACAACTGTTTGGTAAGCATAGCGCTGTGTTACCTGGCGCAAAAATCCATCCACAGAAAGGTCTTGCTGCCAATATTGCAAATCAGCTACTAATTCATATTCCTTGCCATTCCATCTAAAGCCGATGTCATAGCCATTTTCCTGCTCAATACTAACTTCCGCAGGATGGGTTTGACCGCGATAGCCACGGACTTCGCGTGGGCCAGGTTTCCAGTCTACGCCCAATTCAGTCAAAGCATCTTTCAAAGAATCAAGGTTACGGATTTGAGTCTTAATTTGGCTAAAGTGTGACATGGTGGTTGTGAATTAATAACACTAAACTACTGTGAAAACTTACCACTCGCTGTAAGTGGTGTGCGTATTCGCCACATTAGATTGCTGCAACTTCGCGGCGAAATATTCTGAGGTTGGCTCATGATTAAGTACTTGCCCCAATTGTGCCTCTATTGCTGCTGTAACCTCAGCGCAAGAAGCACCCACAATACCAGTGACTTTTTCTTGTACCCGACCGTCTGGATAGATTATGAACTCTAATGTCTCCATGCTCTTGGCCAACCAGGATAAGTACGCTTAAATTGTACTGCCTTAGCAGAAGGCTATAAATATAGCCGTAGGAACATTTTTACTTAGATACAAACTTGCCATTTGTTAAATAATGTTCCATCTTTCAACATATATATCTCAGAATCTTTACAAAACTTATTAAACTTATAAGCAGTCACATCAGTATTTAGTTAGTCTCTCTTAACCTCATTGATTAGTCAAGGTAACAACCGAGCCTGCCAATTAAGCGGCAAAAGTCCTAAAAATAAGCATTAGACGTAGTATAGCCAGCTAGTTGAGTTACAAAAATATAAAAATTCTTGAAAAACTTTATCATTATGATCAAGTTTGCCCTATTCCCCCAGGGTTTTCTAAAAGATAGTAGCTATTATGAACGGCGTAGATCGCGCACCTGCACCAAAAACCAACCTGGTAAGTTAAGCGATCGCACTTTCAGGTATATGTATAAAAAAGATTGGTGATTATAAAATTTGCATCAATAACTATATCCAAATATACCTTTTCTCATATACTTACTGAAGCGATCGCTTCAAAGTATGTTTGGATTTTTGATGCAACTTCGCGTGAAAATTTGCTCAAGCCTAAATCAATCAGCAAGAATTTCTGGTAAAAAAACTGATTTGCTTAGAGAACAAACAGGATAATGAAGCATAATTAAAATTTATAGCTAAAAGCTGTCAGCCATCAGCCACAAGCTGAGATGGTAAAGTTTGAAGGCTTGTGATTCAACTTCAGTAATTGACTATGAGTACAGCAAATATCTTGTCAGCGATACGTATAGGAGTACTAGGTTTCGGTGGACTCGGACAAGCCGCCGCCAAAGTACTTGCTGCTAAACAGGAAATGGTTTTAGTCGCAGCCGCAGATCAAAAAGGTTACGCTTATGCTGCTGAAGGTTTAAATACTCAAGAATGCATTGCAACCTATCAGTCCCAAGGTTCAGTAGGTTATTTGGAGCCAGTTGGTACATTAACAAATCAAAGTATTGAAGATGTAATTAAAATAGCTCAACCCGTGGATGGGTATTTTCTGGCTTTACCCAACCTACCAAACGATTTTATCCCCTCTGTAGCGAAAGAGTTTATTAAATCTGGTTGGCGTGGGGTGCTAGTGGATGCAATTAAGCGCACCACTGCTGTAGAACAATTACTGGCGATGAAAGAAGAACTACAAGCCGCCGGGATTACCTATATGACAGGCTGCGGTGCTACACCCGGATTGTTAACCGCCGCCGCCGCATTAGCAGCCCAAAGCTACGCCGAAATTCATCAAGTCGAAATTACCTTTGGAGTGGGAATTGCCAACTGGGAAGCTTACCGCGCCACTGTTCGGGAAGATATTGGGCATATCCCTGGTTACACAGTGGAAACCGCTAGGGCGATGACTGACGCAGAAGTAGAAGCACTACTAGATAAAACTAATGGCGTGCTTACCTTGAAGAATATGGAACACGCTGATGATGTGATGCTAGAGGTAGCGGGAATTTGCGATCGCGATCGCGTTACTGTTGGTGGTGTAGTCGATACTCGCAATCCGAAAAAGCCCCTCAGCACCAACGTTAAGGTAACAGGACGCACCTTTGAAGGTAAGATTTCCACCCATACCTTTACTCTAGGAGATGAAACCAGCATGGCAGCTAATGTCTGCGGCCCTGCCTTTGGCTATCTCAAAGCTGGTAGACAATTGCACCAACGTGGCATCTATGGAATATTCACTGCTGCTGAAATTATGCCCCAATTTGTGAGGTAATAATTAGGAGAGACGCGATTAATCGCGTCTGTACAGGTGTTAGGAGTTAAAAACTAAACTTGAGACTTAAAAATCTCTGGTTTTGTTTAAAAGTTGCAATTGAAAACTCTTAACTCCTAATTTTTTCTAAGCTGGTGGGATTTCTGGACAAAAAATATCTGTCACATCCTCTTCAAGCAGCAAATCTGGTGTTTGCATAATAAATGGAAGTTCCGCCCCTACGAGTCCTCGTTGGATACGTTCTAAAGTATCACTAAACACAACGAACAAAGGATATATAATATTAGCGCCCTCGCTCAAAATATGACTGTGACGGAGAGGCATTAACCATTCATAATCATTGTCCAGGAAAACTTGGGTTTGTCGCCAACGTCCTAACAAATCAGAAAAGTCCTCGTGAGCGCGATGAATAAAGACTAAAATCTCGGCTCCAGTTTTGATCTTCCACTCAGGATCGCACATCAAAATTGCTACATCACAGGGTAAGCAGATTGTTTGTGGAGTTGTTGTCGCAGTATTGCGAAGACGGACAATTGGCAAAGGGATAGTGATAACACTTTCATCTGGACGGCGCAGACTGGGAATCATCTCTAAGTATGGCCGATATTGCTTTAGTAAGGCGATCGCAGCTAGATGATTGCTGTACTCTGCCAAACTCGCTTCGTAGTAAGATTTTTGCACAGTCATAGTTTATTAAATAGTGAGGACTTAGGAGTTAGGAGTTAAGAATAAAATTAATCAGTTAGGAGTTAAAAGCGAGAAATAAAAAGTTTTAATTCCTAACTCATAACTTATAAGTCTTAACTTTTAATCCTCTATCCCAACTTTTCAAATACCGCAAACATAGGCAAATACATTGCTAGCAAAATAGTTCCAACCATACCCCCTACAAATACAATCATAACTGGTTCCAAAATACTGGTCATTGCTTTTACTGCCTGCTCGACTTCATCTTCATAGAAATCGGCAACTTTCATCAACATTCCATCTAATTCTCCAGTTTCTTCTCCGATACTAATCATCTGAATTGCCATAGCCGGAAAAACACTATCTTTTTGTAATGCAATGCTAATCATACCTCCTTGTTGAATCTCTATACGGGCTGTGTCTATCGCATTGGCAATAACTACGTTTCCTGATGTATCTCGGACAATTTCTAAGCAAGTTAAAATCGGTACACCTGAACGAGTTAAAGAACCAAAAGTTCGGCTAAAGCGGGCAACCGCAGATTTTTGAATTAAGTCACCAAACAACGGCATCTTGAGAGAAAAACGATCAATTGTTAAGCGACCAACAGGAGTTTTACCGTATTGTGTGAAGCCAATTTTTGCTCCTATAAGAGCAGCGATAAGCACGAAAACCTTCGGACTTCTCAAAAATAGACTAGCATCCATCAAAAATTGCGTTAGAGGTGGTAATGTAGTTCCGATTTCTGTAAAAATCTTCGCAAAAACGGGAATCAGAAAAATGGTCATACCCAAAAAGATAGCAAGTGCAATAAAACCTACAACACTTGGATAAGACAATGCTGATTTAATTTGATTTTGTAAGCGGGCAACATCTTCTAACAACTTGGCTAAACGATTCAATACTTCGTCTAGAACACCACCAACTTCGCCAGCTTGAATCATACTCACATATAATCCATCAAAACAGTCAGGATGCTTCCGCATTGACTCTGAAAGATTCATTCCGCTTTGCACATCGTTGCTAATCTCAATTAGGGCTTGTTTGAGTTTAGTATTACTACACTGTTCGGAAAGTACCCCTAGACTTCTAACGATCGCAACTCCCGCATTCATCAAAACGGCAAATTGACGCGAAAAAACGGCTTTGTCTTTCACAGAAACCTTAACAAAGGAATTCTGGATTTTTTTTAAATCAAAATTTGGCTGAAATCCTTGAAATTGTTTGAGTTCTTGGATTACAAAACCTTGATCTCTCAGATTAGTACGAGCTTGTACTAAGGATTCGGCAACAATTTTTTCTGTTCGAGATTTTCCTTGAGAATCCCGAACACGGGCAACAAAGGTTGGCATAAATAAATTCAAAATAGTTGTTATTCATTGGGTATGAGACATAAGGGAAAGACTTACTGCAACTTCATCTTTATTTCCTCATCTCCCTGATTTCCCCAGTTCCTTTAATGCGCTTTGGCAGCCGCACCGGATTTTGCACCTGCGCCTGCTTGCGGTGTAGAATTCCCGATGAGACGTTGGATTTCATCTGGCTTAGAAGTTTTAGACATCGCGGCTTCAAAGGAAATCGTTCCTGATTTGTAAAAATCAGCTAAAACTTTCTCCAGAGTTTGCATCCCCAATTTGCCGCCAGTTTGAATAGCTGAGTAAATTTGAGATGTTTTGCCTTCTCGAATCAAGTTGGAAATAGCAGGAGTGACAATCAGAATTTCTTGAGCCATCACCCGACCATATTCACCAGGTTTCGGGTTTTTCTTGGACACCAACGTTTGGCTAAATACTGCCACTAACGAGTTAGATAACTGCACCCGCACCTGGGTTTGTCTTTCATGGGGGAAAACGTCAATAATCCGGTCAACTGTCTGGGCGGCAGAACTGGTGTGCAGAGTACCAAATACCAAGTGTCCTGTTTCTGCTGCGGAAATCGCCAAAGAAATCGTTTCCAAATCGCGCATTTCTCCCACCAGAACAATATCTGGATCTTCCCGCAAAGCTGCTTTCAAAGCGTTAGCAAAGCTCTTAGTATCTTCACCCAGTTGTCGTTGGTGAACCAAGCTTTTAATTGGTTCGTAGACAAATTCAATTGGGTCTTCCACCGTTAAAATATGCTCTGCTTTAGTGCGGTTAATCAAGTCGATCATCGCTGCTAGGGTAGTTGTCTTCCCGGAACCAGTAGGCCCTGTCACCAGAATCAGTCCTCTGGGCTTATCTGTCATTTCCCTTACGATATCTGGCAGACCTAATTTTTCAAAGTTAGGAATCTTAGAACTTAATGCCCGTAAGCAAGCAGCATAAGAACCACGTTCTTTATAAACATTGACCCGGAAACGTGCCAAACCTTTAACACCATAAGAACAATCCAGTTCCCAGTTTTGCTCTAAGGTTTTACGCTGAGTGTTGTTGAGCATACTAAAAATCAGCCTTTGACATTGATCGGCTGTCAATACATGCTCACCGATGGGAGTGAGTTTGCCACTGATGCGGAAGTAGGGAGGCAAACCTGCGGATAAATGCATATCCGAGCCACCCAGTTCAATCAACTGTTCCATCAAATCTTCAATCATCATTTCCATAATTCTGCTTCCTTTTAATGTTTATTGTTTGTCCTTTGTCATTTGTCCTTTGTCATTTGTTTAAAGTTACTAAGCATCAACTAATGACCAATGACCAATGACTAATGACTAGTCTCAAAACCGAGATGTCATACAGTAGGGACAATCCAGCCATTCTTGTTTCAATGTGGCATCACAACTGCGGCAGGTAAGACCAGTCTTGCGTTTGGCTTTTAACTCTGCTTCCAAACCAGTATCAGTAAACGTCACTCGTTCTACTTCTTCTAGAGTGGTGGAACCCTCACGCACTAAGTCCAAACTATAAGCCAGCAAGGTTTTCATGCCCTCTTCTATTGCCACTTCCTTGATGCGTTCCGTGGGTGCATCTTCGTTGATCAGAGTTTGCAGAGTTTCAGTGACTCGCATGACTTCATAAACACCACAACGACCTTTGTAGCCAACACCATTACATTTTGAGCAAAGCTGATTTTTGGTTTTGGCTTCGGCGCTCGCATCTAATGTCAAACTGTTAGCCTTATAGAAGGTGATTGCGACATCAGAAGAAGCTGATAGACCATAACGAGCCAGTTCCTCGGTTGTAGGAGTGTAGGGAATACGACATTCAGAACATACACGCCGCACCAAACGTTGAGCTAGAACGCCAATTAGCGAACTAGAAACCATGAAAGGCTCAATCCCCATTTCTCCCAAACGAGCGATCGCACCTGGGGCATCATTGGTATGTAAAGTAGTTAATACTAAGTGACCAGTCAAGGCAGCTTCAATAGCTGTTTTTGCCGTTTCCTTATCCCGCGTTTCACCCACCAGTAGCACATCTGGATCTTGTCGCAAGAAAGCCCGCAGAGCAGTAGCAAAATCTAGCCCTTTTTCCCGAATCACCTGTACTTGAGTAATCCCTGGAAGACTGTACTCAATTGGGTCTTCTACAGTACTGATATTAATTCCGGGATCGTTCTTTTCTGATAGTGCAGAATACAACGAGGTTGTTTTCCCAGAACCAGTTGGCCCAGTTACCAAAATTAGCCCAAAGGGACGGCTAACCATATCCTGGACAATATGTAAAGTCTCTGGATCGGTAATTAACTTATCTAATCCCAGTTGGGTGGAGGAGTTATCCAAAATCCGCAGTACCACCTTTTCCCCGTAGCGGCTGGGCAAGGTATTCACCCGGAAGTCCACCTTACGTCCCTCAAACATCCGGCGGATACGTCCATCTTGGGGTAGACGGCGTTCAGCAATGTCTAGATTGGCGATGATTTTAAATCGGGCTGTCACCGCCGGGATGATTTTTTTCGGTAGGGGATCGAAAGCTTCCTTCAGTACCCCATCCTTCCGAAAGCGGATGCGTAAGTTTTCTTCTTGCGGTTCGATATGAATGTCAGAAACGCCCTCATGTAAGGCTTTAGCAAGGATTCTGTTGACTAGGTTGATTACTGGGGCATCCTCCGCACCCTTCATCGCTGCTCCTAAATCAGCCTCCATTTCTTCAGGAGCATCTGCAAGATCAAGATTTCCGAGGTTTTCTAAATCCTGATTAATATCTGTAAACTTTTCTTGTTCGAGGTGCTTTTGCCGAACAGCCATTTCATCCAGATATTGGTTGATTAGCTGCTGGTAGTCTTCCTGTGTAATCACCATGCGCTGTAATGCCAGTCCTTGGGGGCGCAAGATGCGGTTCAGGTCATCGGAAGCTTCTAGATTATCTGGAGCGACCATCGCCACTAAAACTGAGGGCGGGGTTTGGTCTTCGTGTTTCGATAGTGGTACTAAACGATGGCGACGGCAGATATCCACTGGGATGAGGGTTTCAATCAGGTTCCCCATCATCGTGTTGCCAATGGAGTTGACTTCCGGATCGAGGAATTCAACACCGTATAGTATTTTAAGTTCAAATAGCTGCTGTTTTTTGTATTGCCTGAGCAACTCAGGTGATAGTTGTTGCCCAGTAATTGACTCTAGTACTTCCGTTAAGGGTCGGCCAGATTTGCGGCTTTCAATTAGTGCCTGCCTCATCTGTTCGGTATTGACATAGCCAGATTGCACTAGCTTGTTGCCAAAGGGCGAAAACTCTGTTCTGGTAGTTAGAGCGGTACTGCGCCGTTGTGGTGACGAGTAAGTCATAAATGAGCGAATGAGTAGGGGAACCTCTGCTTAAAGTATTCCCAGCCTGTGAGATAGAATTCTCATTTCCCAAAAAAGTCCTGAGTCAAGTCGCTTGCTTTACCAAAGGAGTACGCTTGGAATTCAAAATGACGCTTTCTATGAGACGCTAAAAGCGTAGCTTGCAACTCTTACAGAGTATGCGCGCTAACTAATGCTGCGCTAACAAAATTAAAGATACTGCCTCTTGCCACTCTTCCAAATCACTTACTCCTAGAGGTAGACTACTCGTTCGGGTTCCCGCCTTAATAGTGCCTACGCGAACGTGTTCACCATTTGTCACAATAAGAAAATGGTTACATCACTTCCAGAAACTTGTCGGCAAAAAAATCAGCCTCAGTTGCAAGTCGTGGATGACGACGGTTGCAAACAATGGAGATACACTGCCATAAATAGCAAGCATCTGGAATGAGTGGACAATGATGGATGAAAATAAACAGATAAACAATACTAGCCAGCAATTGGGTGAACCAACAGAGGTAAAGCAAGCAATGAAGAGTGACTTCCCAGCCCAAATTAATTTCAATGAATCTGATAGCGAGGTGACAGAGCAAGTGTCAGCCCAAACTAATGTATCGGGAGATGCAGCTACTTTCAATCCAGAAACTGGTGTTGCTGCAACCGAGAACACTGGAGTGGAAACGGCAGCTTTGGCAGAACTCACTCAACAAATTGAGTCTCTCAAAACGCAGCTAGAAGAGCGCAGTACTCAATATATGCGGATTGCTGCTGATTTTGAGAATTACCGGAAACGTACTAGCAAAGAAAAAGAAGAGCTAGAGACGCAGATGAAGCGGAACACGATTCTAGAATTGCTGCCAGTGGTCGATAATTTTGAGCGGGCGCGATCGCACCTCAAACCTCAATCTGATGGCGAAATGACCATGCACAAAAGCTACCAAGGCGTTTACAAACAATTAGTAGATAGCCTGAAGCGGTTGGGTGTGTCACCAATGCGTCCTGAAGGTCAAGAATTTGATCCTAACCTGCACGAAGCAGTAATGCGGGAACCTACGGATGAACATCCTGAAGGAACAGTGTTAGAAGAGTTAGTGCGCGGATATTACTTGGGCGAACGTGTGCTACGCCATGCAATGGTCAAAGTAGCTGCTCCAAAGGAAGATACACCTTCTACGGAGGAAGATCAGTCGAGTCCAGCCAACAGTTAAGCTGTAGTCGCTCGTCTCGCTGACCAAAAGTGCCTGGGTTCTAGCAAGGACGAGCATCGCGTACCTAAAACTTGGACAAGGCTTTGGATAACTTTCTGTGTTTCAACTTCCTCTTGCTACCAGCAAAATGGGTTCCACAGACGTTATCCGCTAGCCTTAGTTCGGAGCTAAAAAGTTAGTCCGCGACATATTACAGCAGGAAGACTCAGTAAAAATACTGGCGAATATGGGAAAAGTTATTGGAATCGACTTAGGCACTACTAATAGTTGCGTCGCAGTTTTGGAGGGCGGTCAACCACTGGTGATCTCCAATTCTGAAGGTGGACGAACTACTCCAAGTATTGTGGGATTTGGCAAAAGTGGCGATCGCTTGGTTGGTCAATTGGCAAAGCGCCAAGCCGTAACCAATGCCGAAAACACAATTTACAGTATTAAACGATTCATCGGGCGGCGTTGGGAAGAGACTGATATAGAACGCGAACGTGTACCCTACAACTGTGTCAAAGGTCGAGACGATACCGTTGATGTCCAAATCCGCTCAAAAAATTATACGCCACAAGAACTATCCGCCATGATCCTGCAAAAGCTTAAGCAGGATGCGGAAAACTTCTTGGGTGAAGAAGTCACTCAGGCAGTGATCACCGTACCTGCATATTTTACAGATGCTCAAAGACAAGCTACTAAAGATGCAGGCACAATTGCAGGATTAGAAGTTCTGCGAATCATCAATGAACCAACAGCTGCGGCTTTAGCTTTCGGATTGGAAAAGCAAGACCAAGAGCAGCTAATTTTAGTATTCGACTTAGGAGGCGGTACTTTTGACGTATCGATCCTGCAACTTGGGGATGGCGTTTTTGAAGTTAAGGCGACTTGTGGTAACAACCACTTAGGTGGAGACGACTTTGATAATGCGATCGTGCTTTGGCTGATGGAACGCTTTCAGCAAGACGAAAAAATCAATCTTTCCCAAGATAAGATGGCACTGCAACGCCTACGGGAAGCAGCAGAAAAGGCGAAAATTGAACTCTCCAGCATGGTTAATACCTCCATTAATCTGCCTTTTATCACATCTGATGAAACCGGTCCAAAGCATCTGGAAATGGAACTCAGCCGCTCTAAATTTGAAGAGCTTGCAGGACAATTAATTGAAGCGACCATCGAACCGATGATCCAAGCACTCAAAGATGCGGATCTCAAACCATCAGCCATAGATCGGATTATTTTAGTAGGTGGTTCTACCCGAATTCCCGCAGTCCAAAACGCGCTGATTAAGTTTTTCAATGGCAAAGCTCCCGATCGCTCTATCAACCCTGACGAAGCGGTAGCATTGGGAGCAGCTATCCAAGCAGGGGTGTTGGGTGGTGAAGTAGATAATCTCTTACTTTTGGATGTCACCCCTCTGTCTTTGGGAATTGAAACCTTGGGTGAAGTATTCACCAAAATTATTGAACGCAACACCACAATTCCTACTAGTAAGTCACAAATTTTTTCCACAGCAGTTGATGGGCAAACCTCGGTAGAAATTCACATTCTCCAAGGTGAACGGGCAATGTCACGGGATAACAAGAGTCTTGGCAAGTTTCTGCTAGCAGGAATTCCCCCATCGCCCCGTGGTGTGCCACAAATTGAAGTATCTTTTGAAATTGATGTCAACGGCATCTTGAAGGTTTCTGCCCAAGACAAAGGTACAGGTAGAGAACAGAGTATCAGAATTACCAATACAGGTGGTTTGAGTACTAACGAAGTCGAACGGATGCGCCAAGAGGCCGAACTGTTTTCTGAAGAAGATAGAAGACGTAAAGAACTGGTTGAACTCAAAAACCAAGCAGATAATCTGTTGTTCAGTTACGAATCTACCATCAAGGATAATAGCAACTTTATCGGCGATCAGATGAAAACCTTGGCCAGTGAAAAAGTTTCACAACTCCAAGCTGCAATGATTGACTCCAGCATCTCCACCGTGGAATTTAAGCAGCGCTTAGACGACTTCCAACAAACCCTGTTTGCAATTGGTGCTGATGTCTATAACCGAGCTAACAGCCAAGCAGATGAGATTGAGGAGGCTTCAGCTAGTCTCTTTACCCCAGAAGTAGACTCACCAATGAACGGTACACTAATACCACAATTCAACTTTGATTTTGACGAAGAAAGTACCGCACAAGTTGATTATGAGGCGATAGATTAAGGATTGGGGAATGGGGAATGGGGAGCAGGGGGACAAGGGGACAAGAGGTGAGAATTGGGGACAAGTCTTTCCCCTTGTCCCCAATTCTCCTTGTCCCCAAGTCCTCTTCCAAATTCCCAATTCCCAATATCCTAAAGTTGCAGATTTTTATTAAGACATTTTAATATATCTAATATTGATTGTAGATTTAGCGAAGTTTCACAAGACCCCTGGGGTTTGCTAGATTGTAGAGGCAAATTACTGCTAGGCAGTATGCCGATTAAAATACACTTTCATTGCATAAGGGTGGTTTTCCACACCGAATGGTGCGGCTAGCACCTCTGGTTAATGGGCGGGGTTTTCCTCTCCTACGTAGCACAATTGTAAAAGAGACAACCGACTCGGCAGTGATGAAGTCTGAGCAGCGACTTCCGCTGATCATAACTTCTATAGCTTTTGTCGTCTCCCACGAGGAAAGCACCTGTTGCTCAAGATTTGTCGGTGATTTTTGTAAAAGGTAAAGGTTAAAATCAGTTATTAACAAAAATTAATTTTACCTTCTGCCTAACCTCCGGCAAATCGCCCTTTAAAGGATAGTGTGTTGCTCTTACATATTCTGTAAAGCAAAATGCCTTACCGTAAAGTAGCAAGTGACCGTGAGTGACGTTCTGCTGACTTCTGCTTTCTTCCTTCTAACTTTTACCTTTGCTATATGGCCCGCGACTATTATGAAATCCTGGGTGTCTCTCGTGACACCGACAAAGAAGAACTCAAGCAAGCTTATCGCCGTTTAGCCCGGAAGTATCACCCAGATGTGAACAAAGAGCCGGGGGCGGAGGATCGCTTTAAAGAAATTAACCGCGCTTATGAAGTACTCTCGGAACCAGAAACCCGCGCTCGTTACGATCGCTTTGGGCCAGAGGGTGTGTCAGGTGCTGGCGCTGGCTTCCAAGATGTCGGCGATATGGGTGGTTTTGCCGATATTTTTGAAAGCATTTTTAGTGGCTTTGCTGGCGGTATGGGTAGTCCCACGCAACAAAGACGGCGCAGTGGGCCTGCGAGGGGCGATGATCTGCGACTAGACCTGAAGTTAGACTTTCGGGAAGCGGTATTTGGTGGCGAAAAAGAAATTCGTATTTCACATTTAGAAAATTGTGAAGTCTGTAGCGGTTCTGGTGCTAAACCTGGAACCCGCCCCCGGACTTGTTCGACTTGTAGCGGATCGGGTCAAGTCCGCCGTGTCACTAGAACACCCTTTGGCAGTTTCACCCAAGTCTCGACTTGTCCCACCTGTAATGGGACAGGGATGGTAATCGAAGACAAGTGTGATGCCTGTGATGGGAAGGGCGCAAATCAAGTCACCAAGAAACTCAAAATTACCATTCCAGCAGGGGTGGATAATGGCACTCGCTTGCGGATTTCTAGTGAAGGAGATGCTGGTCAACGTGGTGGACCTCCTGGGGATTTATACGTTTACTTGTTCGTAAATGAAGACGAAGAATTCCAACGGGATGGGATTAATATTCTTTCGGAAATCAAAGTTAGCTACCTACAAGCGATTTTAGGTTGTCGGTTAGAGGTAGATACGGTAGATGGCCCTGTAGAACTGATTATTCCAGCTGGAACTCAGCCAAATACGGTAATGAAGTTAGAAAATCGCGGCGTACCTCGCTTGGGTAATCCTGTCAGTCGTGGGGATCACATGCTGAACGTATTAATTGATATTCCCAACAAAGTAACCCCAGAGGAGAGGGAACTTTTGGAGAAGCTGGCTAAAATTAAGGGAGATCGTACTGGTGAAGGCGGTCTAGGAGGATTTTTGGGAAATTTATTTAAGTAATGATGCCCTCTTCTCTGTTAACTCCCGATGCTCAACTTGATTTACGTGGCACCCCTTGCCCAATTAATTTTGTCCGGACAAAACTACGTCTGGAAAAAATGCCATTGGGAGGTTTGCTAGAAGTCTGGCTAGACCCAGGTGAGCCGATTGAGCAGGTTCCCGATAGTCTGACAATGGCAGGTTATGTGGTGGAACAAATTACAGACTGTACTAATTATTTTTCTCTGTTAGTGCGTCGTCCAGTTGCTGGCCAATGACAGGGGAAAATTTTGCTGAAACTGGACAGTTATTGGGTACGGTGCTTGCTGTACAGGCTAATTTTTACCGAGTACAGCTGGATCAAGAGCAGAGGGAGATGAGGGAGATGGGGGATCAAGATTCTCATCTTCCTTATCCCCCTCTCCTCCTCTGTACTCGCCGAACACGGCTGAAAAAAATCGGACAACAGGTGATGGTAGGCGATCGCGTTGTGGTTGAAGAGCCAGATTGGGCTGGAGGACGGGGAGCGATCGCTGATGTCTTACCCCGTCACAGCGAATTAGATCGTCCAGCGATCGCCAATGTCAACCAAATTTTATTGGTATTTGCCGTTGCCGATCCACCTTTGGAACCTTATCAACTGAGTCGGTTTCTGATTAAGGCTGAGTCTACTGGCTTAGATGTGCTTTTATGTTTGAATAAAAGTGATTTAATTTCAGAGCCAGAACAGCAAAAAGTTAGCGATCGCCTTCTCGGTTGGGGCTATCAGCCAATATTTATCAGTGTCAAAGATGGTATAAATACTGACCAAGCAGGCAGATATTTAAGCAATAAAATTACCGTCATTGCTGGGCCTTCCGGCGTTGGTAAATCCAGCTTAATTAATACGTTAATTGACTCGGCAAAGTTGCGCGTAGGAGAAGTTTCTGGCAAACTAGCTCGTGGTCGTCATACCACTCGCCATATAGAATTATTTGAGTTGCCTAGCGGTGGTTTGCTTGCAGACACTCCCGGCTTTAATCAGCCGGATATGGATTGTGTACCAGAAGAATTAATCCATTATTTCCCAGAAGCAAGAAAGCGGTTAGCAGTTGCTAGCTGTCGGTTTAGTGATTGTCTGCATCGAGACGAGCCTGAGTGTGTGGTGCGGGGAGACTGGGAACGATATGAACATTATTTAGAATTTTTGGATGCTGCGATCGCTCATCAAACTCAGCTGCACCAACAAGCCGATCCTGAATCCACCATGAAGTTAAAAAGCAAAGGCAAAGGGCAGAGTCAATACGAACCCAAGCTAGAAAGTAAAAAATATCGCCGAATTTCCCGCAAGACTCAGTTACAGGACTTGCAGGAATTATATCGCGATGAAGAATAAGGAGTGCGATGTCTACGACGGGATGCGCCTAGCCTACGCACTTCTATATAAAGGAAGACTTTACTTTGTCGGCTTTTTTACAGGATCGGCTTTTTGGGCGATCAGTGCAACACTCATCTGGCTGCAAGTCTTGATCCAATATGTAATTGTTCGGGTTTCTGGGTTGCGGGAATCACAGGTTTGCGAGTTTAAAGGCTGACTAGCAAACTTTGGGTTAGCACTTACCCGCAGTATCCCTATTTTGTCACTTTCCGGGAGGGCGATTGCCAGAAGCCTCATGAGGCAATCAATACAAGCTATCCTATTAGAAAAAATGGGTCTTGTATTTGTGATTAGAAAATAATCGTGCATAGACGTAGCCCGTCGTAGACATCGCCTGCTATGCAAAAGCTCTAGAATTCAGCAATAGCAAATATATAAAAATTATTATTGCAAGATTATCTCATCAGATTTGGATTTATGATTTGCGATCGCGTAGCGTAAAGCCTTCTCTTCTCCTTCTCCTGTCGGAGACGCTGCGCGAACAGAGACGCTGACGTATAGCTTGCTTCCACGAAGTGGTAGGAGAGGCTTGTCTACGATACTTTTAAGCACTATTACTTATTGACAAATTGTTCATAATTCCAACCTGTCACTGATGCTCTTGAAGTAAACTCTCCCAGGAGGAGACACCAAAAGCGATCGGTAATAACTGCCTCTGTTGGTAAACCTGAGTAAATATTTTCAGTACAGGCTTATACAATAAGCAAATAGGAAGGTTTTACAACTAGTTAACAACAACACGTAGTGGGTGCATAACGGCATAACATTGTTGTGTACGTACACACACTATCTTTAACTCAATTGAAAACTATTCTTACGATCCCCATAAAGTCTTAAAATATTGTTAATTTCAGCCAAACCTCTCGACCTTCAACTTACAAGTATCACCCCAAAATCACTATGTCTATCGGCTACGTCGCGCTTGTACTCCACGCACATCTGCCCTTCGTTCGTCACCCGGAAAGTGACTACGTGCTGGAGGAAGAATGGCTCTATGAAGCCATCACAGAAACCTACATTCCATTATTGAAAGTATTTGAAGGCTTAAAGCGAGACGGTATCGACTTTAAAATCACGATGAGCATGACACCTCCTCTCGTGTCAATGCTCCGCGATCCTCTGCTTCAAGAACGTTATGAAGCACACTTAGCCCAACTAGAAGAACTTATAGCACTAGAAGCAGAACATAATGTAAACAACGGGCATCTTCGTTATTTAGCCGAACATTACGCTACTGAGTTTAGTGAAGCGCGTCAGCTATGGGAACGCTACAACGGTGACTTGGTAACAGCTTTTAAGAAATTCCAAGACAGTAACAACCTGGAAATCATCACTTGTGGCGCTACTCACGGCTATTTGCCCTTGATGAAAATGTATCCAGAGGCGGTGTGGGCGCAAATCCAGGTAGCTTGCGAGCATTACGAACAAAACTTTGGACAAGCACCCAGAGGTATTTGGTTGCCGGAATGTGCCTACTATGAAGGTTTAGACCGGATGCTAGCTGATGCGGGGTTACGCTACTTCCTCACAGATGGGCATGGCATCCTTTACGCCCGTCCCCGTCCGCGCTTTGGGACTTATGCGCCAATTTATACAGAAACTGGTGTTGCTGTCTTTGGTCGAGATCATGAATCTTCCCAACAGGTATGGTCTTCTGAGGTAGGCTATCCTGGGGCGGCGGAATATCGAGAATTTTACAAAGATTTGGGCTGGGAAGCAGAATATGAGTACATCAAGCCCTACATCATGCCCAATGGCCAACGGAAAAACACGGGCATTAAGTATCACAAAATTACAGGGCGTGGCTTAGGTCTATCAGATAAGGCACTCTACGATCCTTATTGGGCTAGGGAAAAGGCAGCAGAACACGCTGATAATTTTATGTATAACCGAGAGCGGCAATCTGAGCATCTTTATGGTATAATGCAGCGCCCGCCAATTATCGTTTCGCCTTATGACGCAGAGTTATTTGGACATTGGTGGTATGAAGGCCCCTGGTTCATCGATTACCTATTCCGCAAGTCGTGGTATGACCAAAAAACATATCAAATGACCCATTTAGCAGACTATTTGCGAGATCAGCCAACGCAGCAAGTCTGTCGTCCTTCGCAGTCGAGTTGGGGTTTCAAGGGTTTCCACGAATATTGGTTGAATGAAACCAATGCGTGGATTTATCCACATTTGCACAAAGCTGCTGAACGGATGATTGAAATCTCGCACCTGGAACCAGAGGATGAATTGCAGTGGAAAGCGCTTAACCAAGCGGCGCGGGAACTGCTATTAGCACAATCTTCTGACTGGGCATTTATTATGCGGACGGGAACAATGGTACCCTATGCAATTAGACGGACGCGATCGCACCTGATGCGCTTCAATAAGCTTTATGAAGATGTGAAAGTTGGCAAAGTTGACAGTGGTTGGTTGGAAAAAGTCGAGTTAATGGATAATATCTTCCCCGAAATCAACTATCGCGTCTACCGTCCGCTATAGTCTCACATCAAAATAATCAACAGCAGTAGGGTGGGCATTGCTCACCCTATATTATTAGCTAAAGGCTATCTGGATCAATATTTAATTCTCGGAGTTTAGCAGCTAATCTTTGCGCTTTTTGCTCTGTTTGCTGTCGAGCCTCTTCTGCGGCTTGTCGTGCAGCTGCTTCCTCTTCATGAGTTAGGAGTATTTGACCCGTCGCTGGATTGTAAAAGCGCAGTTTGCCTGACTCTAAACGCAATTCTAGCCCTAAAACTTGACTGGATAGGGACACTGTACCATCTGGCAAGATATTGGTTACGACTGGGAAATAATTTCCATCAACCAACTGTAAACCCTGAAGTTGGGGATTGAGATAATCGCCAGTGGGGTCATATTGGAAATATTCACGCACTCCCAAAAAGGCGTAAATTCCTTTCTTTGCACCTTGGTCTTTGCTGCGGGTGGTTTTTGAGGTAATCTCTAGAATAAAATTTGGGGTTTGATTATTTTCTTCCCAGGTTTTGTAAGAGCGTCTGTCACGGTTTTCCACTCCAAACACCACAAATACATCTGGTGCGACAACCGATTCTGGATAACCTTTTTCGTAGTAAATAAATAGATTACCAGCGACGTATACATCTGGGTGATTTTGGAAATAAATCCTTAGCGCATTTCTCGCATAAGTCAAGTAACTGCATTGAATATCACCTTCAGCCATTGGCTTACCGTCCTCATCTGGGTACTCAATTGGGGTAACAGGGATATACTCTACTGAGGCTGTCATGGTCGGATACCTCAACTCAACTAGGGCTAGATTCAATAATATCGCTCAAAATCCTATCGCCATGAAAATTATTACCCTATAGATAATGCTCGGCAATTTCTTTGTTAATCATTTGCTGTGGGCTTCAATTTTCGCTAATTTTAGCTGTATCTAATTGGTGGTTAATCTTCGTTTTAATTATCAGAGTTTAACTTATGCATCAAACCAGAAAATTATTCTAATCTCATGAGGAGAACCTAATTCGAGAAGTTCTTCAATAAACTGTTCAGAACAACCTACATATTCTTTATAACTTGTCACCCAAGATACTTCAGTTGTTTCAGGTTCTTGTTTCCAGTTCGGCAGTACAAAATATAGCGGTTCTCCTTCTGGAAACTCAGCCGGAAACGAAGCATTATCCTGAAATAAGTGTGCATACTGATGTTTTACGTATGCCCATTGGGTTACATACTGATTGTCCCAATCATAATCTATAATCTCTTGAAGCAATAACCAATTTGGTTTTCTGAAAAAACTTCTTGTAGAAATCATTCATATCTTCAGGAAAACCTCGTGGTTCTGAAATCGGCTCTACGACAGCGTACATTGTCCGGCGTAGATTATCTTGACAAACGCCAGCAAGTGCCGCAAATAATTCATAGGGTCGTCCAATTTCAGTAGATTCTACAGGTATAGTTTTTCCTTTAGACCATTCTTTTTTTACAGGTTCGGGAATCGGTTCCCAATTTCCATTTTTATGAGTCTCTGCATAAAGATGTATATCTGTCCCCATATTTCTAACTTTAAATACAGCTACTAATCATTTGGCGTTTGGTAAATTAACTAATCTAATTAATTTAAAAAAAAGCTATTAATCTATAATTACATCAGCTAGTAAATTATCCATTTCATAGCTCATCTATTGAGTATAAGGAATTAGTTTATAAGGATTCTGCATAACATCATTCATCCAAAAATCAAGGAAAATTCTCATCATAATGCCCTCATCTTAATCAAGATTAACATTCATTATTAGTTTCTAATCTAACTAAGAAATGCACTTGGAGGCATAACATATAAAAAAGACAGGCATATTGCCTGTCTTACAAATAATGATTTAGCAAAGAATTTAGAAATTCATCTCAGCAGCTTGAACTTTTTCAACCTGCTTCTTCTTCAGCACAAGCATAACTTGAGCCAACATTACAAGAGCGACGAACGCAATCATCCATTTGACTCTAGAGGCATCTTGCAGTACGATTTCTGCATCTATTTGACCGAATCCACCGACGTTCGGGTTGTTGGTCAAAGCATCACCAGTCTTAACTGCTTGCCCTTCGGAAACAATCAGGTCTGGCCCTAAAGGAACCGTATCAACAACAACATCGCCAGATTCAGGTTGGATGTTTACTAGATATTTGACGTTACCATCTCCATCTTCCTCTTTGGCAATCTTGGTAATTGTGCCAGTAGCGGAAGCGTTGTAAACACTGTTGTTGCTCTTTTCGCCAGTAGGATAAACTTGTCCGCGTCCCCGATTACCACCTACGTGAACTGAATATTTACCGAAGTGGATGTTTTTGTCGGTTGCGGGGTTGGGAGAAAGAACTGGGAAGATGATTTCCTGATACTGTTCACCAGGTAAGGGGCCGACGATGACGACATTTTCTTTGTCTTCGCTGTAGGGTTGGAAGGCAGTGTCGCCAATTTCTTCTTTAAGTTCCTCAGAAATACGGTCTTCGGGAGCAATCTTAAAGCCTTCAGGTAGCATCAGTACAGCACCGACGTTCAAGCCAACCTTAGAACCATCGGCACCAACTTGCTGGGCGGAAAGATCGTAAGGGATTTTCACTATAGCTTTGAATACAGTGTCAGGTAGAACCGATTGAGGAACTTCTACTTCTGTAACTTTGGCGGCTAGGTGACAGTTGGCACAAACAATCCGCCCGGTTGGTTCGCGGGGGGTTTCGGGATAGGTTTGCTGTGCCCAAAATGGATAGGCGGCAGCTGATTGGGGAAGGGCTAGATCGCTGGTGAAGTAAAATGTCACAGTGGCGATCGCTATGAGCAATGTTTTTACGATCGCTCTAGCACTGCGAGTTAACCTCGCTGTTCGGAAAACATTTCTCATCTCTAATAAGGGCAACGATTGAATTTGTCATTAGTCATTGGTCATTAGTCATTAGTCATTAAGCCCTGAACAAAGGACGAATGACTAAGAACTAAGGACAAAATTATTAACTCCACCAAGGAGCATCACCGGTGCGGAAGTCGGTTTCAGTCCAAGGGGTCAAAACGATTTTGTCGTCGCTTACATTGGTATGGGCTAAAGCCAAAGACAGTGGTGCTGGGCCCCGAACAACCTTACCAGTTTCGTCATACTGGGAACCATGACAAGGACATTTGAATTTGTTCTCAGCAACGTTCCAGGGGACGACACAACCTAAGTGAGTGCAGATGGCGTTAATGCCATAATCTTTGATCGCCTCTTTGCTGTCTACCACAATATAGGTAGGATCTCCCTTAAGTCCTTGGACTAGGTTGCGATCGCCTGCATTCCGGTTTTCTAGAAATTTGGTGACGCTAACATCGTTACCTAGCTCATCTTTTGCCGTTGTACCGCCACCAGCACCACCAGCAGCCGGTGGAATAAAGTAGTTGACAACGGGATACAATGCACCCAGAGCTACTCCAGTGACAGTCCCAAAAGTGAGCAGATTCATGAACTGACGACGACCCATATCGGGCACGTCTGCTGATTCAGAAAATTGAGCCATAATCTACGCGCTCTTTGTGTATTTTGTTAAGCATTTTGACAAAAGTACTGTACTTGAGGAACTCTTGTCTAAGTCGAAATGCTAGCGCTCACAACGATGCCATACTTCTTTGTTCCAAGATATAAAAAGCATCTTTTCTGTTAGCATTACATTTCTTTATATCCTTATCATACTGGAGTCACGGAACTTAACATCATAACTAAATGTAAAATCTGATTGAGAAAAGCTATGACAGGACAGGAATTACGTCAGATGTTGCTTGATAAGTGGGGATATTCTTATGATGTCCAGTTCCGGCGGGCACAGGGAAAGATATTTTTGCAAGTAATGTGGAAATACGTGGAGCAGGCTTCTTTTCCCTTGAGTGAGGCGGAATACCAAGAGCATCTTGACAGCATTGCTAATTATCTTCATGCTTTGGGCGGGTCAACACAAGTACAAACATTTATTGCCCAAACACGCGAGCGCCCCCGCCTCGGTAAGGCTGTTAGCATTCCTCTAGATTTGGGTGAACGTTCTTCAGAATGGATATTGTGACCAAGTTTTTCTTCCTTTTCCCTTTCTGGTAATAGCTAATTAAACTAATTCCAGGCAATTCTCCTTGTCTGAATTTTGAACTTAATATTCACAACTTTTTGATTTCCAAAACCGCTTATCTTAGCTATGCAGTCACCAAATCCGATCTCACTCTCCTCGCTGACCCCTTCATTACTAACGGCTTTAGAAGTGTGCAGTGATGAATCGGTGTATGCTCCGGGCTATATTCAGCCGCATGGAATTTTGCTGATGCTGCAAGAGCCACACCTTAGAATCTTGCAGATTAGCGAAAATGTGGAACAGTTTTTTGGGATTTCGGCAGAAGCATTGCTGGATCAACCATTGCAACGATTGTTTTCTGGCGATCAAGTGCAGCGACTTGCTGGGTATCTAGCTCAAGATAACCTGGAGCTTTGCAATCCGTTTCAACTAAAAACGCGGCGGAGGGTTGCCCAAACTGATTGGCAACAGAAAAATCAAATATTCACAGGTGTAATGTACCGGATAGTAGATGGGTTGATCCTGGAATTAGAACCTCAGCAATCGAGCAACAGCATCCATTCAACCCAGTTCTATCACCGTCTACAAGGGGCGATCGCCAATCTCCGTAATGCCACTAACCTAAAAAATATGGCTCAAACCCTTGCCAGAGATGTGAAAAGAATGACTGGGTTTGATCGGGTGATGGTCTACCGCTTTAAGGCAGACGACAGTGGTGTGGTGATTGCGGAGCAGAAACAGAGGCATTTAGAAAGCTACTTGGGACTGCACTATATGGCGACAGATATTCCCGCACCAGCCCGCAAGTTGTTTTGCCGCAAGTTGATACGATTCATTCCTGATGTCAATTACACCCCGATCCCCCTGATTCCCAGCAACTATCCTCTGACGGATACACCCCTGGATCTGAGTAATTCTGTGTTACGAGGAGTGTCTCACTATCACATTGAATACTTACAAAACATGGGGGTTGCTGGGTCGATGACGATTTCGTTGCTCAACGACAAACGTCTCTGGGGATTAATTGCCTGTCACCACTCCAGCCCGAAACTAGTGGATTATGAAACTCGCAAAGCCTGTGAATTTTTAGGACAGTTTGCCTCAATTGAACTGGTGCATAAGCAAGAACAAGAATTGCATTTTTACCGAACACGGGTGAAAAGGATTCAGAATGAACTGCAACAAACATTATTGCAAGAGTCCAATTTTATTGAGCAAGTGTTGAGCCGAAATACTTTTCAATTACTGGAGCTAGTTCATGCTCAAGGAGCGGCGATTTCACTTGACGGTCATCTGACATTAGTTGGTCAAACGCCATCGATTACCCAAGTGCAGGATCTGGTGACGTGGTTGGTGCAACACCGGGGGGAACAAGTGTTTACCACTGATTCCCTCTCACGTTTATATCCAGAAGCGAGGGCATTTAAAGATCAAGCTAGCGGCATACTCGCAATTTCAATTTTATTCAATCATGTTAAACAAAAGTCTTACCACATTATCTGGTTTCGACCAGAGCAAATCCAGACAGTGAATTGGGTCGGCAACCCCCAGGATACAGTGAAAATCAATGAAATTGGAGAGATGGAATTGTGTCCCCGAAAGTCGTTTGAACTGTGGAAGGAAACCGTGAGAGAAACTTCCTTGCCTTGGGAAATGGCCGAACTAGAAGCCGCTAGTGAGATGCGAAATACGCTGATGTTGGCACTGCTGGAGTTTTCCCAGATAGCCCTAGAAGAAGCGGCAGAACAAGCCGCGATCGCCAACCGCGCCAAAAGCCAGTTCCTCGCTAAAATGAGCCACGAACTGCGAACTCCTCTCAATGCCATTTTGGGATTTACTCAGTTGATGAACCGCAGCAACAAGATTCCATCTGAGTTTCAAGAAGATTTAGACATCATTAGCCGCAGTGGAGAACACTTGCTAACCTTGATCAACGATGTGTTGGAAATGTCCAAAATTGAAGCGGGTCAGTTACAGCTAACGGAAAATTGTTTCGATTTGCATCAATTAATCTACTCCATCAGAGATATGGTTGCCCTCAAAGCTTTAGAGAAAGGAATTGATTTGAGAACACAACAGCATACCAGCGTTCCTCGCTATGTGTATGGTGACGAATCAAAACTGCGCCAAATTCTGCTCAATCTATTAAGCAATGCGATCAAATTTACGACAACAGGTAATGTCAGCCTGCGATTACAAGTTTTGAACGGGAGAGTGTCCAGCATCAACTCACTTGATTCAACAGAACGCAGTCCCTCTATTTATACCGATGATTCCCAACCAATCATCACCCTTCATGTTGAAGTTGAAGATACTGGATGTGGTATCGCTCAGTCTGATTTGGAAACTGTGTTTGCGGCCTTCATGCAAACAGAACTAGGTCGCCATAATCAAGGTACAGGTTTAGGCTTATCGATTAGCCGTCAGTTTGCCCGTTTAATGGGTGGTGATATTACAGTGCGAAGTATCTTGGATCAGGGGTCAACTTTTATTTGTGAGGTTTTACTGAGTCTGGGCAACTCAATAGATATCATCGCGCCGGAAACGACTCGCACTGTTATCGGTCTAGAACCCGGACAGCCCACTTATCGCATTTTGGTGGTGGAAGACTTTCAAGAAAATCGTCAGTTGCTCATCAGGTTATTGGAATCAGTTGGGTTTGAGGTCAGTGCTGCCGAGAACGGAAATGAAGCGATCGCGCTCTGGGAAAAGTGGCACCCCCACCTAATTTTAATGGACATTCAAATGCCCGTGGTGGATGGCTACGAAATTACCCGACAAATTCGAGCGGGGGAAAGAGGTAAAGACGTGGTGATTATTGCGGTGACGGCTTATGCCTTTGAGGAAGACTATACCACCAGCATTCAAGTAGGCTGCAACGACCACATTAACAAACCATTTATAGAAGCTATCCTATTTGAGAAGATTGCACACTACTTAAGAGTCCGCTACTGCTACCGTGAAAAAGCTTTATCGGGGTTAGAACAGCAAACAATTCAGAAATCCCTAACAGCTAAAGATTTACAGGTAATGTCGCCAGAGTGGATTATTCAGGTGCATCAAGCAGCTTTGGATCTCAACGATGCCGAACTCTACAATCTCATCGCTCAAATCCCCAACCAGGAGCAAGTTCTCGTCAATGCTCTGAAATATCTGGTGGAGAACTTCGAGTTGGAAGCGATCGCAACTCTCACCCAAACTCAGTAAAAAGATTATGCCTAATTTACTTAAATCCCCTTCGGAAACGAATATCCTCATCGTAGACGATACCCCCGATAATCTACGGTTGTTAACCAAAATACTAGAGTTACAGGGTTATACCATCCGTAAATCCATCAATGGGAGAATGGCATTACAAGCTGCCGAGCGACATCCACCGGATCTAATTCTACTTGACATCAATATGCCCGAAATGAATGGCTATGAAGTTTGTCAACAGTTGAAAGCATCAAAAACAACAGAGCAAATTCCGATTATTTTTATTAGTGCCCTTGACCAAATTAATGATAAAGTGCAGGCTTTTGAACTGGGCGGAAAAGACTATATCACCAAACCATTTCAAGAACTTGAAGTGCTAATGCGAGTCAGAAATCAGCTACTCATCAAACAGCAACATCAACAACTTTTTGAGCAAAATCAACGCCTAGAGCATGAAATTCAGGAACGCCTGAAGGCTGAAGCAGAGGTAAGGCAGCTATCTTTAACTGATGAATTGACAGGATTATATAATCGACGTGGTTTCTTTTGGCTGGCAAATCATCAATTCAAAATTGCCCGACGTACAGAAATATTTTGCTGTCTTTTGTTTGTTGATTTAGATGGTTTAAAGCAGATTAATGATTCTCTAGGACATGAAATAGGAGACAGAGCGATCGTTGACACAGCCCAATTACTAAAACAAAGCTTCCGTGAGTCGGATGTTATTGCCCGTATAGGAGGAGATGAGTTTGTAATATTTGTTCCTGTCTGCTCCCCAGGCAATACAGATGAATTTCGTCCGCGATTGCAAGAAAATATTGAGCGCTTTAATCAAGAGCATAATTACTCATATCAACTATCCATAAGTGTTGGTGCTACCCAATGTGCTTTAAATGAAAACGTTTCACTAGAACAATTGCTAGAAGAGGCTGACAAGCTCATGTATGAGCATAAACGTGCTAAACGCCTCGTAACTTAACAAAAAATAAATATTGGCATCAGTTGCCAGAATTCAATTTTGAATTCTGTATAACTGGTAAGCCAACGCTGGGATTAAAATTTTTTACCTATTCTATATTACTTATTCCAAATGTTATTTACCTGTGAGCTTCACCAGCCCAACACCACCGAAATAAAGCCCTAAAACGGCTCCTGCTAAAAGACTTTGAGTTAGAGGATCGGTAGAAGGTGTAAGTACGGCTCCTAAAACTACTGCTCCCATAATCACGTAACGCCAGCCAGAAACCATCCGTTCAGACGAGACAATATTCAAATTACCGAGCAACAATTGGATGATGGGAATTTGAAATGCTAAACCAGTGCTGAATAAAAGTAGCAGCACAAATTCAAAATATTTATCTATCGACCAAAGTTGTTCAACTACATCTGCTCCGTAGCTGATGAAAAATTTCAAAGCTGCGGGGATAAGGAGTAAATAAGCAAATGCTAAACCCGCGCCAAACAGTACACTTGAACCCAAAACCACAGGCCCCAGTAAACGGCGTTCGCGGCGAGTCAATCCTGGAAGCACAAACTGGATAATTTGGTAAAGAATGAAAGGACTGGAAAGTACTAAACCAGTGTAGGCTGCAACTTTGAAGGAGACAAAGAAATATTCTCCGGGTGCAAGTTGGAGAAATTTTACTCCTTGTGCTGGAACCTCAAGCAGCTGGACAATCGGCTTAACGGCAAAGAAACAGCCAATAATACCTATCGCTACGGCAATCAGCGAATAGAAAATGCGCTGTCGTAACTCTTCTAGGTGGTCGAAAAGGGACATTTCGACTTCATCGGGCAACTCATTAAGAGGATCTGTGTCTGAATTGCCATATCCTTCTGGATCGATGTTGGGAACGTTTACAGTATCTACGTCTTGTAAAGGCGGCATGAGTCAGCTAGTAGGCAACATTTATAACTGAGTGCTAAGTAATAAGCAAGATTTTTCACTTAGGACTTGGAACTCAGCACTCTTCATTATTTTATCCGGGGAATGCAGCCACCATGATATGTTTTTGAATGCTGTGGGTTTTTTGTCCTGTTTTTTAGGGTTGCATCTGCATAAGTTAGTAGGAAGCCATCTTGTAGGCAATGCCTAACCTAAAAAAAGGGTGGAACTGATAATTTAGAAATCACGTCTCTGCGGCTAGTAGTCTGTCTAACTTGTTTTGATGGTTTGTAGTAAGCATTTTAGTGCAAGAATAAGGGCTAAAATCCTTGCTAAGAGATTGTTTACCCATCAATTTCAAGTTGATACACGATTAGTAGTGCTGGGTAAATTCACACAACATCAACATATAATACTCAGTTTTAAAAATCCGGTTCATCAAGGTGGCATCTATACATACATAGCGCAATCGGAAATTTTTAGCTGAGGTTGAGTATGAAACGGACAATTTGCATTGTCATGATGGCATTGCCTGTTTATTTATACAATGTTGGGCTAAGTAATAGTCTTAGTAGTGATGTGACAATTGTCAAAAACCAGCCTCCGATAATAGCTGCTCTAATTGCTTACAGTACAAATGCTCCGTCACGCATATTACCTTGGCAAATATCAGCTAGAGATGACCAAACTGAAGATTGTCTTCGGGCTGGTACTTGCAAAGATTGATACTAATTGGGAATTGGTAGTCCAAATTATAAAAAAAGAAAATTAATGGTTTTAGAACATCAACGTACAGTGGTGGTTACGGGAGCATCAACAGGAATTGGCCAAGCGTGTGCTTTGCTTTTAGATCAGTTGGGCTTCTCTGTTTTTGCTGGCGTGCGTCAAGATATTGATGCTCAAACACTTAAGCAGAAAGGATCGCCAAGACTCATTCCAATTTTTTTAGATGTTACTGATGCTGAATCGATCGCAGCTGCGGTTGATAAGGTAACAAATGAAGTCGGTGGTACTGGAATTTTAGGTTTAGTAAATAATGCCGGAATTGCTATCCCTGGGCCTTTAGAATTATTAGCGATCGCAGAATTTCAACATCAGATGCAGGTTAATGTCACCGGACAATTAGCAGTGACACAAGCATTTCTTGGCCTATTACGCCAAAGTCGGGGCCGAATTGTCAATATGGGTTCCATTGCTGGTAGGAGTCCTACGCCGTTCTTAGGAGCTTACAATGCTTCTAAGTTTGCCTTGGAAGCACTCACTGATGTCATGCGGATGGAATTACGTCCTTGGGGAATCTCGGTTTCAATTATTGAACCTGGTTCCATTGCTACCCCAATTTGGGAAAAGTCCCTAAGCCAATCGGAAGTAGCACAGCATGATTTACCACAATCGGCACAAAATCTCTACGGTCAAGCAATGAATATTGTCCGCAAGAAAATGCAGATTCTCGCATCTAAGGGAATTTCTGCGGATATTGTCGCTCAGACTGTTGTTCATGCGCTTACTGCAAAGCAACCCAAGACGCGCTATCTGGTTGGCTCAGATGCCAAACTCGGAGCAGTGCTAAAGCATATTTTGCCTGATAAGCTACATGACCAGATAATTTTATACTCAATGGGATTGTAGATTAGCGATCGTCAATACTTCAGGGGTAGTCACTCTGAGTTCAAAAGCTGTCATTAACAAAAGCATGGTTTTCATTAACAAAATCATGCTTTTCATCAACAAAATCGTTCCATTCATCAACAAAATCGTTTCTTTCATCAACAAAATCGTTATTTTTGTAACTAGAGGCAAAATCTAGTCAACCATTAACTCTAAATTGAAGTTGTAATTAACCAACGCTTTTGCTAAAAGTCTTATGTTGCAAGGATTGTAGATTATTCTCTCGCAAAAGTGACAAAAGTTCTTTAAGAATTCAAACTGATGACCAGTTCAAGAGAGCTACAAGATTGTACTTCACAGTACCTTTTTTTATGTTGGATATTTTTAATATTGATAAGATGAGCTTATTGAATATTAGATAATTTTGTTATTTGTACTTATAGTAGTATTTTTGCTTACTTTAACTAAAATCTCAGCATTACTATGTGCTACATCTAACTTATGTATAAACAATTATCCGAAATTTTGCTAGTTTAGTTAGTAGTTTGATTAAAATAACGCATAAATTACCTAAAATCAATATATTTATTCAGTAAATTTTGTCATCCCCATTCTTGAGTGAACTTGATTAGTTATGCTCCTAGATTTAGAAAGATTTTATCAGGCTTGCAATCCGAGCAGACCTCTAATCATAGGAAACGCCAGCGATCGCAGGTACTATATTGATTTTGCTGCGGTGCGGGGTGGCAAAATTATCGAAGCTTTGCAGCGCACGATCGCTAAAATATCGCCCGATGAACCAACTTGTCAGCTATTTACCGGACATCTCGGCTGTGGGAAGTCAACGGAATTGTTGCGGTTAAAAGCTGAGTTAGAAGCGCAGCAATTTCATGTAGTTTACTTTGAGTCTACCCATGTCTTAGAAATGGCAGATGTGGATGTGACTGATATTTTGTTGGCGATCGCAGGCCAAGTAAGTGAGAGCCTAGAAGCCATGAAAATCAGGCTCAAATCTACTTACTTTACCAAGTTGTTTGGTGAAATCGTAGATTTTCTGCAAACACCAATTGACCTGGGGGTAGAAGCAGAGTTGTCTGTGGGAATTGCCAAAATTACAGCTAAAACTAAAGAAAGTCCCCAATTGCGGCGGCGGTTAAGAGATTATTTAGAACCGCGAACAGCAAACATTTTACAGTCAATTAATCAGGAATTGCTAGAACGTGCCATCAAGGAACTAAAAACTAGAGGTAAAAAAGGACTGGTGGTTATTGTTGATAATCTGGATAGAGTTGCAATTCGACCTTTACCATCGGGGCGATCGCTACCAGAATACTTATTTATTCAGCGTGGTGAACAGTTACGCAAACTAAATTGCCATGTAGTCTACACTATCCCTTTAGCTCTGACTTTCTCCAACGATAGCGCCGAACTTCAACATCGTTTGGGGGGAGGAGTCGCACCAAAAATGTTACCGATGATACCTGTACGTCTGCGCTCTGGAGAGATTTTTCCTCAAGGGCTAGCAATGTTGCGGCAAATGGTACTAGCTAGAGCTTTCCCAGACATTTTACCTAGCGATCGGTTAGGCTTAATTACAGAGGTGTTTGATAGTTTGGAAACCTTAGATCGGTTGTGCTTGATTAGTGGTGGTCATGTCCGCGACTTGCTAGGGTTACTGTTTGACTGTCTGCGAGAACAAGATCCACCTTTTGAGCGGGAGTGTGTTGATTTGGTGATTCAAAGACAGCGAGATTACCGAGCTAATGCGATCGATCCTCATGAGTGGGAATTAATCTTTCAGGTAGTGCAACAGCAAAGAGTTAGAGGTGATATAGAATACCACACTTTATTGCGAAGTTTATTTGTATTTGAATACCGAGATCATCAGGGAGCTTGGTTTGCCGTCAACCCAGTTTTAGCAGAGACGGAAAAATTTAAATCATGGTTGAACGACACCCACAAGCAGATATAAGAGCGGCTAATGAGCGGGCTTTACGGAGTTTGGGGAGAGCAATTGCCCTTTCTAGCGGTCAGTTTTCCCTAGTTTTGGTGTGCTGCAATTATCGAGTTTTGCAAGAACTTATGCTGCAACGACTCGAAGAACTCTCTTCAGGAGTACACCATATTCAAAAGGTAATTCTGCCGCATAATGCTAGAAGTCTTTACACAAGTATTCATTTACAACTGGTAACTGAAGAGAATCCGCCATCGGCGTTAATGATTTTGGGTTTGGAGTCAGTAGATGGAATTGACGATTTACTGAGGTCTATCAATCATATTCGTGATGAGTTTCGCAAACGTCACCCATTCCCGATGATTGTGTGGGTGAATGAAGAAGTGTTGCAAAAGGTAGTCCGTTTAGCACCAGATTTTGCTAGTTGGGCGGCTACACCAATTCGGTTTGAGATGACAACTCAATCATTGCGGCAATTTTTGCAACAGGAAACGGACGCTTTATTTGCCACGGTGTTACCAAGCGATGCTGGACAACAACCTCCTCAAGTTGCCAAGCATTATTTCACTGTGGAGCAAGTCTGGAAAAATAGCTATGAACTCCACTTTGCGATTGAAGAGTTGCACAATCGTGGGATTACCTTAGAGCCAGAATTACACGCTAGTTTAGAGTTTGTTTTTGGTCTAGATAATTATATTAGCGATCGCATCAATACAGCTTTAAGCCATTTTCAACAAAGCTTGCGAGTTTGGCAAAAGTTGCAGGAAATAGGGGAAGCAGGGGAGCAGAGGGGCAGGGGAGCAGAGGAGCAGAGGGAGCAGAGGAGCAGAGGGAGTAGGGGAGCAGGGGAAGTAGGGGAAGTAGAGGGAGTATTTTCTTCGTCTGTGCCTCCTAGTCGGCCATCTCCTCTACTTCTGCGACAGGGAGTTTTGCTGTTTTATATTGGGCTGTGTTATTGCCGTTTAGCAGAGCAAAATCAAACAGAAAACCGTCGTCATTGGTACACAGCTAAATTTTATTTTCAGCAATGTTTGAATGTTTTACAGGTGGCTGGGCGTTTAGATATAGTTGCTGGCTTTATTAGTCAACTAGCTGAAGTTTTGCAATATCTGCAAGAGTGGGAAGAATTGCAGACAGTTGCCCAAAAGTCTCTGGAGTTGCATCAAACTTATGGTAGTCAAATTCAATTAGCTTGTGACTACGGTTTTCTGGCGCAAGTGGCTGTGCAGCAGTCGCGGTGGGTACAGGCGAGTATATTAGCCCATGTATCGCTGCTGAAATTAGGTGAAGCCCAAAAGCATAACGACCCTTATAACTGCTTATTTCCCTTACTGTTAGCGCAAATTTACTATTTAGTGTTGGCGAAAGCACAGAGAAATTTAGGTGAGCTAGTAATCGCTCATGAATACTTAGAAAAAGCAACAAAAGAATTGCCAGCAGCTTTAGAAATCAGTGCCCATCAATACGATGCCCATCGTTATATTCGTTTATTGCGGACACTGCGATCGCTATACTTTGAAGAAGGGCGCTATTTGGAAGCCTATTACATCCGGCAAAAACGGCGTTCTGTCGAGCAGCAGTATGGTTTTCGGGCTTTTATTGGTGCAGGGCGTTTGCAACCCCAAAGACAGGCGACAAACCCAGCATTGATGTCACATTCTGGGAGTAGCAGCGTTGCTTTAGAAATTGCGGCTTCTGGTCGGGAGCGTGATATTAATAACTTAATTGGGAGAATTAGCCGCGCCGATCAAAAGCTGACGGTGATTCACGGTCAATCAGGGGTAGGTAAGAGTTCTATTGTCACTGCTGGTTTAGTTCCAGCATTGCAAAATCGAGCTATTGGCGATCAAATAGCCGTGCCTGTAGTATTGCAAGTTTATACCGATTGGGCGCGGGAATTAGAGAAATCTTTAAGTGAAGCGATGTTTAGTGACGCATCCCTTGCCATCTACGCTGATATTAAGCTAGAAGCAAACATCGAAGCGGCGGAGATTTTGCCCTACTCTCCTACACCCATCACCATCGTCAGAATTTTACAACAACTCAAACAAAATGCTGATAACCACCTGATCACAGTTTTAATTTTTGACCAGTTTGAAGAATTTTTCTTTGGTTATAGCGATCGCAAACAGAAGCAAGAATTTGATAAATTTATTAGTGATTGTCTGAATATCCCCTTTGTCAAAGTTATTCTTTCGTTGCGAGAAGATTACTTACATCGGTTGTTAGATTTTAAACATCTATCGGCACTGGAAGCGATTAATAATAATATTCTCGACAAGCATATTCGCTACCAGTTGAATAACTTTTCGCCAGAATATGCTAAAGCAATTATCCAAAAATTGACCGAGCGATCGCAGTTTAATTTAGAACCTGCTTTAATCGATGCCTTAATCGAAGATTTATCCACAGAATTTGGAGAAGTCCGCCCCATTGAATTGCAAGTTGTGGGAGCGCAAATTCAAGATGAACGAATCACTACTCTAGAAGAATATCAGCCATATAGACCCAACAAACTCATCGAGCGATATCTTAAAGAACTGATTAAAGACTGCGGCCCAGAAAATGAACGAGCCGCGTTACTAGTCTTATACTTATTAACAGATGAAAGTAATAATCGACCTTTTAAAACTCGTGCTGAGTTAGCGGCGCAATTAGCAGAATTAGAAGATGCCAGCAAATTAGAGTTAGTATTAGACATTTTAGTTCGTTCCGGTTTGGTAGTACTATTCCCTGATGTACCAGAACGCTATCAACTAATTCACGATTATTTAGTAGACTTAATTCGCTACTTACAACAACAAGAATCGAGTCTACAGGTACAACTAAATCAGTTGCGCCACAAAGTAGAACAAAGTAAAGCTGAAATTGACCGACTTAAGAGCGAACTTAGCCAAAAAACGCAACGTTCCACATTAGTAGATTCTTATCCTCAACAGGGATTAGATTTATTAACGGAATTACGAGAATTACACAAGCGGGAAGAATTGAGTCAGTTACAAATTGAGCAATTACGAGCTGAACTAAAAGAAAAAGAATTAACAGCAAAACTTGCAGAAAGCCAAAAGAAACAAAGACTTAGTGAAGCTCAATTAAATCGTTCATTGAAAATTGCCCTAACTGCTTCCGTTCTCGCCATATTGGGATTAAGCGTTTCCATCGTCACAGCAGTAGATAGTGAAATTAAAACCCTTAGTGCATCCAGTGAAGCCCTCTTTGCATCGCAAAAAGGTATTGATTCTTTAAAAGAAGCTTTAAGGGCGGGAAGAAAATTACAACAAATAGTTTGGGTAGATTCCTATACCAGAGAGCAAGTACAGACGGCACTTTATCAAGCTGTTTCTGGGTTAAGAGAATATAACCGCTTGGAGGGGCATCTATCTGGAGTAAATAATGCTACATTCAGTCCTGACCGCTCCTTAATAGCCTCAGCTAGTGCGGATACTACAATTAAACTTTGGCTTCCCGATGGTAGCTTGTTCAAAACCTTGTCGGGGCATGAAGATGTAGTTAATAGTGTCAGTTTCAGCCCCGATGGTCAAATTGTTGCTTCCGCTAGTCAAGACAAAACGGTAAAACTTTGGAGCCGAGAGGGTGTACTACTTGTTACTCTATTAGGGCATCAAGGTGTAGTGAATAGTGCCAGTTTTAGCCCAGATGGACAGATTATTGCCTCAGCAAGTACAGATAAGACAGTAAAACTGTGGAGTCGGGATGGAAAACTGCTCAAAACCTTGCCAGGAGATGATGGTGCAGTTTTGAGCGTTGCTTGGTCAACCGATGGACAAACCATTGCTTCTGGAAGTGCTGACAAGACAGTGAAATTGTGGAGTCGGGATGGTAAGCTGCTCAAAAGCTTACAGGGACATGAGGATGCAGTCAAAAGTGTAGCTTGGTCAAACGATGGGAAAGCGATCGCTTCAGCTAGTTTAGACCAGACAATCAAACTGTGGAATCTGAACGGTAAATTACTGCGAACCCTATCAGGGCATAGTGCTGGAGTTACCAGCGTCAGTTTTGACCGTGATGGTAACACAATTGCTTCTGCAAGTACCGACGAGACAATCAAACTCTGGAGTTTTGAAGGTGTGCTGCTAGGAACCCTGAAAGGACATAACAATTGGGTTAACAGCGTCAGTTTCAGCCCAGATGGTCGCACCTTAGCTTCTGCAAGTCGGGACAAAACTATTAAACTCTGGCATTGGGACGATATATTATTGCGAAAACCCAAAGCCGATAATGATGACTGGATAACTAGCATCAGTTTCAGCCCAGGCGATCGCACCTTAGCAGCAGGGAGTCGAGACAAAACTGTAAAACTATTCAGCCGCGAAGGTAAACTACTCCGCATATTTACAGGGCATAAAGGTCAAGTTTGGGGGGTTGGTTTCAGTCCAGATGGTCAAGCGATCGCTTCGGCTAGTAAAGATCAAACAGTGAAGCTTTGGAGTACTGACGGTAAACTGCTCAACACCTTACAAGGTCATAATAGTACCGTCTTGAGTGTAGCTTGGTCGCCTAATAGTCAAGTAATTGCCTCAGCTAGTAAAGATAAAACAGTAAAGCTTTGGAGTCGAGACGGTAAACTACTCAACACCTTGCAAGGGCATCAAGATGCAGTAAATTGGGTAAGTTTTAGCCCCGATGGTAAGTTGCTAGCCTCTGCCAGTGATGACAAAACCGTGAAAATCTGGAGTTTAGATGGTAAATTGCTATATACCTTAATTGGTCATAGCCGCCGGGTAAATGGGGTTGCTTGGTCGCCTGATAGTCAAGAAATTGCTTCAGCTAGTATTGATAGCACCGTGAAGATTTGGAACCGAGACGGTCATCTGCTAAGTAATCTTGCAGGTGATGGTGATAGTTTTATTAGTGTAAGTTTTAGCCCCGATGGTAAGACTTTAGCTGCTAGCAGTGATGACAAAGTGAGGATTTGGAAGCGCGAAGGGACATTACTGATTGCTTTGAAAGGTGACAAGCAAGAGTTAACCAGCGTCAGTTTTAGTAATGACGGTAAGACTTTAGCTGCGGGTAGTGGTAATGGTACAGTGATTTTCCAAGATTTGGCAGATATCCAACTGGAAAAACTACTAGCACGGGGTTGCGATTTGCTGCATGATTATTTGCAGACTAATCAGAAGGTAATCAAGAGCGATCGCGCAGTGTTAGCGAGTCCGCAAGCGTCTGGCTCCGCCAACGCCAGGGGCGATCGCGCCTTGTGTTCTAGTCGGTGAGCGAGATTTTGTTCCCATTCAGATCGTTAATTTAAAATGAACGTCAAGCTTTGGGAGCGTAATATCGTGTCTGGCTAAAGACTTATCATTTAGACCGCAGGAGGCAGGGCGAAAGAGGCTTTTCCGATTTTTGCACAGATGCGGTAATCATAAGTGATTAACCGGACTTGATATAAGAGAGAATAGCCTACGCACTTACACAGGTTTTTTAGAAAAATCAAATTTTAATACAAATAATCAATGTCAATACTTGTTGTTTCTGCTTGAAATTACCACCTTCTGCATTACCTGGCAAAGCCTGTATATACTCAGCCCGGAAATGTTGGGTTTCGTTCCTCAACTCAACCTCAAGCCGTTGTTTCAGAACTACGACAGGAAAATCAGCCAGGACTTATAGACAAAGCTGTACATCTTGGTAGCATTGAGTGAAGTACCCGTCAGCAAGGGAGCGAGGGCGATGTACGCAACCGTCACACAACCACTGACTTTTGAAGAGTTTCTTGCCTGGGACGATGCTTCAGGCAGACAGTTTGAGCTATTGGATGGGATTCCCGTGCCATTATCAGAACCAAATGCAAATCATGAGGATTTGATCCAGCGACTGTGTACCTATTTAGAAAATCACTGCCAAGAGAATGACCTGCCTTACGTGTCGCGCCAGTTCAAGCAGGTTCGGCTCAAAGCAGCACCACCAGAAAAGGAAAAAAGCCGGAAAGCAGATATTGTTATATTTGCAAGAGTTGAATGGCAGAGGATGAAAACTAGCTCTAGCTCTGCTGCTGCATATATTCCACCACCCGGAGTCATTGAGGTTGTTAGCAACAACTGGAAGGACGACTATCTGACAAAACTTGCTCAATATGAAGACTTGGGCGTTTTTGAGTACATCATCGTGGACTATGCTGCTTTTGGTGGCATTCGCTTCATTGGTTCTCCCAAGCAGTCAACCATTACAATCTACCAACTTGAAGATGGAGAGTATTTACCCCCAAAGATTTTTCGAGGGGAGGATCGAATTGATTCTAGATTGTTTCCCAACATTCCCTTAACGGCTGAACAGATTTTTGCAATGAGTCGCTGATTAGCAATGAAGAAATTTATTCTAGTCGTCTTCTTACCACTAGTTTAATGCGCGATCGCTCTTATCATTGGCAAAGCGATCGCTGGCTTAACTCAATAGACTTTTTGCATGAGAAAGTCTCTATATTTGAAATAGAGTTACCTGCAAGCTGCTTTTGAATAAATCTTGGTTTGCTCTAAACTCAGATCCAACAGGCTTCCATCCTGTCCTATAGCGATATAACAGTTTCAGCAGATTGACCCGACGCATGACGAGGGCGAAGATGTAAGGTGATTTCCGTATCGAGCCGCTTGAGGAAAATGAGGAGTTTGCCCTCGCCAAAGCGTTGAAACTCTCCTCTCATCAAATGAGATACTTCTGGCTGGGGAATGCCAAGAAGTTCGCTGATTTCGCGCTGTTTCAGGTTGCGTTGAGAAAGGAGGCGCAGTACCTGAATCCCTATCTTGCCTCGCATAAAAAGTTCCGAAGCATCCTCTAAACCAAGATCAGCGAATACATTGCCACTGCTTTCTTCAAAAACGGGTTCCTGTGTCATTGTTGTTTCTCCCTTACCACTGCGTCCTTATAGCGTTGTTTAATCAGGTCAACATCAGCCTGTGGGGTTTTAATCCCCTGCTTTGATTTCTTCTGAAAAGCGTGCAGGACATAGATTTTCTCTCCAATCTTTACCGCATAGACTGCCCTGTAAGTATCAGTATCGTAGCGTTTGACGATTTCATACACGCCGCTTCCAACCCCTTTAAAAGGTTTGGCATCCATTGGTGTTTCGCCTGCTTGCACCAATTGCAGCACATAGCCTACTGATGCACGCACATCAACAGGAAATGAGCGGATATTTTTGAGAGAGTCTCCCATCCAAACCAGAGGTCGTAAAGGAATTTCTATAATATCCCCGTCATCGTCCATTTTATATGAAATTTCCTATAAAATAAGTCAGACAATAACATGAAAAGTCCCGTGTGCGAACGGCGTATCGCATTATATTTATTAATCATCTATCCAAATAATCTTAATTGATGAATTATCAGGAGCTTTTACTGTTATTTCATCTAAAACTATTCGCATTCGTAAAATGACTTGATGGAGAAAAATTAAAAGAGGCGTTTTCCAGCTACTAGGGTAAAAATAAAATCCCTATTACCTGCTATTAGTCAAGGTCTTAGGGATTTCTTTGGTTACGGGACTGGTGCGGCTCGAACGCACGACCTGACGCTTAGGAGGCGTCCGCTCTATCCAACTGAGCTACAACCCCAACTATGAAGCATATATAATTATAGCAGTACTTTTACCGAGACTGCCAAACATTATCCCAAGAGCCGCCCCCTACTTCTAAACCACAAAGAAAACTTTCTGCTTTTAGGATTATTTTAGATTTTCTCCCATTTAATTCTCGTAACTCTAAATTTAACTTTCCTTGCATGGTGTCTCGGCAACAGTATCTTAAACCATCCTCTGTGGGCGCACGCAGAGGTGTACCGGCTAAATCTGTGGTTCCTGTCAATTCAATTTCATAGTTAGAATTTGTAGCTTTCATTTGCCATGTACCCCAAGGCTGAATTTCCCAGTCTACTTGTGAATTCCAGGGAACGAATTCATAAAACTTGCCTTGATAGTGCAACCCAATCATCGCTACAGATTCCATCCACCACAGCACACCTCGCCGTCCACCGCCAGCAGTTAATGCTAAGTCGGGTTCGCCTTCAAAGCAATTACAATTTATCCAAAACCATTTTTGAGGAAAAGCACCACCCCAATTTTTCTCTCCATAAGCTGGGGCGTTGGTGAATTCGTAAATTTTACCATTCCAATCAATCTTTCCACTGGCTAAACCGTGAGCCATCAAAATCTGCCATCCGGGTTCAAAAATCTGCGAGAATGAGAGCCAGCCTGCGGTTGATTGCTGAATGCTATTTTTATTACCCCAACCGTATACTGGTTGAATTTCATACTCCCAACGGCAATAATTATTGGTGGCAGGTTCGCGAATTATTCCCTGATTTAAGGTAGCTGTGGCTTGATATCCCTCTTGAACATGATGCTCAAACTCTGCTGGTAAAAGGTATAGAGGAGTAATTTGTAAATCTGTTTTACCCCAATGACCTAAACCCAGAACATCCCGACTCCCCCAAAATTTCTTGACATCAGGAAAAGTACGACATAAATACTCATCATCAGGGCCGAGAACTTGGGCTGCACCGCCACTGTGGGGTTTCCCGCCGATGGGGTCTTCGATGGAGTACATAAAGGCGAATGTTTGCCCAATTTCCGGTAAAGTGATGCGGTAATACCAGCCTTCAAAGAAGCGGCGACTACCGCCATCCCAGTGATAACCAGAATGGGGCGTTTGGGTTGATTGGAGGAAATTGAGGGGAATAGTTAACATAGTATATAGTTGCCGATTTTTTCAGTATGCGCGATGTCTAACGACAAGCCGAAACGTCTACGCTTCGATATCAATGATGCTTATGAAATTCTTGGGCTAGAACCCGGTGCGTCTCAAGCACAGGTGAAGCGAACTTACCGTAAACTGGTAAAAATTTGGCATCCCGATCGCTTTTTTGATCCAAAGCAAAAACAGGAAGCTGAGGAAAAAATCAAATTAATTAACGTAGCTTACAACAAGCTCAAATCAGAAAGTCCATCCGAGCCTCCCATTTCAGAAAATCCCTCTTCATCTTCGCCTAAAAATCCCACAAAAATATCTGTCAATCGTTGGGATGCAGAAGCTTTCTATACTTTAGGCGTAGAGAATGCCACGGTAGGAAGATATGAGGATGCGATCGCAGATTTTACCCATGCAATTCATCTCAATCCTCGCTATATAGAAGCGTATAAATATCGTGGGCTAGTTTGCTCACAACTGGGATACGAATATAGAGCCGCTTCCGATTTAAATAAAGCTGCACAAATAGAACAAGAGTTAAAAAATCCTGGTGCTACAAGGAGAGTGCGATCGCCTAGATATGTATCCAAACCTAGACCTCTGTTAGAAAGATTTTGTCAGGGGATTAAAAAGATATTGCGGCTAAATCGGCGCTGGAGATGAGAAGCGCTATATTTTAAGATGCTTTGAATGGCGATACCATACTTTGAGTTAGTTAATACTTATGCTTGGGAATACTAAGTATATTGAGATTTGCTGCTGATTTTCTAGTATGAGCGATCGCTTCGATATAAATCATGTTTACAATATCCTTGGGTTGAAACCAGGTGCATCTGTTGATGAGGTCAAGCAAGCTTACCGTCAGATGGCTAAAACTTGGCATCCAGATTGTTTTATTGAACCGCTGCAAAAGTTAGAAGCGGAAGAAAAAATTAAAGAAATCAATCAAGCCTATGCAAGGTTAAAGTCTTATCAGCCGGATGAGACAAATCAATCTGCTTCCACTTCTATCAAAATTGATTTCACTCCATCTAATGCTGAAAGTTTCTACAAACTGGGGATGGAGAAAGCTCAAAAAGGAAAATATACTGAAGCAATTGAAGACTTTACCCAAGCGATTCGTCTCAACCCTAACTACTTTGAAGCTTACAAATACCGAGGGCTTGCTTGCTCGAAATTAGGATATGAAAATAGAGCCAAGTCAGATTTGAAAAATGCCAGAGAACTGGAATTAAAACAGAAAAAAGCGCCACCCAAACGAACATCGTCGCCGCCGCCACCACCTAAATCACAGTCTCAACCTTCACCGTGGAAATGTGTACACACTCTGACTCATCTCAACTGGGTTTTTACAACTGCAATCAGTCCAGATGGTAAAACTTTAGCTAGTGGAAGTAGTGATAATACTATCAAGATTTGGCATCTCGACACAGGAAAATTACTACATACTCTCACTAATCATACAAAATGTTTAAGATGCCTAGCCTTTAGCCCAGATAGTCAAACTCTGGTTAGTGGCAGTGATGATAGCAGCATAATGATTTGGCAAGTGTCTACAGGTAAATTACTTAAGACACTCAAAGTACATTCAACCCCAGTTTTTTCTGTAATCATTAGTCCAGATGGTCAAACTATCCTGAGTGGCGGTACAGATACTACTATTAAGGTTTCCCATATAGAGATGGGACAATTACTGCAAGTCCTCAAAGGTCATTCTGGCTTAGTTTACTCCCTTGCTATTTGCCCAAAACAACAGATTTTTGTAAGTGGCAGTGCGGATAATACCATTAAGCTATGGAATTTGAAGAGTAACAAACTGCTGCAAACTCTCAACGGGCATTCAGGCTGGGTGATGTGTGTCGCCATTAGCCCTGATGGAAAAATTTTAGCTAGTAGCAGTTATGACCAAACTATCAAGTTATGGAATATCAATACAGGTAAGGTAATTAACACTCTTGCCGGACATCGCAGCTATGTTTGTGCGATCGCTTTTAGTCCCGATGGTCAGTATCTTGCTAGTGGTAGTGCAGATCACAGTGTAAAGCTATGGGATGTTAACACGGGACAAGAACTTTACACTTTGAATAACCATTCGGATTGGGTTAACTCCGTCGCTTTCAGTCCCGATAGCAAAACCCTAGCTAGTGGTAGTCGAGATATGACAATTAAGCTTTGGCGATGCGATATCTAAATACAAATTAAAAATTTAGATGATTTCAGTAATTTACTAGATTTTTATCAATCCATCACCTGACAGTTTAATAACATCCATCTTTGGGATGCTCTTTCTCTAGATTAAGTATTAACTTCCTATAGATAGAGCCACTTGTCCGATCTCAGAGGTTATTCTGGCATTAACCAACAGTTGGGTAATAAATAAAACTCAATATTTATCAGCAACATAGATTTTTAAACTCATTAAAACCTCTTTCTCTTACAACGTTTTAGTTTGTCAATATCATATCGAGGAGTGAAATCAATAGTTATGTCTATTCCCAATGAACGCGAAAGCAAAAACAGTGAAATTAAGCAAGAATCTTACACTGATACTAATGGTAATATTCACACTGACTTGACGCGAACTACAGAAACAGTCAAGAACAGTACACCTAATCCCAACTCTTACACTAACGGTTACGTACAAGGTCGAAATACCGAGCGTAGCTACCAGCAAACCGATTTAGCCGAGCGTGACAATGAAAATGCTAGCCGTGGTTTGCTGTTGGGTATTATTGTTACTTCTGTAGTCAGTTTGATTATAGGTGGGGTGTGGTACTTCAACCAACGTAATAACGCTGCGGTTGACACTACTGTACCGGTCGTGGTTCCTGTACCGAGTAATAGTAGTTCAACTCCTCAACCACAAACGAAGATAATCGAAAGAATTAGAGAAGTACCTGTTCCTGTCCCTGTTCCACAACAGCAGGTTACACCTCAATCTGCACCTCGCCAACCGGATATTAACATTACTATTCCACCCCAACAGTCTGCGGCAGAAAAAGCACCTTCTGTAACTCAGCCAGCTCCGAAAGCAACACAAAGTCCGGCGACGAGTCCAACTACTAATACTCCTACTTCGCAGAATGAGGGTGGTACTTCTACTAATACCGCTACTCCAGGTACAAAAGTTGATACCCCTAAAACCACTTCACCTCAAGGAGTAGACCAGTCAAACAGTACATCTAATAATGGTTCTTCTACCACAAATGATGCTACAACAGGCGGTTCTGCTCAATAACGGCTTCTGAACTTCTAGCCCACTTGATAATGCTGGCATTAACGCCAACATCTCATCAAGTGGGAATATTTTTAAGAAAGATTTCGGAATTGTTGCGATAAATTAATGGTGTTCAAGTTTAGTAAACGTATCTTGTAGCTAAACAAACACGATGCTAGATTAAGAGCAGGGTACAAACAGGTTAAAAGTTAAGAAAAACTTTCAAGTTAGAGCCTGTACCTCCTGCTCTAATGTTCTTGCGATCGCTCTGAAGTTGTAACATCCATTGAATGTGTTTTGGTTTAAGTTCAATGAGTTCTTTTGGAGGTTTGAAAACGCACTGCCAGAAAATGCCTGCCTAGTTAGAATGTTAGGATGTGCAATTCTGAGTATAGCGATCGCAAATAGTGTCCACCTTAGTTGAGTTACTTACTTCTGAATTCTCTAATCTTCAAGAAACCGCCCCAAGCTGCTGATATTTATCCATCGTAGCTTCCGGCGGTTTCTGCTTTGAGTGTTATGCATTTTTGTCCTTTGTCATTTATCTCTTTTTTTAGGAGAGGGTTATTTAGACCAATGACCAATGACCAATGACCAATGACTAATGACTAACTAACGTAATTACAGTCACTTCTGGCGGACAAAATAAACGTCCTGGTTTATAAGTTCCTAAACCCCGGTTGACATATAGTTGATTTTCTTGCACCTTGTGAAACCCTTGCGCCCACTCCCAATATCGCACGACTTTAGAACAGTCTCCTAGTAAAAATGTTACCCAACACCTTAATTTTTTGGGAATTTTTTTGAGTAGCTTTTTATAATGGAATACTAAAGGGCCAATGCCAGGGATTACGATGTGACCACCGTGGGTATGACCCGATAGTTGCAAATCTACACGCCATTGTTGCAGTATCTTGGCTGTATCTGGATTATGGGATAAAACGATGCGGGGTGTAACAGAATCTAGTTGATTCATCACAGGTGCAGGGTAGAATTCCCGCGACCAATAATCAGCTAGTCCTACAAATGGTAATTCTTTTCCTAGTGGATAGGCGATTTCATTCCAAAGCACATGCACCCCAATGCTAGTTAACGCCTGTGTAACTTCTGCTTTTGAATGACTGTAGTAGATATCATGATTACCCAGTACAGCGTAGATACCACAGCGACTTTGCAAATGTTTGAGTCGATGCACCAATTGGTGAATCGGTGTCGGATCATCAGTTACATAGTCACCAGTTAATAGAATCAAATCCGGTTCAGCTTCGTTAGTAAGTGCGATCGCTTTTTCTAACATATCTTCCGACAAGCGCAAACCATCGTAGTGAAAATCTGACAACTGGACTAGCGTTGTACCTTGTAAAGATGCTGGAAGTTCCGCAATCTTAACCGTGATTTTATCTACTCTTAAATGTCCCGTAAACAACCAATGCATAAGGCAACCGATACTCCTCATACCAGCGCTTACAGCTTACCAAATATCAAAATGTAACTTGAGAAACTGCAATAATTTATGTCACATACTCAAGATGAAATTAACGAATTGATTTAAATCCTGAGACTAAACTAAGCAGGACTCACTCGAATTTACAGGTACTGATTAGCCAGAATACCTGCTGTGATTCCGTTGTGGAATTTAGAAATTTGGATTACTTACTCACCCTGTAGCGTGATTATAGTAACTTCTGGGCGGCAAAATAAGCGTCCTGGGAGGTAAGTTCCCAAACCACGATTGACATATAGCTGATTTTTTCCCAGCTGATGGAAACCCTGTGCCCATTCCCAATGTCTGACTACAGAAACATTTTCTTGCAACAATGGAAATCGACGCTGCACTTTTTTAGGTATTTTTTTTGCAAGCTTTTCGTAAAAAAACATTGCAGGGCCAATTCCGGGAATCACGATTTGACCACCGTGAGTATGACCAGATAATTGTAAGTCAACTCGCCATGCTTGCAGTATCTCCGCAGTATCTGGGTTGTGGGATAAAACGATGCGGGGTGTGTCGGGATTTAGTTGATTCATCACAGGTGCAGGGTAGAATTCCCGTGACCAATAATCAGCTAGTCCTACCAATGGTAATTCTTGTCCTAGTGGATAGGCTATTTCGTTCCAAAGGACGTGGATTCCAATGCTAGTAAAGGCATCGGTAACTTCTGTTTTTGCGTTTTTGTAATGTATATCGTGATTGCCAAGAATAGCATAGATACCACTGTGACTTTGCAGATGTTTGAGTCTAAGTATCAGTTGGTGAACCGGTGTCGGATCGTCAGTTATGTAGTCACCAGTCAATAAAATTAAATCTGGTTTAGCTTCATTAGTAACTGCGATCGCTTTTTCTAGCATCTCTTCCGACAGCCGCAAACCATCGTAGTGAAAATCTGACAACTGCACCAGCTTCTTACCTTGTAATGATGCAGGCAACCCTACAATCTTAACCGTCAATTCTTCTCTACTCAACGGCCCAGATAATAACCAGTGCATAAGACGTTCAATAAACTCTAATCATAGCGCTTACAGCTTAACGAAACATCATCGTTTTGTGTGTAGTGACCAGTGCAACTTATTGAAAATTTCATGAAATCTGTAGATTTGAACGTATTTATACTTATTTAAATCAAAAATCAATTTACTAACCAATTTTTGTCAAAAATACTACTTATCCTAGATTAGGCATAGGTCAGTATTTGCGTAACGCCTCAGAGAAGATATCTATAACTCAATACGGTTCAGTTACAGCAGTTTCTCATGGACGAAAACTGCCTCTTCTGCGGATTGCTTCACCGTAATGCACTGGTTCGCCTGCAAAACAGCATATTTTTTTGAATGGCAAGTCTCTAATATGCGATGCTAACAGCGATCGCACACCATTAAATTGCTACAACTTTTGATTGATCAAAAGCCAAAAAATAGCACCAGCCTGTAATTCGGCTAGCGCTATTTTTTTGATTTAATTCACGATAGTTAAATAAATTTGCTAAATTACCTTCAGTTATTGTCAGCAATTATGCTTTTATACCGCGCTGCGATTTGTTAATAAATTCCACAGGAATACTGCAACAATTGCACCAAGAACTGCTACTGCAATACCAGGAATGCTGAGAGTCGGTGCTGCTAAACTTAACGTCCCTGTACTGAAAAACACTCCAAGACTACCACCAACAAAAGCGCCGATAATTCCTAATAAGATTGTTCCTAGAATACCGCCACCTTGATGACCGGGGTAGATAGCTTTAGCGATCGCACCAGCAATTAGACCTAAAACAATCCAAGCAAGAATATTCATTGTTATTAATTCGGTAAAGGTTTTTTTACTCAACGAATACATATTATCAATCTTGCTCTTTTGAATCCATCTACCATCAGAATCAATCATTAATATCCATAAGGAATAGTTTAATCGCAACTACGCTTTATTTCTATATACCGCCCCAACAGGTAGATAATCACTTAAAAAATATCAATTAAAAAAAGCTCCTAATAGGTCTTTAATTAGGAGCCGATCAAACTATTGCTTGGTTATTGCAGTATATGGCTTTTTAATTAGCTCTCTCCTCTACTAGAAGAATTAAGCTGAGTTTTCAAAGACTGTCTCTAAAGTAATGTAAAGGAGCAAAATCAGGCAATTTCTACTACAAGCGTAGTTTTAGCAACTTTATTACCAGCATTCCACACTGGGCATCACCAGGATACCCGTAACATCGCATCTCTTCGGGATGGAGGCTTTAAATATTAGTTAGGACTTATGGATGAGTTACGGAAGACCAAAAGCATAGCGTCGAACAAGTTGGACATTGCCTACCCAAAGGAAACGGACTGCCTTCCCGTTGTCGTATCTGGCGCGACACAGAGGAATAAGAGTACAAAAATGTAACTAATATTATGAAGCAATCTAGAAAAACTTAGACTATTTTTTGATACTATTTAAGACCGGACTCTTGAAATATTAATTTACGTATGAGCAAAGGTACCCTGTTTGATAAAGTTTGGGACTTACACACCGTTGGTACACTTCCCTCTGGGCTGACGCAACTATTTATCGGGCTTCACCTAATTCATGAAGTCACCAGTCCCCAGGCCTTTGCTATGTTACGCGAGAGGGGTCTAAAAGTACTGTTTCCAGAGCGGACTGTTGCCACAGTTGATCATATTGTGCCGACAGAAAATCAGGCGCGTCCTTTTGTTGATAGTTTGGCAGAAGAGATGATTCAGGCGCTCGAAAATAACTGCCAAGAAAATAACATAACTTTTTACAACATCGGTTCTGGTAGTCAGGGTATAGTTCATGTCATCGCTCCAGAACTGGGACTGACTCAACCAGGAATGACGATCGCTTGTGGAGATAGCCACACTTCGAGTCATGGGGCATTTGGTGCGATCGCATTTGGCATTGGTACTAGTCAAGTCCGGGATGTTCTCGCTTCCCAAACCCTCGCCCTCTCAAAACTAAAAGTCCGCAAAATTGAAGTTAACGGCAACCTGAACCCAGGAGTTTACGCCAAAGATGTCATCCTGCATATCATCCGCACCCTTGGCGTTAAAGGTGGTGTGGGTTATGGCTACGAATTTGCAGGTACGACATTTGAACAAATGAATATGGAAGAGAGGATGACTGTCTGCAATATGGCGATCGAAGGCGGTGCTAGATGCGGCTATGTCAATCCCGATCAAGTCACCTACGATTACCTCAAAGGCAGAGATTTTGCGCCCAAAGATGCAGATTGGGATAAAGCAGTGGCTTGGTGGGATTCCATCAAGAGCGATGCTGATGCCCAGTACGATGATGTAGTGGTATTTGACGCTGCGGAAATTTCTCCTACTGTCACCTGGGGGATTACTCCTGGTCAAGGTATCGGTGTCAACCAGTTAGTGCCTCAACCAGAAGAACTGCTTGAAGAAGACCGATTTATTGCCGAAGAAGCTTACCGCTACATGGATTTATATCCTGGTCAACCCATCAAGGGCACTAAAATAGATGTCTGCTTTATTGGTAGTTGCACCAACGGCAGAATTAGTGATTTACGGGAAGCGGCGAAAATCGCCAAAGGTCGCCATGTTGCCGAGGGAATCAAAGCCTTTGTTGTCCCCGGTTCTGAAAGGGTGAAGCAAGAGGCGGAAACTGAAGGACTGGATAAAATCTTTCAAGAAGCTGGATTTGAATGGCGTGAACCGGGATGTTCTATGTGCCTAGCCATGAACCCCGATAAGCTACAAGGAAGACAAATCAGTGCCTCCTCATCTAATCGCAACTTTAAAGGAAGGCAGGGTTCATCCTCCGGTCGGACATTGTTAATGAGTCCGGCGATGGTTGCTACTGCTGCAATTAAAGGCGAAGTCTCTGATGTGCGCGAGTTGCTGTAATTTTTTGGTCATTTGTCATTGGTCATTGGTCATTTGTCATTTGTAGAAATTAATAGGCTGTCATTGAAATGATAGGTAAATAAAGTTTATGGTGAGTGAAGTTAAAACAGTTTCAGGGCGCGGTATACCTTTGGTGGGCAATGATATAGATACCGATCGCATTATTCCCGCGCGATATTTAAAAGCCGTTACCTTTGATGGGTTAGGCGAAGGTGCGTTTATTGATGACCGGACAGCACTTAAAGGTGAACATCCCTTTGACCAACCGCAATATCAAGGCGCGAATATTTTAATAGTCAACCGTAACTTTGGCTGTGGTTCATCACGGGAACACGCACCCCAAGCGATCGCAAAATGGGGAATCCAAGCTTTAATAGGTGAAAGCTTCGCAGAAATCTTTTTCGGTAACTGTGTGGCAATGGGTATACCTTGTCTGACAGCCGACGCTGCTACTGTTAAACAACTGCAAGAGTTAGTAGCTGCCAATCCTCAAGCCGCCGTGACAGTAAATCTGGAAACTTTGCAAGTGCAAATTGATGATTATACTGCCCCAGTTGCGATCGGTGAAGGTACAAGAAGCACATTTATTTCTGGGACTTGGGATGCTTGCGGTCAGTTGGTGGCGAATGCTAGCCAAGTTCGGACAACAGCTGCAAAATTACCCTACATAGGTTGGGGCAATATAGCCGCAAGTTAGTTTTCTCTCATTCTCTGTTTGTCAGGCAGGGAATGAGAAAATGGCAAAAATTTTATGATTGGGTGGGCATCGCCCACCCAAAATTGTTATCCCATTAACTCAGCAGTCTTCTTCTTATCCAACTTGAGAATCAACACACCCAAAGGTGGCAAACACAAATCTAGCGAATAGGGACGACTGTGCAAAGACCAATCATCTGTCCACTTACCGCCTAAGTTGCCCATATTGCTGCCGCCATACTGACGTGCATCACTATTGAACAACTCAGTATAAAATCCCTTTTGCGGTACACCGATGCGGTAGTGAGAATGGGGTTGCGGTGTAAAATTGCAAACCACGATCGCAAAATCATCAGAATCCTTGTCACGACGGATGAAGGAAACTACACTATGGCGATTATCACTACAGTCAATCCATTCAAACCCCGGTTCAGCAAAATCCTGGGTATACAAAACAGGCTCAGAACGGTAGAGATGGTTCAATTCCTGGAAAAACGTTTTTAACTGTTGGTGGGCTTCATGCTGCAATAAATGCCACTCCAAATCTGCCCAAGCATTCCACTCACTCCACTGCCCAAACTCCATGCTCATAAACATGGTTTTCTTACCTGGGTGAGCAAACATATAGCTAAATAAACAACGAATATTAGCTAACTTCTGCCATGTATCCCCCGGCATTTTACCGATGATATTGCTCTTGCCATGCACCACTTCATCGTGGGATAGAGCCAGCATGAAGTTCTCACTGTGGTTGTACCACATACTAAAGGTGATATTGTTTTGGTGGAACTGGCGGAACCAAGGGTCCATGCTGAAGTAATCCAGCATATCGTGCATCCAGCCCATATTCCATTTCAAGTTAAAACCCAGTCCGCCTGTGTAGGTGGGCCAAGATACCATTGGCCAGGAAGTAGATTCTTCAGCAATTGAGAGAATACCGGGGAAATAACTAAAGATAATGTGATTAACCTGACGCAGAAAATCTGCTGCTTCTAGGTTTTCTCTGCCGCCGTACTGGTTTGGCAACCATTCTCCTGGTTTGCGGCAATAGTCGTTATAGAGCATCGAGGCAACAGCATCGACACGAATCCCGTCAATGTGATACTTGTCGAACCAGAAGAGGGCATTGGCTGCTAGAAAATTACTAACTTCATGGCGACCATAATTGAACACCAAAGTACCCCATTCTTTGTGTTCACCTTTGCGGGGGTCAGCGTGTTCGTAGAGGTGACTACCATCAAAGAAAGCTAAACCATGTCCATCTTTGGGGAAGTGACCCGGAACCCAATCCACAATTACCCCAATATCATTGTGGTGACATTTGTCAACAAAATACATGAAATCTTCGGGGGTGCCAAAACGAGAAGTAGGGGCATAGTACCCAGTTACTTGATAACCCCAAGAACCATCAAAGGGATGCTCCGCAATGGGCAGCATTTCTATATGGGTGTATCCCAATTCTTTGACATAAGGAATCAGTCGGTCAGCTAGTTCCCGGTATGTAAGGAAACGTGCGCCCGGCTTAAGTTCCGAAACGATAACTACCGGTTCAGTTTCACCATTTGGCAGTTTAGCAGGTTCGGCACTCGAAGCGTGTAACCAAGACCCTAAATGCACTTCATAAACTGAGACAGGCTGGGTAAGGGGGTCAGTGTGTCGCCGCTTTTCCATCCAGCTTTCGTCATCCCAACTGTAAGAATCTAAATCAGTGACAATGGATGCGGTTTTCGGGCGGGGTTCTTGCTGGAAACCGTAGGGATCGGATTTTTCGTAAATGTGTCCTTCAAAATTTTTGATTTCATATTTGTAATGCTCTCCCACACCGATTTCAGGAATAAACAATTCCCAAACCCCGGTTGGCCCTTTACGCATTTGGTGTTTGCGCCCATCCCAGAGGTTGAAATCTCCCAACAATGAAACGTTGCGAGCATTGGGTGCCCAAACTGCAAAATAAACGCCCTTAACGCCGCCTATTTCCGTGGTGTGCGCTCCCAGTTTTTCGTATATCCGGTGATGGTTCCCTTCACTAAACAAATGCAAATCAAAATCTGTCAAATTAGGAGAACGGAAGGCGTAAGGATCATAAGTAACACGCTCATGTTCTCCTTCTTTAATCCGTAACTGGTAGTTTGCCAGTTCTGCAGTTTCAATAGTGCATTCAAAAAAGTGAGGATGATGCACTGTTTGCATTGGGTATTCTTTCCGTTGTTCAGGAAGAACAACCCATACTGCACTTGCATTTGGTAAGTAGGCCCGCACAGCCCAGACAGTTTTGCCGTCTTGTTCTATGGGATGAGAACCTAGTATTTCAAAGGGATCGTTATGCTGATTCCAAACGATGCTGTTAACCTGCTCAGGGGCGATCGTGGTCATGGACATGAAGCTACCTAAGTGAAATAACGTGATTGACTAAATCTACTTTTTTAAAATCTATATATATTCTTTACATTTATTTGCAATTTTGTCGCCACCGTTATCGTACATCAGAATGGGGAATGGGGAATGGGGAATAGGGAATGGGGAATTTATCAAAAATTTAAAAATGGGAAAAACTGAAGTAAGGTTTTACGTAAACGAAGCAAGAAAATCTGATCCCGAATTTTGGGGTCTAGTTTTGGTGGTGGGGCTTCTTGAAGCTGTGCTTGTAATTGAATGTATTCGGCAGCTGTTAAGGAGCTTCCATCAATTGGCGATCGCGCTTCTATGATAATCTTTGTCCGTAATATTTCTTCTGGTGTATCTTCTGGTGGCGGTAATGCTATGACTGCTGATGATGACCAATAGGCACTTACCACAACCAAAGTTGCACTAATCACAAACAAGCTCAGAAGTTTTACTGCCTTTATAGCTTTAACTCTCCCCATATCCTGAACTGCATTTACAACGCAGCATGAAAATCTGTTTCCCAGTACCAAATTCCCAAGTTTATAAATTTTCCCAATAAAAATCTGGCAATATCAAGAAACATCACTAGGTCTGTCCTAATACAGAATAGACTACAGGGAATGCTCTTGAGCAATTGCCAGCGATCGCAATGAATTCTTTTGTCCTCTCAAAACTCAGGAGTTTCAGCTATTCCAAACACTAAATTGTGGAAGTATTTTGCCCACAAAATGGCTTAGATTTACGGAACTAAACTCACTTTTACTTGGAATAAGGTTCGGTCAGGCGAGAATTTTCAGGCGGACACTTGGTTGACGAGGTAATCCTCATCACCAGTGTCCTTTTATTGCTGCCCTACTTAGCTGATATTTGAGCAAACTCTAGGCTCTGATACACCAAAAGAAAGATCAAGGTTTCTAGATAAACCTATTAATTCAAGCTATGTGGTGACGAGCGTTGTTACTAAGCTATTTTGGGCATGATTTCAACTAAAGCTAAAAGCTTAAGATGCCTTATTTAGGAGTAGCAGCAGGTGTAGCAGCAGGTGTAGCCGCAGGTGTGGTTTTAGTAGCGGGAGGCGCATCAGTTGGTTCACCTGTAGCAGCAGGAGTACCACCAGGAGTAGTACCACCATCACCACCGCCTTCACAGGCTCCCAGAATTGTAGCTAGACTTAAGATTACAGCCAAACCAAAGATTTTTGTTTTCATAACTCCTCTTTCACCAATTGTGGCTAGAAAAATTTTTCGCCTGTTGAATACGATACCGTATTTATTGCTTTTTTTTTAATGCTGTGAGATTACATACTTAAAAAAAATAATCCTTTGGGATATTCTTTTTGGCAGTATGTCTCATACAGCTATCTGATTAGTTTCTCTTAACTCCGAAGCAAAAAGGAAATTACCAAATTTTCTAGCAAACCGAGCTATCATAACAAAAAATTTTATTTTTTTCACAGAGTATTGCACCTTGCTGCCCGGCGTTGCCATACTTTAGGTGCTATCTCTAAAGGGTAAGCTGTCTGGTTGCTAATCGGTGATTGCAAACATTGCAATATCTAGAGGATGCAAACATTGGTACAGCTATCTATCAGAACAGTTAAAAGGGTGTAGTCTGTTATGTGTGCTTGTTGCACAGAAGTAAGTCTTAACCCTATCAAAAACAGACAATCAAGAAAATCAATCTAAAGTACAGTATTTTCAATCTCAAAAATTTATGGTAGTTGCTCGTAAATCTGCTGTTTCTGGAAAGGGTAATTGGTTCTGGCGAGATTTTATGTTTTCTTTAGGAAGGCGACGTTCTGCGCGTATAGAGTCGGTAGCACAGAGCGTTGCTACACCAGCGACCAAATCCACACCCTTATCCTCTCCAAGACAACAGCGTTCCTCAAAAAATTTAGCGGTTTCTGCCACAAATAGGGCAGCTATGCCCAAATCGGTGAAAGAGTTGGGTAGACAAAAGTTACCAAATCTCAATGAGCAGTCCAGTGCGACTCAGAAAAGTTCAGGGGTAGATTTTCTTGGACTTCCCACAATGCCTAATTCTGGAGCCGTACCTTTATGGTTGTTGCGCTTGTACACATTTCATCGTTATTCGACAGTTTTGGCATTTTTGATAGTAGCATCGACACTTGCTGTTTATGGCTGGACAGTATATTCCCAAGAGCTTTGGAGTAAGTCATATCGCAGACTGCAAAACCTCCAACGTCATGAGCGGCTACTAACGACAACCAACGCCACGCTGACAAATAGAATGGCTAAGGAAGCAGAACAATCAACAGCAGGGCTAGTATTGCCAACCCCTCAAGGAATGATTTTCTTGTCTCCAGCACCTCATAATCCTAAGCCAGCATCATCTAATAACATAACGCCTAACATAACGCCAAGTTCGGAAACGCAACGGCAAACGCTATCACCACTTGGATATTAAGAGTTAGGAGAGACGCGATTAATCGCGTCTGTACAGGAGTTATGGAGTAACTAACTTTAAGTTTGGACTTTTGACTCCGAAAAGTAATTTGGTACTGAGTAGGCAATGCAAAAATTACCAAGCAGAACAAGATTAAGAAAGTCTCGGAATCCAGGATTCAAAAAGCAGCAGAAGGGTTCTAAACGAGGGTTATTGGGGACACTTGCCTCTAATATCCAAAACCAAACATCCAATACCAAGTCCCGACTGTTCGTTGTCTGGGGCGTATTAATGGCAGCAGGATTGGGGTTAGGTATCAAGTTGTATAACTTGCAAATTGTCAAGGGGACAAAATTAACAGAGCAGGCGCGGAACCAGCAAATGGTGGATTTGCGACCTTTTATGCCCCGTCGCCCGGTGGTAGATCGCAATAGTGAACTGTTGGCGATTGACCGTCCTGTGTATACTTTGTACGCTCATCCCAAGCTGTTTGATAAGTCTAATGAAGAGATGGCAGAGCGACTTGCCCCAATATTGGCCAAAGATACTGCTGAATTGGTGAAAACTTTTCAAAGTAAAAAAAGCGGAATTATACTTGCCCCAGCCCTACCGGAAGAAATTATCGATCGCGTGACTTCTTTGCGTTTAAATGGTTTGGAGTTAATTCAAAAATACTCCCGATATTATCCGCCAGACGATTTGGTTGCTGATGTGGTGGGTTATGTGAATGTTGACCGTCGTGGTCAAGCAGGTGTGGAATATTCTCAAGAGAAGTTGTTAGAACGTCCTGTGCAAACGGTGCGGCTCAGTCGCTCTGGTAATGGAGCCGTGATGCCAGATCATGCACCGGAAGGTTTTCTGCATTTTGATGATTTGCGGCTGCAACTCACAATCGATAGCCGTCTGCAACGGATTGCTAGCCTAGCACTCAAACAACAAATGGAGAAGTTTGATGCTAAACGTGGGGCGGTAATTGTAATGGATGCGTTGGATGGTTCCTTACTCGCCCTCGTTTCTCAGCCTACCTATAACCCTAATGAATACGCTAAAGCTAATATCTCGCTGTTCAAAAACTGGACGGTGGCGGATCTTTATGAACCGGGATCGACTTTTAAGCCTTTGAATGTGGCGATCGCTCTGGAAAATAATGTCATCAAACCAGATGATATGTTTAATGACTCCGGTTCTATTCGAGTGGCTAATTACACCATCAAAAATGCCATGAATAATGGTAATGGGCGAATCAGTATCGCTCAAATTTTGCAATATTCCAGCAACATTGGCATGGTGCAAATTATCCAACGCTTAAAGCCTTCAATCTACTACAACTGGCTGGAACGCTTGGGGCTAGGACAAAAAGTTGATACAGATTTGCCTTTTGAAGTTGGCGGTCGGCTCAAAAGTCAAGAAGAATTTATCGCTTCGCCAATTGAACCAGCTACTACTTCCTTTGGGCAAGGTTTTTCGATGACACCGATACAGCTAGTGCAAATGCACGGTGCTTTAGCCAATGGCGGGAAATTGGTTACACCCCATGTAGTTCGCGGGTTGATTGATACCAAAGGGCAGATGCATGATTCACCCACTCGGACTATATCACGCCAAATTTTCTCAGCCGCAACAGCTCAAAAGGTCGTAGAAATGATGGAAACTGTTGTTAATGAAGGCAGTGGTAAGGCGGCACAAATTCCCGGATATCGGATTGCTGGTAAAACTGGTACAGCCCAAAAAGCTAGTCCTAATGGTGGTTACATCAAGGGTGCTAGAATGACAAGCTTCGTGGCTATTTTACCAGTAGAATCTCCTCGCTATGTAGTGTTTGCACTGGTGGATGAGCCAAAAGGAGAAAGTGCTTATGGTTCTACTGTTGCCGCACCAATTGTTAAGTCAGTAATCGAAGCACTCATTCCTCTGGAGGAGATTCCGCCAAGTAAGCCGATTGAGCAACAGCCGAAAGCGCCGTAGGGAGTAGGACAGGGGGCAGAGGGAGCAGGGGGGCAGAGGAGCAGGGGAGTAGGGGAAATAACCAATGCCCAATGCGCCATGCCCAATACCCAATATCCTTCTTTTGAAACTTAATCTTTGTTTATAACCAGGGAAAGAGGTACAGAAAGCTACTGGTGTGGAAACCTAGGTATTAGAGGTGAAACTAATTTCTCACTTTTCCAAAGCTAGCGAAGATTCCATGCAAAGCAATTTAGTTATATTTCCTAATACTGGGACTGCGAAAAAAAGCACCCAAACAGAAGAAAGAACAATTACCAAGTACGACCGTGCCGAGGAGCTATTTATAGAACTGCTAGCAATGGAGGATTTGGATCATAAGTTGGATATCAAACCTGCAATAGCTAGTGAGTTTGAACAGGCGCTCTCAACAGCAATTCGCGCCGCTTATAAAAACGATCGCTCTGATGAACAGGCTCACCGTTTTTTGCAACGGATACTTTATCGAATTAATCGGCTTAAGCTGTTTTGGTACGACGATTTGCAGCACTATACCAATGAGCGATCGCTTTATTTATGCTCATGTCGCGATCAAATTGAGGCTGCTTGGCAAAACTGGGAACTGGCACAGATAGATTTACCAGCGCTGCAACAATTGGATGTCAAACACGCTTTAATTGAGCGTGCATCCGCCGATTTAAATCCGTCTTTGTCGGATAGTAGCCGCTATATTCGTGAGGATATGACTGAAGCTGGCTATCGTCACCTGCTAGCGATCGGTTCTTTTGATGGCTTGGTTGAAGGTAGTCGTCTTTGCTATGTATTGGGTGGTGCTGCTAATGAAGTGCAGTGTACGCTGGTGCGAGTCCTACTAGAAGAATACGGCAATGGTCGTTTATCCCGCAAGCACTCGACATTTTTTGCCCAAATGCTGGCTGAATTTGGGATGAACACTGAACCAGAAGGATACTTTGATTTAGTGCCTTGGGAAGTTCTAGCTTGTGCTAATCATAATTTTTTGACCACCGATCGCAAACGCTATTTCCTACGTTATTGTGGTGCGTTGACATATTTTGAAGTGGCTGGCCCTGCGGCTTATAAAAACTATCTGGCGGCGGCGCAACGATTGGGACTGTCAGAGGCGGCGATGGGTTATTGGGAACTGCACATCAGGGAAGATGAACGCCACGGTCGTTGGATGTTAGATGATGTTGCTTTGTCTTTAGCAGAACAGTATCCCAAAAATGCCTGGGAACTCCTGCTTGGGTATGACCAGGAGAAACTAATGGGCGATCGCGCCGCTAGTGCTGTTGTGCGATCGATACGCGAAGCAAAACAATTCGTCTGACTCGTATGTGAAGATAAATCCCAAAAATTAAAAATAGCAGGTTTTAGCATTTTAATTTGACATTTTTAAGTCATTTTATATCTAATTAACCTGCAAAAAGATTTCTTTAGCAACACCTTGCTAAAGGAACTGTTTCTTATTGCCTTAATACAAGGTAATCAATAATTTCTTTCTTGCTTATTATACATTACCAATTGATTGCAGTCAAATGAAAGATATCTTTTTTTGTCCTGAAGAATCCAATTTCTACTCAAACTGTTTAGAAAGCTTTGTGATCAGAAATTGTAAAAATTCTGAATCTATTGTGGAGTTTGGTTCAGGAGATGGCAGCCCTGTAATTAATTCCTTATTGAGAAATAACTTTAATGGCGTAATCCAGGGATTTGAATTAAATACTTCTGCATTGAAGGTTGCCAATTCAACCATCGATGAATACAATCTCACAAATAAATATATAATCCATAATTCATCTTTGTTTAATTCTTCTCAACCAGATGCCGAGTATCTTGTAGCCAATCCACCCTATCTACCCGCACCAGATGACGATATTTATATACCACTCTTATTTGGGGGCGTAGATGGAGCAACTGTTACCAATGATCTTTTGTCGTTAGATTATGAAAATGTCTTGGTTTTAATATCTAGCTTTTCCAATCCCATAAATACGTTGAACATAGCAAAACAAAATGGTTATTATGTTCAAAATTTTATGGTGGTACCTTTGGAGTTCGGCTACTATAGCTCGGAGCCTAAAGTAAAAAAACACATAGAAGAACTCCGAAAAAATAAAATGGCGTTTTATTCTGGTGATTATTATTTTTTAGCTGGCGTTTTATTTACAAAATCACAGAATCCGGGAATTGATTTATCTAATCAATTAGCTCAAGTGATGACGAGTTTGTGAAAATCAAAAGTTCAGATTCCCAACTTCTTTAAGAAGTTGGGAATCTAATTTTTCATGACTAAAACTTTTACGAAGAACAAAGTTTACAATCGAAGATTTTTCTTCACAGTAGAAGCCGTATCCGGGTAATCGCTAAATACGCCATCAACACCTAAGCTGAAAAATAGTTCATATTCCCCTTGGGGATTTCCTTGAAAATCCAGTGGCAAAAAGTAGTCTTCATTGCGGAAAGTCCAGACATGAACCAGCAAACTAGCCGTGTGAGCGTCAGTTACTAAAGATGTAGGCGATCGCAATTTACCACTACTATCTCTAGGAACCAGTAAATTTTTATGAACCCCAACCGCCTTTGCATATTTAGCAATTTCCCTTAAACCTGATGCAGTGACTAAATCTGCATAAGTGCGTTCATCGCCACTAACGACAAAATCATTAGGCTTACCACTGTTATTCAGCAATTGCACCAGAGGTAAATCAGTCTTTGTAGATAAATCTTGTAAATTACTCACTTCAAAAGACTGAATGAAAACAGGTGCATTAGCTCCCTCATAACCGTTGGCTGTCAAAGTTGCAAGTAGGGGTGGTTCTAAGGCTAACCCAATCGATTTAAAGTAAGTTGGGTGCTTCGTTTCTGGATAAATGCCGATCGCACGATTAACTTCGGCACTTTTACGCTTCACTAAATCAATGATTTCTTGCAGCGTAGGAATTTCAAAGAGTCCATCATAAGCGGTATTTTGTGATCGCAGTTGCCCAATTCGCTCTTTGGCTCGTAGTGTTTTCACTTCTGCCAAGGTAAAATCTTCAGTAAACCAGCCAGTTTTTGATTCGCCATCAATTATTTTGGTGGTTCGTCGGTGAGCAAATTCTGTATGGCTAGCAACATCAGTAGTTTCAGAAATCTCATTTTCATGACGAGCAATTAAAACGCCGTCTTTGGTGGAAACTAAATCAGGTTCAATATAATCAGCACCCAATGCAATCGCTAATTCATAAGCAGCTAAAGTATGTTCTGGACGATAGCCGCTAGCGCCTCGGTGTGCAATGATAATTGGAGATGTTGTACTAATAGCCACTGACATCAACTAATCGATATCCTTCACCAACCAGTTTGTCAAAAGTAGCTTGATACTGTGCTGAAGTCAATCCATGTCGCGCCTGCCAAGCTGAACCACCAGACTTTTCCCAAATAGCGGCGTATCGGTTTTGGCCGTTGACATCATAACCACTTACGTCAACTAATCGATATCCTTCACCAACTAGTTTGTCAAAAGTAGCTTGATACTGGGCTGAAGTCAATCCATGTCGCGCTTCCCAAGCGGGACCACCAGATTTCACCCAAATTGCGGCGTATCGGTCTTGTCCGTTGACACCATAACCACTAACATCAACTAACCGATATCCCTCACCAACCAATTTGTCAAAAGTAGCTTGATACTGAGCTGAGGTCAATCCATGTCGCGCTTGCCAAGCAGGGCCGTCAGACTTCTCCCAAATAGCGGCATATCGGTCTTGTCCGTTCACAGCATAACCACTAACGTGAACTAATCGATATCCTTCACCAACTAGTTTGTCAAAAGTAGCTTGATACTGGGCTGAGGTTAATCCATGTCGTGATTGCCAAGCAGGGCCGCCAGATTTGACCCAAATAGCAGCGTATCGGCTTTGTCCGTTGACCTCATAACCACTGACATCAACTAACCGATATCCTTCGCCAACCAGTTTGTCAAACGTAGCTTGATACTGGGCCGAGGTCAATCCATGCCGCGCTTCCCAAGCCCCACTACCAGACTTGACCCAAATAGCGGCGTATCGGTCTTGTCCGTTAGCGATCGCTTGTCTTCTGACATCGGGTATTCTCTGTAATTGGGCAACATTTTGAGCAATTACCTTTGTGTTTGTCTCACTATTGCTGACACTATTAGCAAAGTTAATGGGAGCGGCAAAAGCAGAACTGACTAAAGTTGCAAGTAACGCTGCACTAGAGGCAGTAAATGTTAAAGAACGTATGAACATATTAGTAAAATAAAAATGTAAATTTGTGGGCTGCACTGACTAAATAGGTTTGCATTTATTTTTTATGCAATACCCAGGTAGCGATGCTGATAATTGTGGATACCCAAGATTTATAGATGATTCCTGAATTCAGAATACCGAACTTTTATTTGTATATCTTTGGCATAACTTTACTATGTAGTTTTAGCTTACTTTCTGCCGATGATAGCTAATTAAAGGCGCAATCCTCTCTATTTTGTGATTTGCACTTTCTTACACTTTAAATAAAAAGTGTTTTAACTCGCTGAGAAGAATATGAACTTAAATAAGCTTACTACAAAATAAATTTATATTGACTTTAAAAACATCTTATTGTCTAGTCCATAAGAATGGATTCTATGGTTATTGATCCATATTTATGAGATGAGAACGATCAAGATCGCATCACTCTCAATACGGTTCGAATAAGGTTTTTTGATGAAAGTTATAGATCGCAAAGACGCGATAAATCACCGTATTTACAATAATCAGTCCTTTGTAGAGACGGCGATTTATCGCGTCTCTTCCCTCAACCGAACCGTATTCAATACTTTTCGGTTAAGGGGGAAAGGGTTTGAATTTCCCTTTCCCCATTGCCCTTTAACCTTTCCCCATACCAAAAGAGAGATTATCGAGTTTAATCGAAAAGTATTGGAACCGTATTGGCATCACTAGTAATGAAAGTTGCCGAAAGATATCCGGTACTTCCTTGCCCTTGTTGTAGCGATCGCCTACCAAGACATCCAATTTGGGTAGAATATAATATGAAAGATTTATTTATGAAAGCCTTGATTTCACAGGTTAGTCGCGGCTATCCAAACAATAGGCTTCATTATCTTTAAAATTTTATTCGCTAAATATTTTGTAATTATTCTAATGACACAGATTAAGCCGGAAGTAAAGCGCACAGAAGAATTGCGCCAGTTATTGCAACAAGCCAGCTATGCTTATTACGTCCTAGATACTCCAATTATGGAGGATGCAGTCTATGACCAGCTATATCGAGAATTACAACAACTGGAAATTCAATATCCAGAGTTGACAGCACCCGATAGCCCGACTCAGCGCGTGGGTGAGAGACCAGCAACGCAGTTTACTTCGGTGCGGCATAATATCCCCCTGTACAGTCTGGAAAATGCGTTTAATATTGATGAGTTGCAAGGGTGGGATCAGCGTTGGCGGCGACAAGTACCGAAAATAGATTCGGTGGAATATGTCACTGAATTGAAAATTGATGGTTCTGCTTTGGCTCTTACCTACCAAAATGGCATTCTAGTTAGGGGGACAACTAGGGGTGATGGCGTGACAGGTGAAGATATCACCCAAAATGTGCGGACAATTCGCTCAATTCCCTTGCGTTTAAATTTTGAAGGGTTAGAAATTCTAGAAAGGGTGGAAGTGCGAGGCGAGGCGTTTTTGCCTTTGGAAGTATTTAAACAAATCAATGAGGAAAGGCAAAAAGCAGGGGAGCAATTATTCGCCAATCCCCGGAATGCCGCAGCAGGTACACTCAGACAATTAGACTCGCGCATTGTCGCTAAACGGCGGTTAGCTTTCTTTGGCTATACTCTGCACATTCCTGGTAGAGATGACACCAGTATTGCCAATACCCAATGGGAAGCGTTGGAGTTGTTAGAAAAGATGGGTTTTCAAGTGAACCCAAACCATAAATTGTGTGCCTCGATCGCAGAAGTCGCAAAATATTATGAATATTGGGATACGGAACGCCTGAATTTACCCTATATGACTGATGGGGTGGTAGTAAAGCTAAATTCTTTTAAACTTCAGGAACAGCTAGGGTTTACCCAGAAATTTCCTCGCTGGGCGATCGCGTTAAAGTACCCCGCCGAAGAAGCACCCACCCGTGTGGAAAATATTGCTGTAAATGTCGGACGAACTGGGGCGTTAACGCCGTTAGCAGAAATGCGCCCTGTACAACTGGCGGGGACAACAGTTTCCCGCGCGACTTTACACAATAGCGATCGCATTGCTCAATTAGATATCCGCATTGGGGATACTGTTATTGTCCGCAAAGCTGGAGAAATCATTCCAGAAGTCGTGAGGGTACTCAAAGAACTCCGTCCTGCTGATACTGAACCCTTTGTTATGCCCACCCATTGCCCTGTCTGCGATCAAGCAGTGGTGCGAGAATCAGGTGAGGCGGTGATTCGGTGCGTCAATGCTTCCTGTGCAGCGATTCTCAAAGGTTCTATTGAACATTGGGTAAGTCGTGATGCCTTGGATATTAAAGGTTTAGGCGAAAAGCTAGTACATCAACTCGTTGATAAAGTTTTAGTGCATTCCGTTGCCGATTTATATGAGTTGACAGCAGAGAAGTTATGTGCATTAGAAAGGATGGGGCAAAAGTCAGCAGAGAAATTGATTGATGCGATCGCTCAATCAAAAAATCAACCTTGGTCAAGGGTATTGTATGGTTTGGGCATCCGTCATGTTGGGAGTGTTAATGCCCAATTGTTAACTCAAAAATATTTCACCGTAGAACAGTTAGCGACAGCAAAGCAATCAGATATTGAAGGAATTTATGGTATCGGTGCTGAAATTGCCCAATCTGTGTACCAGTGGTTTCGGATTGATGCCAACCAAAGATTGATAGAACGCTTGCAAGCAGAAGAATTGCAATTAACTGCCCCAGAAGAAACAAAAACACTTGGTGATGGTAATCAAAAGTTTGCAGGTAAAACTTTTGTAATTACAGGAACATTACCAACCCTAAAGCGAGATGAGGCAAAGGCTTTGATTCAAAAAGCTGGTGGAAAAGTGACTGATTCAGTGAGTAAAAAGACAGATTATTTGGTGGTAGGAGAAGATGCAGGTTCTAAATTAGAAAAGGCGCTCTCTTTGGGAATTACACAGTTAACCGAAGCGCAGTTATTGGAGATACTTAACGAATAATTCGTAATTATAAAAAATGGGTTAGAGTATAAAGGCTTCTACAGCTTAAACTTTCTTAAGCTTCAGAAATCTTTATAATTTGCATCCCCCCAAAAATAAATCTCTTGTGGGGTGAACATCTTGTCCGCCCTAGTTGTGCCAATTAAATGCACGACATAATTACGTTTAGATCAAGGCTTTATCCTCCCTAAGCCCCCTTAAAAAAGAGGGAAATTAAAGCAAGGCTAAGTTGCCCAAAGTCATCTGTAGCAAGCCCACAGGGTGCAGATGGTTAGGCAGTTTAAAATTCGATATTTTTATACTACTGCAAATCGATAGATTTAACGTATAATATTTTTCAAATGCGATCGCTTCCTTTGGGATGTAGCCATAAAGTGCAAACAACATACCAAAGGAAACGGACGAGTGTGAACATCGCCCTATGAATCAAACTATGGAGAATTCAGATGACTAACAAACACATTGAAGTCAAACAGGTAGCTGGTTTCATTGGTGCTGAAATCAGTGGCGTAGACCTTTCACGTCCTTTGCACGATGATGCAGTTAAAGAAATTCGTCAAGCGCTATTGAAGTGGAAAGTCGTGTTCTTTCGCGGTCAGAACATCGATCATGCTGCACAGGTTGCATTCACGGCTCGTTTCGGCGAAGTGACCTACGCACATCCCCACGAAGATGAGCCGATAGAAGGTTTCTCAGAAATCTTGCCAATTGACCGCAGCCGCTACGAACGGCGCAATGGTCTACGGCGTTCCAGCTACGAGAGTCGCTGGCATACCGATGTGACAGCAGTTGTCAACCCACCTGCGGCATCTATTTTGCGTGCAGTTAACGTTCCTAGTTTTGGTGGTGACACACAGTGGACTAATTTGGTCGCAGCCTACGAAGGTCTATCAGCACCCCTACGGGCGCTAGCAGATGGATTGAAAGCTGAACATCGCTTCAATGCGCGTTTGAATCTGCCCAGCAATAGCAAGATTGCCCAGCGCATTGCTGCCAATCCACTGGTTTCAATCCACCCAGTAGTACGCGTTCATCCTGAAACAGGCGAACGAGCATTGTACGTAAATCCTGGTTTCACCTCACACATTCTTGACGTGTCACGACAAGAAAGCGACCTGCTGCTTGAGTTGTTCTTCAACCAAATCACCAAGCCTGCCTACACCACTCGCTTCCGATGGAACAACGGTGACATTGCCTTCTGGGACAACCGTGCCACCTCGCATTTAGCCCCACAGGATCTAGATCATCTGGAAGTTGAGCGCGTCCTCTATCGCACTACCATCACGGGTGATGTTCCAGTTGGGCCCGATGGTTTCCGATCGCAAGTGGTTGAAGGTGAAGCGTTCAGCAGCGAATTACCAACCATCTTGAAGAACAGAGCCGATAAGCTAGAAGCAGCAGTGCTTTCCTAAGTAGTTAAAAGCTTATATACAAGGCTTTACCCACCTACGCGGGTTCATAACCTGGATTTCTCACTTGTGAGAAATCCAAGGGGTGTGGGAGGTGTGGGAGGTGTGGGAAGATGGGGGAGAAGTCTTACCCCTCACACTCCCCACACTCCCCACACTCCTCTTCTCCCTCTGCCTAAACTATGCGTGAGAAATCCAGGATAACAAGGGGCACAAATCCCCTTGTTAATTTTTTCTGAGTCTACAGAGGTGGACGATAACCAAAATTGATCTGGATTGTACTGTTATATTTCTGAAGAATATTACCAAAACCTTGATAATATTGATAGCGATTGCGTTCAACTCTGGAACCCTAGTGGATCGTTTACCCTAAAAATGGTCAAAGGTAAATTTGGAGTTTTATTAAAAAAAACAAATGTCCGAAGAAAAGCCTATAAGTCCTTGGAACTACAAACCTTGGTGGTGTCAGCCCTGGTCTATAGTTCTCACAGGTGTAACAATCATTAGTGGTAGCTGGTTACTATTTAAAACTATCTGGCTAACCATTCTCGTCTCTATCCCTATAGTGATGTGGATGGGATTTTTTGTGTTGTTTTGGCCACAACTAATGATTCGCAGTGGGATTTTAGAATCGTATAAAGACTAATTCTAGAGAAAATTCTAGGTTTCATAATTCTTGCTTTTGCGTAACAATCCACATCAAATCTAACCACAATTGAGGATAAGCCTTCTTAATCTGTGATTTGGGGTCGTGCAACAGATTTGTCGCATTCAAGCAAACAACTTCAACTAGACCAAGAGATTCTGCCACTTCTATCAGTAAATTTTTTTCTGCGACTACAGCAGCAATCAGTCTGTCAGGACAGTAAATTTTAATATGTTTGGTATGAGCGGTATATGCTCCTTTTAAGCTAGAATTTAGCACTTTTATATAGCAGTGGCGTAGTAATTCCCATGCTGTTGGGTGAGATTGCTGCATAATAAAGGTAAATTGCTGGGCTAAGTCTTCTTCGGTAATCATTACTTTCTCCATTATTATTGTGCTAAAAACTGTAACTTCATATCTGCACAGTAAAGATGACGCAGCATTGCTAATGTTGTGTGCATTTTTAGCTGAGTAAAATTAGCAATTTTAGTTTGGGTAAAATTTATCCATCTGGCAGAATTTGTTGATAAGTTTTCTACGGCTTATGTTACTTTCCTATCAAGGATCAAAGCTGAAACCGATTACTAAAACCGTATCAATCGCTGCTTTATACCAAACTAATTGCTATAAAGCCAATGAAGCAGGACAGTCATCTACGCAGAGATCATCTGGACTGGGCTGCAAAATTAAGCGATCGCACATTTTTATTTTTGCCGTCAGTCTGCTTAGTTGTCTGACGCTCCCTTTGGCAAACAACAATCTAACTCTCGGAATTTATCTGCATCCAAACAAACTATCAGTATCAAAAATATCCCGTTTTGATAGGAACTCTGGCAGTATGATAAGTTTTGATAATTTTTAGTTGACAATGATAATTTTCAACATGGCTTTGGGTAGAAGACCTTATAAGCATATAGATGCTCAGAGGATTTGCACGGTGAGAGTTAGGGTAATATGAACAACAGAGCAAACCAAAGGCATGAAGAACATCATGCAATACAATATTTCTGTATATTCAATCGAATGTTGATTTTCGTTGCAGAGATATTTATATCACGCAGCCTGGTTGCTGGAGAGTTAGCCCTGCGGTTGTTGCAAAAATTCCAGCATATCAGACTTTCCTCGCTAAGGCGAGGACACTCATCTGTGAAAACACCAGTTGCTCCTCTATATAAAAATGAAGCAGAAAGGCTCAAAGCATTAACAGACTACAATATTCTGGACACTCTACCTGAACAAGCATTTGATGACCTAACTGCTATTGCTGCCTACGTTTGTAAGACTCCAATTGCTTTAATTAGCTTAGTGGATACTGATCGCCAATGGTTTAAATCTAACATTGGACTAAAAGTTAGAGAAACGCCCAGAGAGTCGGCTTTTTGCTCCCATGCTATTCTGCACCCAGAGAATATATTAGTAATTCCCAACGCTATCAAGGACGCTCGCTTTGCGAACAATCCTCTAGTCAAAAGTAATTCTAAAATTCGTTTTTACGCTGGTGTGCCACTAGTTACGCCTAATGGTTTTCCAATAGGGACGTTGTGTGTGATGGACACCGTTCCTCGTCAGCTAAGTTACCAGCAGTTGGATGCACTGCGCCGCTTAACTCGGCAAGCGATCGCTCAGATGGAACTCATTCAGGAAATTCGCAACCGTAAACAATCAGAGATAGAAGGAAGGCAGTTATCGCTGACCGACGATCTAACAGGTTTGCATAACCGACGTGGCTTCTTCGTGATGGCTGAACAAGAGTTGAAAATTGCTCACCGCATGAGATTGTTGTGCTGGGTGATTTTCATTGATTTAGATGGGCTAAAACAGATTAACGACACCCTTGGTCATGATATGGGGGATGCCTTGATTGTTGATGCTGGTCAATTACTCAAGCAAAGTTTTCGGAACTCGGATATTGTTGCTCGCTTGGGTGGAGATGAATTCATTGTTTTCATCTCCAGCTACTTTAAAGATGCTGATAGCATCCAAGCGTATCTGCAAGTAAATATTGCCAACTTTAATCAAGAGCAAAACCGTAGCTATGAACTTTCGATGAGTATGGGAATAGAGCGTTACTCACCAGGAAGTAATATGTCATTAGAACAACTAATTGCCAGGTCTGACGAATTAATGTACGCTCATAAGCGTCTCAAGCGGCAATCTCTTCATCGACAAGAATAGGGGTGTTCTTTTATAACTTTTATTTCATTAGAGAAAAATACGCTGATTTCAAATTGGTGAAAATCTTAATAAAATAACCTGTGTATCGCTGTTTATATATCAAAGTGCGATCGCATAAATTGAACGGAACTTTCCTGTTATACCTGCCCCTTCAGTAGTTGATTAGTATTTTTTCGCTCCTCGTGAATTCATCTCAGAACTCCGTTAACGAGTCTTTTATACTCGTGAATCCATTTGTCAAGGCTTGAATACCAATAATTCCCACTGCATAGATATCGCTGCTCAATTGTAGAGTGCGATTAGCTTGTTCACTTGGCATATAACCATGAGTACCAATGGCTACGGTAAAAGTTGTTTGTCCTTGAGAATTAGGCATCTGAGTACTAATTTGTTTGACAGCCCCAAAGTCAATTAGTACTATCTTGTTATCTGATGCTCTCCGTCGAATATTAGCCGGCTTGATATCCCGGTGAATCACATTGTGCTGATGGACAAGTAGGGGCGCAAGGTCTTTGACCCTGCATTAAATTCACCCTTTCTCCCGGATTGAATCACTCACTGATTTTGTTAATCTTGATTTTTGCACAAAATCTAAGTAGGGAATGGGTAATGGAGAAGATGAGGGGAAACAGGGGACAAGGTGATTTGAGTGAGAATCTTGCAACAAGTCTTTCCCATTGTTCCCTTCTCCTCTTGGCAATTCCCAATTCCAAATTCCCCATTCCCAATTCCCAATTCCCAATTTTTAATTCCCAATTTTTAACTTATGAGTTTGAGTCTGTGCATGATTGTGAAAAACGAAGCTGCAACACTGCCTAAATGCCTGAACAGTGTCAGAAAACTGGTGGATGAAATGGTAGTTTTGGATACAGGCTCAATCGATCGCACTCCCAATATTGCCCAACAACTCGGTGCAAAAGTTCATCATTTTAAATGGTGTAATGACTTCAGTGCTGCCCGTAATGCAGCTTTAAAATATGTCACTGGTGACTGGATTTTGGTCTTAGATGCTGATGAAACTTTGACTCCAGCAATTGTACCGCAGTTGCGAGAGGCGATCGCCAGAGATGAATACCTGCTCATCAACCTTGTTCGCCAGGAAGTAGGTGCTGAACAATCTCCCTATTCTTTGGTTTCTAGGCTGTTCCGCAATCATCCAGATATTCGTTTTGACCGTCCTTACCATGCCTTAGTGGATGATAGCGTGTCAGCAATTGTAAATAAAGAACCTCATTGGCAAATAGGTTATTTACCTGGGGTCGCACTTGTACACACAGGATATCAAAAAAGTGCGATCGCTCAAAATAACAAATATGCCAAAGCAGCTACGGCGATGGAAGGGTTTCTTGCTACTCATCCCGATGACCCTTATGTTTGCAGTAAATTAGGGGCATTGTATGTAGAAACGGGGAAAATTACCCAAGGTATGGAATTGCTCAGACATGGAATCAGCGTTGCTGAAGAAAATTACGATATTTTATATGAACTCCACTATCATTTAGGCATTGCTTACAGTCGCTTGCAAAAATCCCCACAGGCGATTTCTCACTATAAAGCTGCTATCAAATTGCCAATTTATCCCATGCTCAAATTAGGAGCATACAACAACTTGGGTAACTTACTCAAAGCAGCAGGAGATTTCAACGGTGCCAAAACAGCTTACGCCACAACTTTAAAAATTGATCCTAATTTTGTTTTTGGGCATTATAATTTGGCGATGACATTTAAGGCTTTGGGTTTATTTACAGATGCGATCGTATATTATCAACATGCAATCACCTTAAATCCCAACTATGCCGAAGCGTATCAAAATTTAGGGGTAGTGTTGCTCAAAGTTGGCAATCATCAAGATAGCTTAACAGCTTTTAGAAAAGCGATTGCCCTTCATGAAAGATATAATCCCGAAGAGGCGAAGAGACTACGCCAGGGGTTGCAAGAGATGGGGTTGATGTAGAGGTGAGGGGGCAGGGAGTATGGGGAAAATCGCCGAGAAAAAGCTGTTCTAAAATTAGTGTCAACATTATTTGTAACAGATGACTTCACTTCACCTCTGTTATCAAATTTTATTGTCACTGTGGCGTGATAACCTTAAGATTTGCCTCCCCTACTTCTCCCCGATTGTTATCTAATCTAGAAAATATCAACCTAAAATTTCCAATCTAAACTTTTAGCTATAATAAACCTTGCAATATTTTATGAATGAAGATACAAAGTTCTTTCGTATATTTGGTTCAATATTCGGCGGTGTTGGCAGCATAATTGCCGTTACGGGCATTATGATTGCATTGAATACTCGTTCCTTTGTTACCTCAGCAATACCAGCACAAGGGACAATAATTGATTTGGTGCAACGTTCATCAACTGATAAAAAAGGTCGTTCTTCTTATGCCTACTATCCAGTAATAAAATTTACTGCTCGTTCTGGGGAAACAACGGTTTTTGAATCAAATTCAGGCAGCAATCCACCAGAATTTGCTAAAGGTCAGCAGGTAGAAATATTATACAGTCCTGAAAAGCCAAATTCTGCCATGATAAAATCTTGGCTAAGTTTATGGTTTTTACCTGTTATGTTAACTGGTTTAGGATCAATTTTTGCCTTGGTTGGAGGAGTTGTACTCATCAAGTCCTTTCCGCGTTTGATAAGTTCTAAGTAAAAGTATTTTGGGAACTAATTTGAGGCTTGAAAAGAAACTCCACCAGTTCTGAGTTGAAAAGGTGGAGTAACAAATTGAAGAGTTAATAAGTTCTCCTCACAAATGACAAATGACAACTAAATACGTGACTTGACAAATTTCTCTAACCTATCCATTCCCTTTTCAATGGTTGCCATATCTGTGGCGTAGGAAAGGCGAATGTTGTCATCAGCGCCAAAAGCAATTCCAGGAATGACTGCAACTTGATGTTTTTCCAACAAAGCGTCACAAAATTCTAGGGATTTTAGACCGGTTTTGCTGATATCAGGGAACAGATAAAACGCGCCATCTGGTTTTGCAGTACTCAATCCGGGAATGGCGTTGAGTCTGTCTAGCATTACCTGTCGGCGTTTGGCGAAGGCTTGGCGCATTTCTTCGACACAATCTTGAGAACTTTGTAGCGCTGCGATCGCACCATATTGAGCAAAGGTACACACGTTAGATGTACTATGCCCTTGGATGGTACTGGCTGCTTTAATAATTTCCACTGGCCCCGCTAAATAGCCGAGTCTCCAACCAGTCATAGAATAAGCTTTCGCAAACCCATTACTAATTAAAGTCCGGTCAAAAATTTCCTTCCCAAGAGAACCGATGCTGATATGTTCTGCACCGTCGTAGAGAATCTTTTCGTAAATCTCATCAGAGACGACAAAGATATCTGCATCAACTACTACCTGCGCCAGTGCTTTGATTTCGTCTGGCGTGTAAACCATCCCTGTGGGATTAGATGGAGAGTTGAGGATAAATAACTTTGTCTTGGGGGTGATTGCTTTACGGAGTTGTTCGGGAGTAATTTTATAACCCGTCGTGGCATCTGTGGGCACAATTACCGAAACTCCACCGACTAAAGTCACCATTTCGGGATAACTTAGCCAGTAGGGTGCAGGGATAATTACCTCATCACCTGGATCGATTAGCGCCACCATCAAGTTGTACAGAGAATGCTTACCGCCATTGGTGACGATGACATTCTCCGACTTGTAATCAAGACCGTTATCATTTTTGAGCTTATGGGCGATCGCTTCCCTTAACTTTGGTTCTCCGGCTGCTGCACCATATTTGGTTTTGCCTTCATCCAAAGCTTTAACTGCTGCGGCTTTAATATGCGCTGGGGTATCAAAATCTGGTTCTCCAGCGCTAAAACTACAAACATCTATTCCTTCTGCCTTCAGTGCCTTAGCCTTGGCTGCGATCGCTAAGGTCAATGAAGGTGTTACCTGACTTACTCTTGCTGCCAGCTTCATTCTTACTATTTTTTGGCAAATCTTTCACTTATCTAAGGATATCCCAGAATCATTACCGAGATTTGCTTTTTCTGAATTCGTTAGGCAATGGGGAATGGGAAATTAGGCTTTGGGCATTGGGAAAGAATTTCTAAACCTTGATTATTGACTCTTAAGAATGTATCGTATATAACTTTGTTTTTAGTGCAAACTAACTATTTTTATGCAGATTCAGAAACTTTTAATTGCATCTTCTCTGCTAATTACTGGTATTTTTATACCTAATGCTGCCATTGCTCAAAATCGCGGTACTCCAGGGAAATTTGATTTTTATGTACTGACACTCTCCTGGTCGCCGGATTATTGTGCAAAAAATGGTACCCGTGACCCGCAGCAGTGCGGTTCTGGAAGGAAACTTGGTTTTGTATTACATGGTTTGTGGCCACAGTACCAAACTGGTTATCCTGCTAATTGTTCCACGCAAAAACTACCGTCGGAAGTAAAGCAACGGTTTCCCAATTTGTATCCTAGTAATAAACTTTACGAGCATGAATGGGAAAAACATGGTACTTGTTCAGGGAAAACTCCTGCGGAATACTTGACATTGAGTAAAAAGTTAAAAGATGCGATCGCTATTCCCGCAGCTTATAATCGCCCTAATAAACCTTTGCGTACCACAATTACAAATTTTAAAAATTCATTTGTGAGTGCGAATAATCGAATTACTGCTGATGGTGTAGCACCTTTCTGTTCTGGTTCAGGAAGATTTTTGCAAGAAGTCTTCTTTTGTTATTCCAAAAACGGTGAACCTGGTATTTGTAGCGCCGAGATTTTGAAGCGATCGCGAAAAAGTTGTGGTCAACCAGATTTCTTAGTGAGAAATGTTAGATAGCAATGGGGGATTAGGTGACAGGTGACAGGTGACAGTGAATAATCTGTAACCTGTAACCTGTACCCTATTCCCTTTCCTAATCCCTAAGCGATCGTCACATCTGGCGATAAGTAAACATCTTGAATGGTATGAAATAACTTCACACCTTCTTCAAAGGGACGTTGGAAAGTCTTTCGCCCAGAAATTAATCCCGAACCACCAGCGCGTTTGTTGATTACGGCGGTGCGAATTGCTTCGGCGAAGTCGTTTTTACCAGTCGCGCCACCAGAATTAATCAACCCCACACGCCCAGAGTAACAATTTAGTACTTGGTAACGAGTTAAATCAATTGGGTGATCGGTTGTCAATTCTGTATAAACGCGCTCATCTGTTTTGCCGTAACTCTTACCACTGGCTTTGGCAACTGCACCATAACCATTGTTATTTTCGGGTAACTTTTGTTTGATGATGTCAGCTTCAATCGTCACACCTAAATGATTTGCCTGTCCGGTGAGGTCAGCAGCAAGGTGGTAATCTTTATCTTGTTTAAAGGCGTTATTCCGCAGATAGCACCAGAGAATAGTCGCCATTCCTAATTCATGAGCGCGTTTAAAAGCTTTGCTGATTTCCTGAATCTGTCTGGTAGAATTCTCTGAACCAAAGTAGATTGTCGCACCTACTGCCGCCGCCCCTAAATTCCAAGCTTGTTCTACATCCGCAAACAATACCTGGTCAAATTGATTGGGGAAAGTCAGCAATTCGTTGTGATTGATTTTGGCAATAAAAGGAATTTTGTGGGCATACTTGCGCGAAACTATACCTAATGTCCCCAAAGTGGTGGCAACAGCATTGCAATTTGCGGCGATCGCTAATTTGACAATATTTTCTGGGTCAAAGTAAATTGGATTGGGCGCAAAAGACGCACCAGCAGAATGTTCAATCCCTTGGTCTACAGGTAAAATTGAGAGATAACCTGTGTTTGCCAGACGACCAGTAGAATAAAGTAGCTGGAGATTACGCAATACTTGAGGATTGCGATCGCTGTTGATCCAGATCCGATCTACAAAGTCTGGCCCTGGCAAGTGTAGTAAATCCTGAGAAACCTTTGCTTTGTAGGTAAGCAGGTCTTCAGCCTCTTTACCTAGCAATGACTCGATAGAACTAGACTCTTTGAGCGTTGTAGTCATAGTTTTTTCCTCAAAAATTGAGCAAATGACCTTTGCCTTTAAGATAGCATTTTTAATATTGCTAACCTGGTTATGCAGGCATTAACTATATGTAAAATCTTTCTGATATGGCAGTCTTAAATTATTAGTAAAAACTTTTTTAACTCATTAAACGCGAGATTTTATTGTCATAATTTGTATTTTCTCCCACACAAATAACTTCTTAAGAAAGATGCGGATTGATAGGATTAAGCTAAAGATTAGAATTTGCCTCCAAGTTCGCAGATTAATTGTCTTTAGCAGAGTTGCTGCAACCATAAAGTTTAAACTTGTTACCACCCCTTCTGCTACTATAAGTCTTGCCTGATAGACATTACATCTGAAAATTAGAGAAAGGATGGCAGCGAAGACATAAGCTGCGATCGCTAAAGAACCTAAAAACTGGATAATTACTGCCCATACTGAGAAATTAAAAAGATTCATCCTTGATATCGTTCTTTTTATTCTTTGCTTGCTCAATTTCTTTTGCCAAAAAGAAATTCAGAATTGTTCGTAGCGCAATGATGGCAGCTAGTTTACCAATTTCGTCCCAAGTTGGAGCGATCGTACTACGTAAAATGTCAGCAGCCAATGCGAACTCAAGGGAAAGAGCCAGCCACATCCCCAGCGATAGCCGAATTTCCTCTTTAGCCTCATTTAACTTTCTACGGCGGCTGAAGAAAAAAACCAGGACCTTGGCTACGGCTTCCAAGACGGCTATACCAATGATAATGCCAGTAAAGATATCAACTGCTGTAGCAAGTACAGTCGTCAAATTCGTGACGAAAGCTTCCATATAGTTTATTTCATAGGTTCAAGCAGGCAAACGCCCACGCGCAAAGCATTGGCGATACTTGTCAGTGCAAAGTTAACTGATCCCTACCATCTACTAGCTGCTCAATCATGCTATCTTCGTATCCTATCTACGATTGATAGCAAAATCAATCAAACTTATCTTTTCCTCGTTGTGGTAATAATCGTTAAAAGAACAAATACAATTCTATGAGTAAGTTTCAAATCGATATCGACTTCAGCAATATAGATTTAGCTTCCCTTGAGACAGAAGAAGATTTTCAAAGAGAGGCAAAAACATTACTACCAAAGGTACTTGTCAAACTAGGTGAAAGTGTGGGTGAAAAGACTTGGGAAGAATTACAGCAAAAGCTGCAAGGAACTGGAGGTAAACTCAAATCTTCTCCAAGCGAGAAACGTAAGTTTATTCAAGAAACAGGAAGAACCTATCAACGAAATGCCAGTAACAGAGAAAAACAAGAACTAGAAGATTATATAGTAGAGCAATTACGCCAATACAAACTGTAAATATCGACCTAAGTAAGTGAGCGTAAATTATCGTTGGGATAAGGCAATAGGCAACAGGCAATAGGCAATAGATATAAGGATTTTAGCCTAGTTCATTTCTCTTTACATAGTTTGGTTTTATTGTGCCAACTTACTTAACTTGTATGTCTGATTGACACTCCCCCGTTTATAAAACGGGGGATTCTTGGGTCAAAAGGGAGCTATTGCTTAACCCCTCGCCAAGCATCTTGACCGTATGCCCTACGGCTGCAAGACCGCGTTGCATGACTACCATAGCAGCAGCAACGTCTCTATCTGTTTCAAATCCAAATTCACCACAGCGATGCACTCGCTCAGACAATTCTTTCTTACCTGTGTGGTGGTTGCAGTTGGGGCAGGTCTGGCTAGTCCCATCAGGGTTGACTTTGGCAAAATATACCCCACGCTTCCAGCACACCCATTCTAAGATTGAGAGGAATTCACCAAATCCAGCGTCTAAGGTATGCTTTGAAAACATCACTTTTAATACTGCAAGCATCAATTCTGCATGACCTAGAGTTATACCAATCTTTTCGCTCTGCTAACGCAAAATTCCAAACCCTACGAGATGTTTCTAACCATGCGTCGTAGGTTTGGGATTGCTGCTGCAAAAGTTTTAGGCGATAGGTATAAGTTAGGTTTAGCATACACCTATTATATCTTAAAAACAGAGTTGCTTTTTTTAAAGCCGAATAAATTCGGCTTATTCGCGGCAGTTGAGCGTAGTCGAAACTTATATCCCCCGTATGAATGACGGGGGCTTTACGCTTCACGGCTCGTAACATATTCCTACGCAGCTTCACTGACATGGCTACCGTCGCTCATGCCAACAGACCGAAGTCTGCTCAAACGGACTTCGGTCTGTAGTACTTTTGTAAATCTTTAATTTACACAAAATATATTTTGCATTATTGTATAAAAATAATCCTTATATTACAGAGGTATCAACAATAATGCTGAACTGGGATAGAAGACTTCTAACTACTAGTTCTTTGTGCCTACTTTTGTTCTCTGCAATACTGCCAGTCCAGGCTAAACCAGTCCAACCAAAGAAAGCAGCACCCACAGCTACAACAATTTACCAGCAAGCTAAAAAAGAATTACCTGAAGATTTTTATACCCTCTATCGCGTCATAGATAGAGTAGCACGTGCCAACGAATTAGATAATCGTCCTTGGCGGGTTGTGGCTGTTCCCAAGTATGATGTCAATGCCTATGCAAGTGACGTTAATTTGGTTGCTATTTACGATGGCATACTTGACCAGTTAGCTGGTGATTCTTCAGCATTAGCTTGTGTAGTTGCCCATGAAATGGGACATCACACCAAGCGTCACATTGCTGTTGGTGAAGCTAAAAAAACTGAGTTAATTGCCAAAATTCAAGAAGAAGCAACCAAAGAAGTACTGGGAGAAAAAGAAGCTGCAAACCAAGAGTCAACAGCTGCTAACGTTGGCGGTGCCGTTGTAAATCGCGTAGTTGGAGGAACTTTTGGTGGTTTGCTGGGTTCAGTTCTGGGTAATCAAGGCGCTCAACGACAAGTAGAATCACAGCAACGCATTAATGAAATTGTCGAGAAAAAGAAAAAAGAGTTAGAACAGCGTTTAGCAGAACAAGAACGACAACAAGAGTTTGAAGCTGATGAAATTGGCTACATAGCTTCTGTGAAAGCAGGCTTTGAAGCAGAAGGATGTTTAAGAGTAATGCAGGTTTTGGCTCAAACTCCTGGTTCTGAATTTGATACAACTCATCCAGCAGTACCCAAACGGATTGAGGCAATCAAAGCTTTAATTATTAAGTATCCACCCCAGACTTTGGCTAAAGAGGGTGAAGCGCGAATATCTAAGACAAAGCCTTTAACTTATAACATTTCTAAAGATAAGACCTCGTTACGGATTAACTCAGTTCGAGGTGGTTCCCAAGCAGATGATATAGAGCGTCGCTTTGGTAAATAAAAACACCAAGTTATAGTGGCATAAATTTTAAGTAGGGTGTTCACCACTACATAACATGGTGCGTTAGGCGCGAGAGTCATATTTTTCGTAATAAACTATATCGAAATATGCGCCTAACAACCCTACAAGAATTTTATTTTTACTTTATAAATAGCCTCTAATACCCATTTTGAGTATCAAATTACGTATTAAAGAGCGGCTGGAGTCAGCTAGACTAAAGAAGAAATTGCTTAATAAGTTTTAATAATTCTGTTATGAGTACTGATTCACCTGTTAATTCTCCCGATAAGCCTGAATCTTCATTCGGGAAGCGTTTGAGAAACTTCTTAGTTGTAATGGTAGCGATCGCTCTTAGCGTTGCCCTCGTCTTAGGATTGCGAACTGAAACAACCTCAGCAACTCTAGCCAAGTTAAGCGATTCGTCCACACCATTAGAAGTAGCCGTCAGCAACGGCAAACCATCTCTAGTAGAGTTTTATGCTGATTGGTGTACTGTCTGTCAGAAAATGGCACCAGATATCACTCAATTAGAAACAGAGTATGCTGACAAGATGAATTTTGTCATGCTGAATGTGGATAATACCAAGTGGCTACCGGAAATGCTGAAATATCGGGTGGACGGGATTCCCCATTTTGTATTTTTGAGTCAGCAAGGGGAAACCATAGCTCAAGCGATCGGGGATCAACCCCGTACAATTATGGCTAGTAACTTAGAAGCTTTGGTTACTGGTTCGTCTCTTCCTTATGCTCAAGCTAGCGGGAAAGTTTCCAAATTTTCAGCCCCAGTAGCACCAACAGCTAGTCAAGATGACCCCCGCAGTCATGGGAGCCAGGTAGTAAATTAAAGTAATTCGTAATGACGCTCGCGGACTCGCTACCGCTACCCTAACGTAATTCGTAATTACTCTCGGTTCGCCCATTTTTTAGAGAGTTAGAAAAAGTAGATAGTCAAAAGTATACCGAAAGCCATATTCCCTAAAAGACTAATAGTAAAGTTATTAGATAAGTGACCTACTTACCTTTCAGGGTTTTATTGACCGGGATAGATGAGTTTACCTTGGGATAAGCGAAGCGGTATCAAAAGTTACTTTTGAGTAAGAAATCAAACTACTTTCGACTCTCTATCCTGCGCGATCGCGCATATTTATAGTAAGCAAATTTAACTAATTTATTTGTGTGTTTTATGGTAAATAATGTTAACAATCTAAAAATTGTTTAGAATTAGTTGCTATAATTATCAATTTTTTACCTAAATTTTTATAGTGACATCTGGATATTTTTAACTAATTCAGATAAACTAATAAATTTGTCCGTAGCATCACCTTCTTTTGTATATGCCCAAAACTTACACCGTAGAAATTGATCACCAAGGCAAAATTCATACCTTGCAAGTTCCTGAAAATGAAACGATCTTATCGGTTGCCGAGGCTGCTGGTTTGGAATTGCCGAGTTCTTGCAATGCAGGTGTTTGCACAACTTGCGCCGGTCAACTATCTGAGGGAACTGTAGATCAAACTGATGGTATGGGCGTTAGTCCAGATTTACAAAAGCAAGGTTACGTACTGCTTTGTGTTGCCAAACCCCTTTCTGATTTGAAACTTCAGACAGAAAAGGAAGACGTAGTTTATCAGTTACAATTTGGCAAAGGCAAATAATCAGCGAACAGTTATTCAGTTATGAATAACTGTTCACTCAGATTACCAAATCTGATAATTTACACAAGTATTTCATCGCCGATGAAGTCAGCTATTATAGAAACTATAAATTAACAGGATTTACAAAATGACAACTCATTTTATTACCGCAGAAATTGATTTACAAGAAACTCCCGCAGAGTTACTAGAAGTAATTGAAACGGAGTTAAAAAAACAAGGCGAACCTCTGCGTTGGGCAGTTACTTCTGTGGATGCTGACGAACAAAAAGCTACAGTTGAAGCCGTTGTCACGACAGTTAATAGTTAGAGGATGTTTGAAAAGTCCTCTTGTCGGTAGCAAAAATTTTAGATCCCCCTAAATTCCCCGATAAATTGGGGGACTTTGATTCTGCTTCCCCTGTGTGTGGCTGTAAAAACTAAAAGCTCGGAAATAGAAGAGTGAAACCACCCTTGGATCTGTTTGGATGCGATCGCAGGTGTGAAGTTGAGGCAGATATAGCTGGAATTTTTCACCAATCGTTGCTATACCCCGACTAGAGTCAAAATAGCCTGCATCAGTACCTCTAACTCAATTGGTTTAGAAATATGCTGTTGGAATCCGGCTGCTAGTGCCAGTTGTTGATCGATCTCTCCTGCATAAGCGGTAAGGGCGATCGCTGGAATTTCTCCGCCTTGATCAGACGGCTGCTTTCTAATTTGACGAATTAGTGTGTAGCCATCCATATCGGGCATACCAATATCACTGATTAGCAAATCAAATTTTGCTTGCCCCAAAGTGCTTAGAGCATCATGTGCTGATTCAGCTTCAGTCACTTGCGCCCCATACTGTTCTAGCAGGAAGGCGATGAATTCCCGTGAATCTCTGTCATCATCTACAAGCAGAGCTTGCAATCCATTCAGATTGAAGTCTGAGCAATTATGGAACGCAGTATCAGCTTGATTCAGTTTTGCCGCAGCGATTGGTGGAAACTTGACTGTAAACGTTGCTCCTTGACCTACTCCAGGGCTTGTTGCCTGAACGGTTCCGCCATGCAATTCAACTAAATGACGCACGATCGCTAATCCTAATCCCAATCCTCCAAATCTTCGGGTTGTTGTCCCATCGGCTTGGCGGAAGTAGTCAAAAACATAAGGCAGAAAGTCAGCAGAGATCCCCATACCAGTGTCGCTGACAGTGATTTGAGTGTATTCCGAAGGATGAGTATCTAGTTCATTCTCGATCCTTTCTAACCGCACCTCTACTCGACCACCCTGTGAGGTAAATTTAATCGCATTGGAAAGGAGATTCCAAACAACCTGTTGCAGGCGACCAGAATCACCCAACACTTGCCCAACGTTCGGTTCAAAGACTGTTTCAATCTGAATAGATTTAGCTTCAGCAGCTAGTCGCACGGTTTCCAGAGCAGCTTTGATAGTCAAAGTTAGACCGACTGGAACTGTATGCAAACTCAACTTGCCTTGGAGAATACGCGATACATCGAGCAAATCTTCGATCAGTTGCGCTTGCAGTTTAGCGTTACGCTCGATCGTTTCAAGCGCATACTGAGTTTTGGCTGCGTTCTGCTGGCTCGTTTGCAAAATTTTTGTCCATCCCAAAATCGGATTCAGGGGCGATCGCAATTCATGAGACAGTACTGCCAGAAACTCATCTTTAATTCGATTGGCTTGCTGTGCTTGTTCAGTTTGTTGCTGCAAAGAAATCATTAGCTGATTGAGGCGATCGTTCTGCTCTTGCAGCAACGCTGATGCTCGCTTCCGTTCGGTGATATCGGACAGGATGAAAACGGCACCAGTGAGAGTCCCATACTCATCAAATACTGGGTCAATAGTTTTGGCAAACCAGCGTTCTGTGGACTGAAATTCTAGAACTTGGCGTTGGTGAGTTTCTTTCGCCCAACGAAAGCAAGTGCCATCACCAACTCCCAATTCTGCGCCCATTAGCTCATGGTAAACACAACCTAAGATTTCGTGGGAGGGCTTGCAAAAAAGCTGCATCATCGCTAGATTACAGCGCAGAATTACACCTTCTTGGTCTACCAGACATACACAGTCCTTGATAGAGTCAAAGGTAGTTTGCCACTCTTGTGCTAAGGATAAAGCAGCTTCCTCCGCTCGTCGAATTCGCAGCAGCGATCGCACTGTCGCCAGCAGTTCAATGGGTTCAACAGGTTGCACCAGATAACCATCGGCACCACTATCTAACCCTTCTGCCTTATCCTGGCTTTGGACAAAACTTGCAGAAAGGTGTAGCACGGGAATAAAAGCAGTTTCGGGATTTGCCTTAATTTGGCGACATACTTCAAAGCCGTTGATATCTGGTAATTTGACATCCAAAATCACCAGAGCAGGTTGATGTTCAGTAGCTGCCTTTAATCCTGCGGCTCCCGTTGCCGCTTCCACGACAGTAAAGCCTGCATTTTGCAAAATCCGGGTGACAATGTAACGATTGGCTTCGTTATCGTCAACATGGAGGATGATAACCTGTGGCTCAGACATGACTTTGCCCACAAGGATCTAGAACAAGCCCAGCTTTGATCAGCGCATCTTGAAGTTGAGCGTTCGCCGTACCCCTACTGGGAAGCAAGCTACGCGGAGCATTCCGCAGCAAAGGCGAGGCGTAGTCCATCGTTGCAGTTTGAGAGCCTGTTTCTTTGGAAAGAATGGCGATGCTTTTTTTTGCTAATTGGCTCTGAGTTTCTGCATCAAGTTGTGCCGATGAGTAGATGATCACAGGAATCGACTGAGTGACAGGATTGCTTTTAAGTTGCTTGAGTACATCAAACCCACTCAACTCTGGCATCTCCAAGTCAAGGATGATCGCAGTCGGTTGCTCGCGTTCTGCTAAATTTAATCCTTCCCATCCGTTCATGGCTTCTAAAATACTCAATTGTGTATTTATTAACAACTGCTTCACCAAATACCGATAGGCAGGGTCATCGTCAATTAACAAGATTTTTTGAGGCTTGTTCTGATTAATTAGCGTATTAAGTTTATTCAACAACTGCAATCTGTCTACCGGCTTAATTAAGAAACCGTTGGCTCCTAGGGCTAGTGCTTGCTTCTCGTTATCAATGATGGTGATAACTAGTACAGGTATGCTGCGGGTGCTTTCATCTCCTTTGATTTCTCGCAAGAACGTCCAGCCGTTTTGCCCTTCTAGCATAATATCAAGCATAATCGCCGCCGGTTGAAGTTGTTCTAAGGCAAGCCTAGCTTGAGCTAAAGTGCGGGTCGCAATTAATTGATAGGCTGAATCCTGAAGGTGCTTTTCGTAAATAAATAGCGTTTCTCGATGATCTTCAACTGCCAGAATTGGCAGACGAGTTGGTTCAAGTGGTGCGATCGTATCCCCTCGACCGTCAGACATCGGTTGCAGTAGGGTAGGAAATTCGGTTGCATAAGGGTAGACGATGGGAATCGATGCTGTAAATGTAGAACCTTCACCCAGCTTACTTGTAACTGAAATGCTGCCGCCCAGTAGCTCCGTTAGCTTGTGCGATAACGGCAATCCTAACCCGGTTCCCTTCACCTGCTTTTGCAGAGAAGACTCAATTTGGACAAAATCCTCAAAAATGCGCTCTTGATCGGCGATCGCAATACCAATGCCCGTATCAGACACAGAGAAGGTCACGGTATGACCCCTTTGCACAGCGGTTACACGCACTTCTCCCTGCTCGGTAAATTTCAGGGCATTGGAGATAAAGTTTCTCAGAATTTGCGCGACTTTGCCCTCATCGCTATATATTTGCCCAATGCCTTCAGGTTCCTCGACAATTAGCGCGACAGAGGAGTCTTGAACCAATAATGGGCGCAGCATTCCCCGCAGTGTGGCAAACAAATCACTAACTTCAAAAAAACTAGGACGCACTTCAATTTTTCCAGCTTCCACCTTTGCCAAATCCAGCAAGTCGTTGACCAGTTCTGATAATCCGCTCGCCGCCTTTTGGATGAATGTCACCTGCTTTTCTTGCTCGACGGTCAAATCACCATCCATCCGGGCCAGTAGCATCCGAGATAGGGACAGAATCGAGTTAAGCGGTGTACGAAACTCATGGCTCATATTTGAGAGAAAGCGGGTTTTTAGCTCGTTTGCCTTTTGCAAAGAGTCTGCCTTCTCATCCAATTCTGCATAGAGGGCAACCACACCGCGATTGGTATCTTCCAGTTCCCGGTTTAGCTGGGTCAGTTCTTCCTCGCGCTTGCGTAGCTCTGCCATTGCCCGCAGTAACTCCTGATTTTGTCGCTGAATTTCTTCATAGGGATTTTGGGGCGATCGCTCTATGACGCTTTCTCGAATCTGCTGCAATTGCAAATCGGTGAAATTAGGTGTGCGCTTCGACAACCTTTTACTCATCACTACCGTTGTTCCCTGTCCTGGTAGCGATTCCATCTCAAAGAAATCCATCAGCTTTTGGCTACCGACGATGCCCAGTCCTATTCCGGTGTCAGAGGTGTAGCGTCCGGCTAAAACGTCTGCTAGATGAGGAATACCCTCACCCCGATCCTGAATTTGAATCACAAACTCTTGAGGTTCTCCCGCCACAGAAAATTCAACCGTTCCACCTTTGGCATACTGAAAGGCGTTGCGGGCAATTTCTGAAACTGCCGTTGCCAATCGTGCTTGATCTTGAGTATCAAAGCCCAATTGCTCGGCAATCTCACGAGTTCGCTGCCGAGCTTGGACAACATCTTGTTCGTTCTGGATTTCGAGGATGAAAATAGTTGTCAAGTCGCTTCACTCCAATTCAAAATTGCATTTTCTTTTCGTATCTTTAATTACGAATTACGAATTACGAAGTATCTAGGCATAAATAAATTTATTGTTTGTAGTAAGGACTTTAGTCCTGATAATCCTTGCTCTGAGCGATAAATCGCTCACTACAAACTAAGAGTTTATTTTATATTTAATTATGTCTACCTACTGAATTACGAATTACGAATTACGAATTATTTCCCATTCCCTTAGCCACTAACACTGTTACATCGTCCCGGTCTCGGTTAAAGTCTCGGTATAAAACACCTGCAATCAGGCTGGGATGTTTTTGACTCAAGCCTGGATAGCGATCGAGCTGCCACTTAGTGTCTAATCCGTCAGAATGCATAATTAAAAGTCCGTTGGCATACCAGGGATAGCTAAACTCTTGAATTTTGCGGATTTCATGTCCCACTGTGCCGTTGTTAGATATCAGATGGTGGCGTTCAGTAAATGAGAAAATGCTGGCAGCGATATTGCCAATGCCGGCAAAGCGGACAGACTGTTCTTCAAAGTCGATTTCAGCAATGGCGAGTGCTGCTCCTCGCGTACTTCGCAAGGCAGCGTGGGCAGCTTCGACGATCGCAGCAGGAGAGCGATCGTGTTCTTGAAAAATTCTGACGGCTTTTGAGGAAGCAGTAGCAGCCGCAGTCCCATGCCCTAAGCCATCGGCTACTAACAACAGGCTGCGGCAACGATCAACTTGATATGCCCAGGCATCTCCTGAAATGTCCTCGCCTCGTTTGGGCAAACAGATCGTCCCAATTTCTAAGGTCTTTTGGGGCAGATGGGGTGTCGAGTCTGACCAGAGGTGGACGAGAAGCGCTGTCCCTTGGTTGCGAATGGAGTAAATTTCTAATAAACCAGAGAGGCGAGAAATTGCACCCAGTCCATTGCCCAAGGTTCCGCCTGTGGAAAAGCCATCTTGCAAACACTCATCCACATCAACCATTCCCCGTCCTTTATCTAGCGATAAGACTTCAATACCGATGGCTGAATCGTGTTCGAGCAATCTTAGCAACAACATTCCACCCTGACCGTGCTGGATCAGATTGTTCGCAATCTCTGTCACCACAATGCCAACCTTGCCCCGTTGCGTTTCCTGAAAGCCGAGCTGAGTTGCCAATGCGATCGCTACCCGTCGCGCTTCCCCAGTCTGGCTAGATTCAGTAATTGTAATGGCGACAGATTCTCTCATTTTATTTCCATCGTACAATTATTACCCGTGTTCCTTCTCCCACCGCAGACTGAATTTCAAACTCGTTGGCGAGTCGTTTGGCACCGCTCAACCCCATACCCAATCCGCTACCCGTGGTGAACCCATCCTTCAGCGCCAGTTCAATATCGGGAATTCCCGGGCCCCAATCTTCAAAGGTCAGCCGGAGTCCTCGTCGTCTCTCTTCCTGAAGCGTTTCTAGTTTTACTGTGCCACCTCCCCCATAGTCTAGGGTATTGCGGGCTAACTCACTGGCGGCGGTCACAATTTTAGTTTGGTCTACTAAGCTAAAGCCAATTTCCACGGCCAGCTGGCGCACGGCTTGCCGAACTAAGACTACATCACCAGAAGATTGAATGTTGATTGTTTCAGTCTTCTGCATCGTCATCTGCACGCCATTGAGTGGCAATGACCTGATTTGTGGTTTCATTGAGTGACGATGGCGTCCCGCCCCCTGGAAGCGTTCGGCCCTGCCGTGCCGGAGGCAATCGCAACAGTGCCATTCCCTTTTCTACGTTTAGGGCAGTGCGAATGCCTGTCAGCGACAGCCCCAATTCCACCAGCGTAATTGCCACAGCAGGCTGCATCCCAACGACAACTGTTTGGGCATCCATCACCTGTGATATTTTGGCAATGTTGCCTAAAACCCTACCAATGAAGGAATCAACAATATCTAATGCAGAGATATCGATCAAGACACCGTGAGCGTGAGTTTGAGTGATACGGTTGGTCAAGTCATCCTGTAGAGTCATGGCGAGGCGATCATACATATCCACTTGGATTGTCACCAGCAGGAAATCGCCCATTTTGAGTATAGGAATGCGTTCCATTGGTTCCTACCTATTTGGGTTGAGAGCGGGTAATGGTCGCTCCCAAACTTTTTAGCGCTGTGAGAAAGGCATCGGCTAAGGTTGCCTTCGTTGTGATATTAGTTAAATCAATGCCGAGATAAACGATCGTTTGGGCAATTTGAGGACGAATCCCACTGATCATACAATCGGCTCCCATGAGACGGGCAGCAGTAACGGTCTTGAGCAGATGTTGAGCGGTGAGGGTATCCACGGTAGGAACCCCGGTAATGTCAATAATGGCAATTTCTGACCCGGTTTCAACAATTTTCTGCAACAACGACTCCATCATCATTTGCGTGCGGGCACTATCCAGGGTGCCGATAATGGGTAATGCCAAAATTCCGTCCCAGAGTTTAATCACTGGGGTAGACAGCTCCATCAACTCTTCCTGCTGTCGCAAAATCACCTCTTCCCGCGCCTTTTGATACACTTCAATTGTCAGCAATCCCAGCTGATCCAGTAAGTTGGTGGCTAACCAAATCTCTTCACCCAACTCAATGGGGTCTTTCAATTGCTGACGCATTCGGTTGAAGAGGGGTTGCTTGAACGAAAAAACAAATGTAGCTGTTTCCGCCGGTGTGAAGCCTTTTTGCGATCGCGATCGAGAAATGCTATTTAGTATCTCCCGCATATCTTGCCACACCCCTGCCTGAATATTGGTCAACTTGCCATGCCCAACGGCACTTCGAAACAAGCTCAGGAATTCCCGGCACTCCTCCTTTAGCTCGGCTTCTTTAATCAAACCTTTCCGAATATTGACATTGGCTAACTCCTGAGTCCACTCTGACAGCAGGTCTGCCTCGAAGGTTTCCAGGATTTCTGGTATCTTACTTTCGCTCATTGTTCCTATAAGGACAACCACTTTGATTAGTCCAAAATCAGTGTATGCTGATTCAGACCAACGCGAAAGTCGTTCGTTGGCAGCTGATATTAAACTAGCGATCGCTTTCTTTTGGTCTGGGGAAAGGTTAAAGGGTAATGGGGAAAGGGAAATTCAAACCTTTTCCCTTTCCCCCAAAACCCGAAAAGTATTGAGTTCTTGCTGCGATCGCATTTTCCGCAATTCTGAATCCCTAATTAAATTTTTCTAATAATCATTCTCTATTTTGTGGCATAAATTTAGTGAATGCGGATGATATGTACATAGCAGCATTGATCACTAAAGATTGATTTATGAATAACTCCACCTATCAGCTAGACGATTTCGCTTTAACATTACCGATTCCCCAATTAGCTCGGATCACTGCCCAGGAATTTGCTAACCAACAGCCAAATTCGGAAAAAGCAGAGCAAGTTCGGCTGAATACGCTAGCTGTGTGGGTGGTGAATGACTACTTGGAAATGATGGATATTCCTACCAACCTCCAAGCTAGCGACAGCTGGAACCCCATCATGCGCCTCTGTGGAAATGTTGCTGACTTAGAATTGCCCTCAGTTGGCCGTCTAGAGTGTCGCCCTGTCCATCAGCATCAAGAGATATGTTTCATTCCCCCAGAAACTTGGGAAGAACGGGTGGGTTATTTAGTAGTTCAATTTGATGAATTACTCCAAGAAGCAAGGCTACTTGGTTTTATTCCTAGTGTCGCAACTGAAACACTGCCTTTAAAACAACTGCAACCATTGGAAGCATTTATCGACCATTTAGCAGAATTGCGTCAATCTCCAGTTAGTTCACTCGTGAATTTGAGTCAGTGGTTTACTGGTATATTTGAGGCAGGTTGGCAAACGATTGAATCTTTGTGGAACTTGCCGGAACTCAGACCAGTTTATGCCTTTCGTAGTACCGAAACTTTAGAACTCAATGCCCTCAATCAAGCAGAATCAATTACTAAACGGGCAAAACTAATTGATTTAGGTATCCAAATTCTTAACCAACCCGTTATGTTGATTGTGGAAATCAGCCCAGAAAAAGATCAACAAACCAGTATTCATCTGCAATTGCACGCCACTGGGAATCAAATCTACTTACCACCCGGAGTTCATCTCACCGTTCTAGATAGTTCGGGAGCTGTATTTCTAGATGCTCAATCGAGAAAATCAGACAACTACATTCAGTTACAGTTTCGCGGTGAACCTACAGAACAATTTAGTGTTAGGGTAGCCATTAATGATACTAGCATTACTGAGCATTTTCGGATTTAAAACATCCAGTTATTTTCCCTCTTGTCGGTAATTTATTAAGTGCTAATTGGTTAATTAAAAATTAAAAATTAAAAATTCAAGCCAGTTTTAGGGATTTTGAAAAAAGTCTGTAAAAGCTTGTGGAGCTTGTTATGAGACATTAGAACAGGGGATGATTTTGCACAGAGGGATAGTGAGGTCATGGGTAAGTTAGTGGTTCTGAAGTTCGGAGAGGGTAGTTTTGAGCAGGGATTTGCTGTCACCCTCCAAATTGGTGAAGAACATGAGCGGGCGGCAACAGAAATCACGGGGAAACTACCTTCATTTCCCGAAATGCCGCTTTATTATAGTCATTGGCAGTCTAGTTATCGGCAGATAGGTAATCGTTATCGTCTCCATGCTGACAAAATGCAGGTGACGAATGTCTCGATGATTCAAGACTGTGAAAACACTTCCCGTATCTTACGGGCCCGCTTTAATACCTGGTTGCGAGCAGAAGAATTTCGCCATTTGAGAGAAAAATGGTTAGAAAGATTGTCGTCCGAAGAAGAAGTGCGAGTAATTTTGCAAACAGAAAATAGCCAGTTACAGCTATTGCCTTGGCATCTGTGGGAGTTGTTAGAACGCTATCCCAAGGCTGAAATCGCTCTTTCTTCACCATCCTACGATCGCATTCACAAGCCACGCCCAAAAAATCCATTAGTCAATATTTTGGCAATTGTGGGCAATAGTCAGGGGATTGATACTGAGGCCGATCAAGCTTTACTCCAACAATGTGGTAACGCAGAAGTCTGCTTTTTGGTAGAACCACAACGTAAAGAATTAACCGAGCATCTTTGGGGAAAAAACTGGGATATTCTCTTCTTTGCTGGGCACAGTTCCAGTAAAAAAAATGGAGAAAGTGGACGAATTTACCTGAATAAAACTGATAGTCTGACCATTGGCGAATTAAAGTATGCTCTGAAGAAAGCCATTGAGAACGGCTTGCAACTAGCTATCTTCAACTCCTGTGATGGATTAGGATTAGCGCGAGAATTGGCTGATTTGCAAATTCCTCAAATAATCGTCATGCGTGAACCAATCCCAGACCAGGTTGCGAAGGAATTCTTAAAGTATTTTCTCCAAGGCTTTGCTGGTGGCGAGTCTTTATATCAAGCGGTACGCCAAGCACGGGAACGATTGCAAGGACTTGAGGATCGATTTCCCTGTGCAACTTGGCTACCAATGATTTGCCAAAATCCAGCGCAGATACCACCCACTTGGGATGAATTAAGGTCTACAACAAAACCTAAAGATACCCCGAATTTAGTTTTGTCTACCAAACGCAGATTGGCAACAACTTTGTTATCCAGTTTGGCGATTACAGGTTTGGTTTTTGGGGTGAGATGTGTAGGATGGCTAGAAAGTGTAGAAATTCCTGCCTTTGACCAGATGATGCGATCGCGCCCTGCGGAGCCACAAGATTCGCGTCTGCTGGTAATTGCAATTGATGATGATGATCTGGCAATTCAGCGACAAAATGGTGAGTCATTGATTGGAGCTTCCATTTCTGAAAAATCTCTTAACAAAGTACTGGCAAAACTGAATAAATATCAACCCCGCGCGATCGGCTTGGATATTTACCGTGATTTTCAAGCCAAACAACCAGATTTAATTACTCGTCTTCAAAAAACTCAGAATTTGGTTGGCGTATGTAAAGGAAGTGATAGCACAGCAAACATCACTGGTATTAAGCCAGCACCAGAAATCCCCCCAACAAATCTAGGATTCAGTGACTTTATTCACGATTCTGATGGAGTTATCCGTCGCCATCTCCTGTTCATGAACCAGGAGCCGACATCGTTGTGTCCTGCTACCTTTGCATTCAGTCTACAACTAGCTTCCTTGTATCTGCGTCCTTCAGGAATTCAGCCAAAGTTCACCCCTGAAGGGAATTTGCAACTCGGTAAAACTATTTTTCCGAATCTGAAGTCTCGCACTGGCGGCTATCACGATATTGATGCTAATGGCGGTCAAATCTTACTTAACTACCGTTCTCCAAAACAGATAGTCCAACAGGTGAAACTTACCCAATTTTTAGCTAGTCCAATTAACCCCAGTGCTATTAAAGACAGAATTGTTTTGATTGGTGTGACAGCAAGGGGGGATTCTCCAGACACTTGGCCTACACCATACGGGGCTCCTTTAGATGAGCAAATGCCAGGAGTGTTAGTACAAGCCCACATGATCAGCCAGATCCTCAGTGCTGTGCAAGATGGGCGGCCATTGCTGCGGGTTTGGTCGCTGTGGGCTGAGGTAGCCTGGATTTGGGTTTGGTCTTTGGTAGGAGGAGTTTTGGCTTGGCGAAAGTTTTCCTTACCTTGGTTGGTATTGGCAGTTAGCATTACCTCTGGTGTTCTCTATATAGTTTGCCTTGGTCTATTAATTTCGGGTGCATGGGTGCCATTTATCCCGCCTATTTTGTCGCTAGTAGCTACGGTTAGCCTGCTGTCAATTTATAATTCAGCAACAAAAGTGCAGGTAGAGAATGGGCAATAGGGAAAGATTTTTTTGATTAAGTTTTTGGATAAGCAGCAGATAAATCTACCAGGCTTACATAGTTCAAGAAGGGTTTTTATGAAGTCAAATTCACAACCGATAAAACTGTTTTTAGTAGTAGCTTTTAGCTGTACCAATTTATTAGTTAGCCTGACTCCAGTACTGGCGAAACCAAACGTCGGTTCTTCAACTAGCGATGCCTACGGCGGTCTACGCCTACGCTCTGAAGCTAAAACAAGCCATACTAAATCCACATTTAATCAACCTGCAATTCCATCTGGCCCTCCTCCTGGAGGCCGCGTTCGTGGTGGAGCGAAGCGCAACATAAATGGATGCCAAACTACTAAACATGACCTGACTGCTTTAGTGTCCTTTACTCAGGAACCTAACTCAGTAATCAATGTCTGGGGAAAGACAACGCTAGAACACCCAAGTTGGTTTTTCTATGTGCCATATACTAAAGATTTTCCTTATGCAGTTGAATTTGTGCTGCAAGATCAAGACTCTAACGAGATTTATAAAAAACCGATCGTTCTACCAGAGAAAGCAGGAGTCATCAGTGTGTCTCTACCTACCACTTCTCCTGGCTTGGCACTAAACAAACAATATCGCTGGTTTTTCACCATTAGCTGTAACGAGGAAAAGAATTCCCCCCCGACTTACGTAGAAGGGGTAATACAAAGAGTCGAACTCAATCCCGCCGTAGTTAAAGAGCTAGAAACGACAGAACTTTTGAAGCGCTATGTTATCTATGCCCAAAACGGGATATGGTACGACGCACTTAACACACTGACTCAACTGCGCCAGAAAAATCCTAAAGATGCAAAATTACAAACAGAGTGGCAGAATTTGTTAGGCAGCATCAATTTAGATGATATTGCAGCAGAACCGATTTTTTGGGAGCAACCTTAGACTAAGAAACACATTTTCAGAGCAACTAAGTAGTTAGCCATAATTCAACATAAAATAAAATCCTAGTTGGTAGTGAGCGATAAACCACTCACTACCAACTAGGATTACTAGGACTAAATTACTAGAAATTTTAATTAATTTCTTTCTAGCTACTTGCCTTTATCCAAAATACAAAATTGATTAATCTTCTTTTTGTAAAATATCATCATCAATCCCTTTCTCCCGATTAACATCAGGACTATCTGCTGTCCAATAGTCCTCTACTTCAGGAGATTCAGAAACCATCACAAACTCAGTCTCTTTTCTATGGTTATTTCCCCATTCATCTAAAACATCTTTAATTAACACTTCTTGCAACCAAATCTTAGCCACAACAGTCAGGGGTAGTGCTAGAAATAGTCCTAAAAAGCCAAAGAAAGTTACGAAAAATAGTTGGGCAATTAAGGTTATGGCAGGCAGCAACGAAACTTGCTGTGCCATCACAATGGGTGTGATGAAATTACTCTCAACCTGTTGAATGATAAAGTAGAGAATCAAGACAGCGATCGCTTTCCAAGGTTCATCTAAGAAAGCGATCGCCATTGCTGGGATTACACTCATTGTTGGGCCCAGGTTGGGAATCAAGTTAAAAAATCCCGCTAAAACCGCTAAAGCTAGTGCTGCCTTGACATGCAAAATTGATAAGCCAATGAGACTCATCAACCCTACTACAAAGATGGCAATGAAAGCGCCTGTAATCCATCCCTCCAAAGAGACTTCACATTTATCTAAAATCCCATCTACCCGTCGCCGATAAAATGAGGGGAAAAGCCGCACAAATACTTTCCGGTAGGCCAGGGGATCGGCTAACATCATTCCTGTTAAAACCAACACTAGCAAAATCTTGAGGACGACTTCTAAAGAGCCAGATACAAAAGCAAAGGAGTTTCCCAGTAATCGATTGGCGAAGGGCTGTACTTGTTGGATGAGACTATTGATATCTGGGATATAAGGAACTAACTGGTCAGGAATACGAGTTCTCAGAGCATCAAGCCAACTATTAAAGCGCCCAAACCCTTTAGGAACCTGATAGGTTAGTTCTTGAAACTGCTGTGCAAATGGTGGGACAATAAGCCAGAAAAAACCCACAATTCCTGCGAAAAAGATCGCTACTGCCAGGAGAACGGCGAATCCACGCTTCATCCCAAAGCGTTGAAAGCGTTTTGCTAGCCGATTCAAAGTTGTGGCTAACACAACTGCGGCAAACATGAGCAAAAGCACTTCCCGAATTTGCCACAGGATGTATAAAGAAAGAACTATGGCGATTAAGCCGATCCATTGACCGAGGTTCACAGGCTAACTCCCAACGGTTGGCGAGATGCAATTTTGTTGTAATTCAGCTAGGTTAGCTGATTTTAGTCACTTGTGCGTAGATCGTTTAAGTTAATTTTGTTTCTGTGCTTGAAATCGCCACAGTAGCGCGATCGCTATAATCACAATCGGCAACAATACTATAATTAGCGCGTTGGTTCCTGTCGCCGGAATTGATAGACTTGGCCCCACATACTTAATTAATAATGATAACAAAGCCGATAGTAAAAGCAGTTTCAGAACAAATCCTAGTTGATTTCCCATAAAAGTACGGCATAAAATTTTTTGTGGTACATACGAGTTTCCTCTGTACCGTTCAGTTTCTACAATAAACCTACAGATACAAGGGAGCAATGCGGTTTTGTCAGATCCGGTAAAAAACAAGCGATCGCAAAAATCAAATCTAAGTAAGAAGTGACTTTAGTTACCAAAAATATGCTGATAGTCGTGAGAATTCATCTTGATGAGATATCTCAAAAAGATTAATAGCAAGTCATTTGACCATTGTTACCAAAAATATCTACAATCAGTCTTTTATACTTATTGTTACCTCGGAAGAAAAATTTGATAATGATTTGCTCAAATCTAGAATTGCACATATACTTTTTTCCATTAAGGTAGATAATCCCTATCTCGAAATTATTGCTCAAAGGGAATCCTAGCCTTTTTTGGGTCAAAAAAGAGAGTCTTGCAACTTGTGACTCAAACTCATCTTTTTTTAAGTGTTAATACGTCTTAGTAAGTATAAATTTATTTATACTACTGGGAAAATGATTTAGCGATCGCTTGTTCTTTACTGGATCTGACAAAACCGCATAGCTCCCGTCGTCAATTTGCTTAGATAAAACGGACTCAATAATCGCCGTGGTAACAGGTTTTTCTCCAAAGAGGTATGCAGCCTCGAAAGCTAGTGTCAAATGTTGCTCGATTTGTAGTGGTGTTCTCAAGCGTATGGCAAGTAGCTCAATGGCTTCCGCCGACAAAATATCACTTATTTGAGTATCTTCTTCTTTGCATTTAGATACTAACCATTCAATATATTCTCGCTGGCTACCAACAATACCCTCCAAAGAGAAGACCGTTGCTCGATATCCAATTTCTTCCATAGTTGGACGGCGTAAATCATTTTTCAGTTTGGGATGACCAGCTAATACCACTGAAAGTGTGCCACCACCATCTTCAACTACTTCGATTAAACGTTTGAGTCCCGTCAAAGTACTGTAATGTAAGTCGTGAGCCTCATCTACAAACAGCGCCACGGGCTTTTTACCTTTTCTAATCAAGTCGCGCAGTTCCCGTTCCCGTTTTTCGCCATCTTTTGGGATTTTGATTTCTTTATCTGTGGATAAATCGTAGAATAAGGCAGCAATTAGTGTTGGTAGCGTCGCTCGGTCTTTATCCACAGAAAGGGACTTTGAGACTAGAATCTTACCTTCTTTCTCCAAAACATCAAACAAACGTCGTAAAGTAGTCGTCTTCCCACACCCGATAATTCCAGTTATGGCAACTAACTTCCCGGAATGGATGGCGGATTTAATATCCTTAAACATTTGTTTTTGGTGGTCTGTCTCGTAGTACCCAGCCTTGGGAAACTCCCTAATCAAACGAAAGTGTTCCATGACTTCAGTGAGCATTGTGTTCCCCTCCTTTATTTGAGTGGAAATATTGCCGCACTCGTTCAATAATCGCTTTTTTATTCAAAGTTTCAGCTAACAGTACATCAATGAATGCCAACTGTTCGGTAGACAATTTAGCCAACGGTTTAGCGAGATAATCGGAAATCGCCCTTTTAGCAAACAGTACAGTGGGATAAGTAAATTCTTGGTATGGGTCGGGGTCATTAAAAGGTGTGACGGTTGGCGTAAGTTCCTTGTACTTATCCACCAGAAATTGTAGGTCCGCGTTTTTGTCTAAAGCTGTCCGTGGCAAGCCCAACTTTTTAGCTAAATCGGCAATTTTATCTGCCCATTCTTCAGTTTTAGTTTTCTTGTGTTTGCGATAGCGATGTAGTGGGATGGACCCATCAACCGGGTAAAATGGCCCGTAGCGGCGATCGCTAAATTCAACGTATAGCTCGTTGTCAAATAAACCCCACCAAAGGACGACGGTTTCACCAGCCAAGTCTGGCTCTACCTCGTAAGCTACGCCCTCAATTGATACTCTGGCATCTGAACCAACCTTTCTACGTTGTGGTTCGCGGGCAAAGTTACAGAATCGCTCCCAACTACACATTGAACGTAAACCGGACTTGGGTATATTTCGCAACCAATCTTCTATCCGCGAATGTGGTTCTATGCGGTGTGGACGGAAACCAGGAGGACAGACAGGACATCGGGGAAAAACGAGAAAGGGTTTTGGGAGAGTAGATAGGTTTGAGATATTAAGACCGCAAGTGTGTTTTTGTTGTGGTCAAAAGGAATTCAGTAACGAACCAATAAAAATAGAAACCCAGCAAGTAGCACAGTTGGTAGAAAGACCTATCGAAATCGTAGAATATCAAAGACATACCTGTATTTGCAGCGAGTGTGGGTCAAAACAAACAGCAGACTGGTCGCCAGAAATAGTACCGGGACAAGATATAGGAATCAGACTGCAAGCTTTCTTGGGATGGATAAATAATTACGGGCATTTACCATACGAGAAACAACAAGAATTGTTGTGGGAACTGGGTGAAATAGAAATTGGAGTCGGGACTTTAGTAGCCACAAATGAACGAATAGATGGTGCAGTAGCTCAAAGTATTGACAACCTTAAAGAGTGGATAAAACAAACCCAGCCGAATATCCATTCGGATGAAACACCTTGGGTAATCAAAGGGGTAAAAGAATGGTTATGGATTTTTGCCAATACCGATTTCGCTTTATTTCATGCGGCTGATACTCGTTCTCGCGCCGAATTAGAGGCAATTTTGGGTTCAAGTTACTCTGGTGTACTCAGTTCTGATGACTTTAGTGCTTATAACGGTTATCCGGTGAAAGCCCAACAGAAATGTCAGGCGCATTTACGCCGTCACTTCAAGAAACTCATCTTAATTCCTGGCTTGAATAACAAAGAGATTGGGTCAGCATTTGTCAGCCTGATAGATGAAGGTTTTAAAAACTATGCTCTCTTCCAACAAACTAAAAACATTGATGAGTTCTGGAGTTGGGCATCCGAGTTTAAAATAAAAGTTGAATCTTCCATTCATTCATGGATTGATAAAGCTGGAGGAGAAGCTGGTAAACTTTTACGCTCCTTACGTAATAAAGCTCATCAATGGTGGTATTTCTTAGACCACCCGGACATACCCCCTGATAATAATTTAGCAGAACGAACATTACGTTTAGCAGTCACAAAACGAAAAGTCAGTGGTGGTTCTCGTTCTATGAAGCGATTCCAAGATACTGCTAATTTATTGACTGTTATACAAACTTGTCGCCGTCAAGGACGCTCTGTAATTGAGTTTTTTGACCAGGCTATCAAAGCGATGGTTAACTCTTCTGTGCAGACCCCTTCTTTAATTCCTCTCGTTTAGACCTGAATCCTTACAATTTTTCAAAACTTCAATATCCCTTATTTCTACTTTTACTCTGCCTAGATTGACAAAAGAGGGATAAGCTTTACGCACAGTGTTTCTTCAGAGAGGGATAATCGATACTGCTCCTCGGAAATTAGCCAACTAAAGATGTCTCGCGTAATTCAATCAAAGTCTGTAGACCCGATTTTAGCGACCACTCAGGTGTAAAGCCTAACATTGAACATGCATTTGAGATATCAGCTTGTGAATGCTGAATGTCCCCTAGACGGGCAGGCATAAAATTAGTTGCTGATTGGTGTTGAGGAAAACAAGTTTTGAGAATATCAACTAGTTCAATCAAAGAGGTATTTTTTCCATTACCTAAGTTACAAATTAAAGAAGATCCTGATTCTAGAGGAGTAGTTAAAGCTTTGGTAAAGCCATTTGCCACATCTTTAACATATATAAAATCTCGCGTTTGAGTACCATCTCCATAAATAGTCAAGGGTAAACCTTGCTGCATAGCATCCACAAAGATGGAAATTACACCAGAGTATTGGGAATGAGGTTGTTGTCTAGGACCAAATACATTAAACAGGCGCAATCCTACAAACGAAAAACCTAATTGTCTGGCAAACAATCTGGCATATTGTTCACATACCAGTTTTTGTAAACCATAGGGAGAAATGGGGTAAGTCTGTTGATTTTCTGAAATTGGTAGTTGCGTTGGATTACCATATACAGCTGCTGAACTGGCAAACACGAGCCTGGGAATATTTAAGGCCTGGCAAAGTTGAATTACAGCGATCGTTGCAGAAAGATTATTGTGATGAGCCTTTAGTGGTTGCAGCCAAGATTGAGTAACTGATGGGGTAGCTGCTAAATGGGCAAGTCCATCAATCTGCTCGGTAAAATCCTGGGGTTGACATCTGGATATATCTTTTATTAGTAGTTTGAGACGAGGATGCTCAGGTAGGTTTTGCAAGCTACCTGTTGATAGATTATCAACGACAGTGACATGATGACCATCTGACAAAAGCTGTTCTGTCAGATGGGAGCCGATAAAGCCGGCTCCACCAGTGACAATAAAGTGCATAATTTTGAGGTGCTTTTACGAAAATATTCTCATCAGATTTGAAGATGAACCTAAACCTATATCTGCATTACCTCTGTTTTCTATCGGAGCGGGTAGAGCTTATTTAGGTGGTATCTAGTTACGGATGGGAAGGAGCAAAATTCTCTGCCCTATATGATGCAATTTAAATTTGATTCGTTGGAAATAGTATAAAAAGAAGTCCCATTCTGGATGATAATATGGCCACAATCTCTTCTGTAGAGCCTTCCAAATTTCAGCATTCTTAACATCTTCTTTAGACAAATACTCGGCTATCCAGTTTAAGAACACAAATTCTGCGGGATTTTTATTAAAAGGATGGTATTTTCCTGTTTTTTCGGCAATAGAACAACTGGAGCCTGGATGTTGTCGATATCTATCCCAATAGTTAGGCTCTATAAACACAGATGCTTTGAGATAAACTTTGGCGAAAAAGACTTGATCTTCATACATACCCCGGAAGCTCTCTTCAAATCCCCCAATCTCTTGAAATAACTCGCGTCGGATCAACACACTACAAGTAGCAGGTGTATTAATTTTGTTTTGCAACAAGAGTGTTAGCAGTTTTGGCGGATGCAATAACCCATTGAGCGGAATACCAAGTTCTCGAACACAGTCGCGTTTGCTATCTTCAGGATTCCCTGTCCAACTGTACCAAAATTGACTTGCTCCAAAAACTACTGTTGCTTGAGGATTAGATTCCATGATTGATAGTTGCCGTTCTAGTTTCTGCGGCAACCAAACATCATCAGCATCTAACAAGGCTATATATTCACCTTTAGCGTTGCGGATGCCCAAATTGCGCGTCGCACTCATGCCAAGGTTTTGATGGCGAGCGTGTTCCAGATAGCGTACTTTTTCTGGGTATTTTTTGGCATATCGCAAGGCGATCGCTGTGCTACCGTCGGTAGAACCGTCGTCTACAAGCAGAAGTTCCCAGTTGCCATAAGTTTGAGCAAATACGCTTTCTATCGCTTCTTCAATAAACCTCTCAGCGTTCAAAAAGATAATAATGGCGGAGACTAAGGATTTTTTATTTATATGTTCAGTCATTAACCCACCTCAAAAGCTTCTTGAAGAATATTTTCTCTATTCCAGCTATTGAAATTCTTATTTTGAGGTTCAGAGATCCAAAGTATAAAATTGGATGCACAACCCGTAATTTTTCCTCCATGAATACTCTCCACACTCTACTATCTTTAACATCATGTACAGATAAGTACTGGTATACCCAATTCAAGAAAGTTAGACGGGCAGTGTATTCTTTAACTTTTCGATTGGCAGCTGTGTTGCAACAGCTATTAGGATGTTGTCTATATTTATACCAAAATTTACTTGCCACAAATACAGGGAATTGAAGACAAACCTTTGCACAAAAAACTTGATCTTCATACAGACCTCGAAATGTCTCTTCAAAGCCACCGACTTTTTCTATTATCTGACGGCGCACCAACATTCCTGATATGGAAATTTTCATTTGTAATAAGAGCAGGAACAGCGTTGGAGGCTGGACTATAGTATCAATCTGTACTCTAGAGTCCTCAACAGAGACAATAGGAGTATCTAAAAAGTCACGTCTCATATCTTGAGGATTTCCAGTCCAGCTGTACCACCACTGAATTGGCCCATAAACCATAGCAGCATCGGGATGGGAATCTAAAATAGCGGCTTGTTCCTCTAAAGTATTTGGTATCCAAATATCATCGGCATCTAAAAAGCTAATATATTCGCCTTTGGCCTGGCTGATAAGCTAATCGTCATTCATTTTTCCAGGCTGATTCGCTTGGAGTAAAGGCTTCAGCCCTGGTGTTATGCAACGCTTACCTAAGTTACGAGTTGCACTCATGCCGCGATTCTGATGTCCTTCATGTTCTAAGTAAAAGACTTTTTCAGGATATTTTTGTGTGTAGCTTATAGCAATATCAGTACTACCATCGGTAGAGCCATCATCGACCAGTAATAGTTCCCAATTTTCGTAAGTTTGTGCAAATACGCTTTGTATAGCTTCTATAAAAAACTTATCACCAGCATTGAAGAAGATGATGATGCAAGAAATCAGAGGTTTGCTAGTCATAATTAAAAGAACCTTGACAACCAATGGGCAAAGGTTTCTCCGTCCCAATCTTCAACCACAACACGAGGTAACAGAAAAAAGTTGCTATGCTGCTGAACTTTACCAAGTATGGTAGAACAAGCGCAGGTAAATCCAGCTTCTTGGACGATGGAAGTAGTCTCAGTTGTATAACTACCATGAGGATACGAAAAACTCGTGATTAGATGCCCTAATATTTTCTCCAGGTAGTCTTTACTGTGCTGAATTTCATCTTGTTGCGAGGCTATGGGAAGTTGAGAAAGAAAGGGGTGTGTTACAGTGTGGGCACCAATTTCGATCAGTCCCCCTAACTCTAATGCAAGCATCTCCTCCTTGGAAAGAGAGCGATGGGTCGATCGCCCTACAGGTTCAGCGTTTGCCCAGATAGCTAGTTCATCTAGCAGCTTATTTCGCTCATAGATGGGCAAAAACTGCAACAGTTGATAAAGTGAGCGATAGAGTGTGTGTCGCAGAGTAGGATATTGTCTTAGTTTTCTGCCCATCCGACAATGGCGATCGCGCTGACGTTCAGTTTCACTGTAATGTGTTGCTTCTCCTAATTCCCATTGGTAGGTTCTGCCATTAATATTTAACCGGAGTAAGTCTGGTAAGATGCCAGGTTGTAATAACAGTCGTTCTAGTTCATCCCACCAAAATTCACGCTTTTGGTCAATACCGCCAGTCGTAACAAAAACTGTTGCTGGAATCTCGTATTTTTCTAATAGAGGTTTGGCATGATATAAGTTATCTGCGTAACCATCATCAAATGTAACTACAATTGACCGATTGATGGGTTGATGATCGCTCAGTCTTTTTGTCAATTGTTGTAAATGCAGAGGATAGCCATATTGTCGTAAAACTTCTAAGTGTTCAGCGAAGTGTTTTGGTGTCACACATAATGACCAAGGATCTGAACCTGCTTCATTTACACGGTGATACATCAAGATGAGGGCACCAGGGAAAATTTTATTTTTTAGCTGCCCAACAGTGTGTTGAACTTTGTTGCTGAGTTTGCCTAGAATCATTGGTTTCACTATTTCACAGCTCTAGCTGTAATTAAGACTTGGTACTCAGGGTCGTGAGACTCTAGCTTTGATTGTTCCAATTCCTCAGTTACAATGCCGTGCAGAAAAGCGATCGCACTCAACACGTTTCCATAGGCTGTAACTTGTATTTTGTTTTGGTCAAAAACTTCCTCAAATAGTCGCTGTGTGGAGAGAGTGGTGAAACTCCAGTATTGACCCCAACGAGTCATATCATCATAACTGATTTGAGTAATACCTGGTACAGTAGCGAGTAAAACACCCCCTGGCTTGAGAATGCGGTGAACAGTTTTAATTGCGGCTCGTACATCGTAGATAAATGGAAGTGTTTGGGTCAGAATGATGCAGTCGAATGTGTTGGATGGAAGATGTTCTGCCTTGGTTAAATCTGCTACAATAGTTGCTTTGGGATTACCTACTTCCACGTGAAGTACGTCGCTTTTTGTGATGCGATCGCCACCAAATTTGTTTGTGTAGAGGGGTTCCTTAATCTCTAGTACATGTCCTTGAATATCTTCAGCATAACGAGCCAGAAAATTTTCGATATAGTAGCGGTCAATCGCTAAACCCCGATCTAAACCGAAGTTAGGTCTAATTGGCTTGACTCGTCCTAGACTACCAAGGTTTATGTTTCCCACTGGTAAGCGACCATACCGGATATCTCGCAGCCAATAGTATACAGGAGTTGGCAGTTTCTTAACCAAGCTGATATTCATAATGCCACCTCTGGTTTTACTGCCCTAACAGTAATTAATACTTGGTATTCATCATCTTGGTAATCGAGTTCTTTCTGGCGTAAATCTTTAACAGCAAGTCCTTGCAAAAAGGCGATCGCTGCTAGAACGTTACCATGAGTTTCAACTTGAACATTAGTTTTGGAAAATTTCTCTTCAAATAACAATCTTGCTGATTGAGCCGTTAACGCCCAGCACCAATCATCACCCCATTCGCATTTGACTACTTGGCTAATACCAGGAACGGTTACTAGCAAAACACCGCCGGGTTTCAAGATGCGGTAGAGAGTTGCTAGAGCCGCTTGCATATTGTAGAGAAGGTGTAATGTCTGCGTTAGAACCACACAGTCAAAAGCATCTGATGGAATATGATCTGCGTTAGTCAGATCGCCGATGATAGTTGCTTCTGGGTTTCCTTCTATTACGTGTAGTACGTCACTTTGAGTAACGCGATCGCCACCAAATCTGCGTGTATATGACGCGTCGCCAATCTCCAATACTCGTCCTTGGACATCATTAGCCTGACGCTCAAGAAATTTTTCAATATAGTAGCGATCAATAGGAAGACCTCGATTGTAGCCAAAAGCCCGACTGATAGGAGTCAACCGTCGCAGGGAGCCAAAATTTACCATCCCCGTTGGTGGACTATATTTCTCTCCAAGAAATTGAGAACGTAATACATGATAGAGAGGTGATGGTAATGTTTGCTGTGCGATTTCCTTTAATTGTTTTCTATTCATAAACTGATTTACCAATTTTTATTACAATGAGAGCTTTCTCGACTTGTTAGCTTTATTTTGCTCTAGTAGTCCGCCAAGACAACTTTGCATGGTGGTCAGCAGAGGTGCAGAGGTGCGGAGGGAAATTTCTCTCGCCTGCTCCCCTGCTCCCTTGCCAGCCTCCACCCAGCATTTTTGGATTGGTCGAGTACTAGTTAAAATTGAGCTTTCTGCCAACGATGAATAGAGGTGAGAAACGTTAGACGTGCTATGGATTTCAAAAGCCATATCATCCGTTTTGTAAAAAGCCGAGGAATTACTGTTATTTTGTATAACTGTGGATGCTGATAAGTCCATAATGCTTTACGAAGTAAATTCCAAATTTTAGGATCTTGGATATTTTGCTTTATCAAGTATTTTTCTAACCAGTTTAGAAAAAATAATCTTACAGTGTTGTATTGATTGCTCTGGTGTACTTTTGCTACACAAGAATTAGGATGAATCCGATGTCGTTCCCAACACTCACTGGCTATAAATACAGATCCAATCAAATACAATTTGCTTAAGAAAGCCTGATCTTCATATAGCTGGTATATTCCGGTAAAACCTTCTTCAAAACCACCTATTTGTTCCACGATTGTACGACGCAATAGCAAATTCGACGGGCAAGGGGCTGTAGCTTTTCCTAACGGATAGCAAAGAGTCATTAGAGTAGGAGGTTTAAAAAGAGTATTAGGCTCAACACCTAGTTCTGGCATATAGTCTTTATTACTATCATCAGGATTACCTGTCCAACTTTCCCAGTATAGAGATTGCCCAAAGACCATCGCAGTTTCTGGATGAGATTCCATAATATCTACCTGCTGTTCTAATTTTTGTGGCAACCAGACATCATCGGAATCTAACAACGCTATGTATTTGCCTTTAGCATTACGAATACCCAGATTACGCGTTGCGCTCATGCCGCGATTTTGGTGACCTTCATGTTCCACATAGCGCACTTTGCCAGGGTATTTTTGGGCATATTGTTGGGCAATAACTGTACTACCATCAGTAGAACCATCATCTACTAGTAATAGTTCCCAATTTTCATAAGTTTGGGCAAATACACTTTCTATTGCTTCTTGAATAAATTGCTCGGCATTTAAAAAAATGACAATTATAGACACTAGTGAATTGCTGCTCATGTCATTATCCTAAAAGATATTTTTCGATTAAATCTAATATTTTTGAATCTTTACTGGCATCAAATTTTCGGGCATATAAACAAGGTGATTGAGATAATTGATTAAAATCATTGATACCCAATATTTCTGGATGATTTGGAGAATCTAGCCACAGTGTATGAGTCATATGTTCGGTGATTATTTTTTCTTTAAAAGGTTAATTCATAATAATAGTTTGAAAGAATATTTCATCTGGAGTTGATACATTTTTAAAAAAGTTAACAAAGTCAGGAGCTAAGACTAGGATAAATATCAGCAAATAAGATTTAGAAGATTTAGTTTGGAAAGCCTTTTTAAGCATAAGCTCATTCCTCAAAAAAGATTGGGTTTGAAAACTTTAAGCATATTTAATATCTCGAATCACCTTTTCGTAGTAATTTAAGAGTTCTTTCACTGTATTTTCAATCGCAAATTCTTGAACCTTCCACTTTGCTGCTTGACCAATTTCGTTTAAACTAGGGTGCATCCATACTTCATTTATTTTGCTAGCTAGTGCATTTACTTCACCCACAAGTACAAGAAAGCCTGTTTCTCCCTCGGTCAGCAGTTCCTCAAAACTAGCACCAATCGTTCCAATAATAGGTTTACCCAATCCCATAGCTTCTAAACAAGCATTGGGCAAGTTATCAATCAGAGACGGTAAGACAACAAGTTTAGCGCCAGCGATAACAGGATATAACTGGGTATGGGGTATCTGATCGATAAAGATGAGGCGGTCTGCATATTGATTACAGAGGGAAAGGGCATATTCCTTCATGGAAGGTGCAAGAGGAGATGATAAATCCCGCCCTACAAAGACAGCATGACAGTCTGGATGTTTCTCAAAGACTTGAGGTAGCGCTTGAGCTAATATATGAAATCCTTTAAGGAGTTGAAAACGACCGAAGAATAGCAAATATTTTTTGCCTTGTAAGTATTCATTGAAGACAGATGAATCCCAATCTGATGTTTCTAAATAAAAAGGTGTGCGGATGACCTGAACATTAGTTATTTTTGCTTGTTGAGCCAGTAGTCGCTTAACAGTACAACTTGGTACATAAATGTGTTTGTTCAGGCGCATCTGAAGCCCCTCCAACCACTGTATGATTTGCTCATCGCGATCGCGCTGTTCCCCAGACCTTTCATACCAGACCGGACGATATGCAGAAATACGTGTTACCTGTGGAATAGGCAAAATAAGGCTTGAAATCACACCACACGCATCCCAATCTGGGAACTGAACAATATCGAAAGGTTGCTGTTTGTGTAATTTTAAAAGTTTACGATAAACCTGAAAGCTAAAGTCCAAACATTGTGATGTTTGGCACATACTATATCGACTTAGTTTATCTAGTCTTTGTTGTATTTTTCCTAAAGTTAGGCGATGAATCTGAATACCTTCGTATTCAAATTCAGCTCGATCGATTTCTGAGAGAACTACAATATGAACCTCATGCCCTAAAGACAATAATGCCTTGGCTATTCGATGTAGATAGTTCGCTAAACCACCACTAAAATATTTTTCAGTGACATATTCTGTCGTAGCAAATCCAATACGCATACTTTTATCACCAATCTAAACAAATTTTATTTTTTGACAGTACTTATTTCAAGTAAAAGTTTTTTAATTGCTCTATTTTAATAGTTTTAAATTTTAAGTAAAAAATTATAACTTCATACGAATACTTCCTTTTTATTTGCTTAATTATTTTCTATTTATCGAAGAAAATAGGTTCTATTTATAAAAGCCAGGCGAACGGTTGAATCTATCTCAAGAAATTAGAATCCAAGATATTCTTGATTATTTTGTAACAGTAATTGCTTTCGATATTACTCTTTTCATAGTTATTTTTGTCCTTTTGGCTATTTCTATAAGACTAGAGATACTAGAGTGAGAACTGTATAGAGATAATATTTCCCAATTAAAGGGTTTATTAAGTATTGCTGAGTTAGCTAAACGACGAGTAATTTCAGATTCTCCCTCGGCTTGTAGCAGGTGGATAAGTGCTAACAACTCTCTATCGGCAATCCAGTTTCTCAAACGTCTTTTTGAGCATTCCGTGATAGTTTTATATCGAGAATCATCTCTAAATTTTGGCGATAATAATTTTCTTTTTGTGAATGCAGAAATAGCAGTCTGATAAAGCTCAGGAATACTTCTCAATGTTTGTTCCCATTTAAGATTGTCTACTATAGTTTGTCGTGCAGCCATACCAATACGTTGCCGCACTTCTTGATTCTTCTCTAAAAATGCAAGCTTTTTTAAAAATATTGCAGCATCATCAAAGCTAGCAAGAAAACCATTGATACCATTCTGGATTAACTCTGGAGCTAAACCAACTTCAGTAGTTACACAGCAAAGCCCCGAACTCATTGCTTCAATTAACGGTACTGGCCCGCCCTCAATGCGTGCCGTTACAACGTATGCATCCATTAACCGATAGCTTTCAGCAACATCATTTTTTTCTAATAAAAATGGTAAATGTGTTATTCTAGCTCCATTTTGTCTCTTTTGTTGAACAAGTGATTGCCAACCTGGGCCTCGTATAACCCACCAAGCAGACGGAAAGTTTGCATTACTTTCATCAATAAGTTTTTCTAGAATATTGATACCCTTTCGATTACATGAATCACTTGACCTTTTTGCAGAAAATCCTATAACAAAAGCATCATCAGGAATTCCGTACCGCCGACGCAAATCCTTACGTTCTTCTTCACCAGCAGAATGAAAAAGTTCTGTGTTTACGCCATTACGAACCATCACTAGCCGATCTTGAGCAATACCTTTTTCGATTAAAAAATCATGCCATTGAGAGCAAACGGTCATAATACTGTCTGCATAAGGTGCAGGCTCAATACTCCATAAATTTTCAAAATGGTGTATGGTTGCAACACAAGCTGTAGTTTCTGAAAAGGCAGGAAATAAAGCAGTGGCTATATGGGGAGTAAGAAAATGGACGACATCTAATGGCAGGGGAAATTGTCCATTACAGTGTGAGAGTAACTCATGTAAAACAGGTTCAGAACAGATATATGCTTCAATTCCTGGAACTTTATTAGAAATTTCAGTAGCAATTGTTCCTGTAACCCAATGTATTGAATCTGGAACTAGCAACACTCGAAGGTTTGGATATGAGTCCATAAAAATTAACTAGATATTTGAAAGATTCTTTTGGTTGTTTAATAAACAATTGATGTGACTAAATTTATTTTTTAGTGAAAAAGCTGCACTCATCGCATTACTAATAAATCAATTACAATCAAATTGACATGGCTAAAAATTGGTAACTACACAACTGTTTCAAAAACAAATCTGCATCATTTCTACTTGTTACAATTGTTTTTTTGATTTAAGAACGTTTTATGGCTAATGCTAGTTGTTCTTTTACAGCTTGAATAGTTGTTGTTTTCATGGAACTCAACGTATCTGAATCAACTCCTTTGGAAATAGTATCAACTATACCATCAACTAATTTTGCAGGAGTAATACTGCTTGCTTCAAAACAATAATTTTCTTGCTTGCTTTCCTTAAAAAAGCTTTCTAATTTATCATCCCATTTGATACCAATAACTGGGATACCTAAAGAATAGGCTACTATACAAGCATGCAATCTAAAAGCGACAATTCCTCGAAAATTGCTAATTGTTTTGACAAGTGCCTTACCATTTGTAGGTCTTGGTAGTAGAATATCAGAGCGATCGCGTGATTCAACTAAGGAGTCGACTATTGTTTCTGCAAATAATTGGTCATTAGGAGAACCATTAGTAAAAAACTTAAATTGTAATTTCCTATTAATAAGTTCATGAGCAATATCAATCCAAAATTGTAATAATTTAGTTTCAGTAAAGAAATCTTGTACTAGTTCCTTGGAATGTCTTTTTAAGACATCAGGTTCAGCAACACCTAATCCTATATACTGAGAATTTTCTTTTCTGTGAATTCCATAAGCTTCTGCACAGCAAGTTGCTATATCATGAGAGGCACTTAATTTTGTTAAGATTCCTGGTATACGTTTAGATAGTCTGTTCAGAGATTCAATATCTCTCACAGTAATACTTGTGGCATTACTCAAAGCTTGACTAAATAAAAAGGTAGCTAATCTTGACCAATGATAGCTAACTCCACAGCCATAAAAATAAAAAGGTAAACCTAATTTTTTAGCACATTGAGAAACATCATATATTTTTAAAGGAAAATCAAAGTTGTTATCAGCAAGTAATTGTCCTCCTCCGATAATAAGCACAGAGGCTCCCTCTAATTTATGCTTGTAAAGTCTATATCTCTGCGGTTTCCATTTAAAAAACCACCATAAAGTAGTTGCACCTCTATGAGAAAAAATTTTTACTATTAATTTCCAAATAAAAAATTTTAATGATGTCTTTGAAGTATCAATGCTAGGAATTTCTTGTTCAACAAGAATATATTTGTCTAAATTTTCTCGAAGTGATAAATCGAGAAAGTCAACCTTTACGGATGGTATTGAGTTTTTAATTAAATATGAGAAGGTTTCAGCGATAACTGCGTCTCCTACATTGTTGCTAAACACTTCTCCACAAATTACTATTTTTTGCGCTTTCATATTTTATCTCTATAAAATAGCTTAATTTATTAATTTCCAATCTCTTGGCTGATAATATAAACATTTATTCATATTTTTAACGGGTTTAACTACAAATTTATATGATTCTACGAAATCAAGAACATTGAAGTATGGACTATTGCTCAAATTAACTTTTGCGGAATATACACCTGCTTTTAAACCACAATAAGGGATATAAAGTTGTATGGTAAATTTTCCTGAATATAAATTAAATGATTGCCCATCATAACTAGATTTTAAGACTAATACTTCCTCGTTTGACTCTGATAGATGATTGACTATAACGCTTAGATTGACATCATACAGATTTTCAAATGTATAACCATGAACGTTGAGACAAGCAGGTTTACCACTGACAAGGTGTTCGAGAATATTGCCATCATTATCTCTGAATGATAAAGATTTTATTTGTAAACCTGTTGGTTCTGCTCGATCTGGCAGCACAAATTCTGCTGATATTTTATCTTTTTTATTACCCTTATAATCTATAAATAAATCCTCTTCGTATTTGTCAATTACAAAACTTGATTGTCCACTCAGAAGCATTTGACCTTTTGACAAATAAACTGCCATCTCACAAACAGCTATGATTGATAAAGAATTATGAGAGACAAGTATAAATGATGTTCCTCGATCTCGAAGTTGAGCCAATCTACGATGACATTTAGCTCGAAATTTAGCATCTCCTACAGCTAATACTTCATCAATTAGGAGAATATCTGGCTCTGTATGAATCGCACTTGCAAATCCTAACCTTGCAGCCATTCCAGAACTATAAGTCTGCACAGGTGCATCAATTGCATCCCCAATTTCTGCAAACTCTATAACTTCATCAAGTCTCTCATCAATTTCCTTTTTAGACAATCCCAAAATGGCCATATTGGCATAAATATTTTCTCTCCCTGTCAAAATAGGATTAAATCCTGCTCCCAAGGCAATTAACGGTGCTACTCGACCATTAATTTCTACACAACCACTATCTGGTTTAATCAAACCAGCAATAATCCGCAGTAGTGTTGATTTTCCACTACCATTTTTCCCAACTAAGCCTAATGCTTCTCCTCGACACAATTCAAAACTGACGTTATTTAGCGCCCAAAATTCTTTTTCTCGCAGTTTATCACTCTTTTCTCGCAACCCTAATAATTCTGAAGTTATATCCTGAACTCCATACATCAAAGACCGCTTTAAATCTCGACAAAACTTTTTAGAAACTCCCTTAACAGAAAGGACAATATTACTTTCGTCACCCTGCTGCTTTGCTGCTATTTCTTGCTCATTGATAATCGTCATAATTATGAACTAATCCTCTCAATTACAAAGGGCATTGCTAGACGATAGATAATCCAAGCTAATAGCAATCCTAAAATTGCGATTAAACTCGCTATCCAAAATCCTTCTGGGTCTGATATAAAGCCTGTTGTTGCTAATTCTCGCGTTGTTACTAACAAAGGTGTAACCGGATTTAGCTTCACAATACTGCCAAATACTCCATGACTGGGAACTGGATAAACTACTGGTGTAAGAAACAACCAAAATCCAGTAATCAAGGTTAATCCTCTAGAAAAATCCTGGTATAAAGCACCCATCGGTGCTAACAACAAACCAATAAATGTTCCTAACAAGACTAAATGAATTAATGCAACTGGGGCTAAAATTAGGCTCCAAGTAACTGGGATATGAAACCAGGTAAATAAACCTATAATTAATATGAGCTTGATACCAAAGTTAAAAAATACTTCTCCTAGTTTGGCAAGAATTAGTGCTTCATGGGGAAAGTTAATTCTTGCCAGCATTGACTTGGCATCGTTCACTGCTTGGAGTGGCCCATTTAGTGCCTCTGTGAAGGTTTGCCACAGTGTCATACTGAACATAACATAGGCAGGATACGGTAACTCTGTATTACCAATATTGATAACACCATTGCTTTTAGCAAAAGTGAAACCTGCTGCCGTAATTATTGGCGGAATAAATGCCCAAAAAATTCCTAGAAATGATTGACGGTATTGAGCATTAATATCTCTTACTAGAAGTCGCCAAGCTAATTCTTGAGAGGCTAATAAATCTCGTCCCATTTCCTTGAACAACTTAAAAGGATGCCGCATCCGACTCTCAGATGTGTAGACAAATCTAGTTAAACCCGATTCTGGTTTTTGTGTTTGCCGAGGTTGTTTACTTCTCAATCTACTCATATCTAGCTACCATAAGTTAACTCAAAATTTTTCACTAAACTTAACATAATCGACCAAATGGATAAATGATTAATATGGCTGTTCTGTACAACCTACTTCTATAACTAATTCAGGGAAGTTTTTTTGAGTTGCTATAATTTGTAATTTGTCATAATTGCTGGAATTAACTAGTCAGTAATAAGAATCTTCGTAATTTAATTTGTTATGGATTCAGTAGCAGCAGTGGGAACATTAAATAACCTATGGTTTAAATTACGCTTGAGAGAGCGTATGCTAGCGTACTTATCTACACCCAACCAGCGTGTCAGAAAAATTGCTAGGCTCAAGCGTAGACAGTTATTAGAGAAACGTAACTGAGGATTGTGTAAAAATGCTTGCCTTCGGCAATACATTGCTTGCTTGTAGTCACCGCTATATATGGATACCCAAGCTTGGTAGCGGTAAAAATAGGCATAGGCTCGGCTTCTCAAATACAGCAACTCTAAGGGAACAGATTGATATGCTCTCTCAATAACTATTCGTGCATTTGCAAGCATGTGCTGACAGTTTTTAGACATATTTTGACTATGCTGGCGATAAAAAGTTAAAGGTTCTTTCACTACTGTAAAGGGATAACGATAGGCAATACGAATCCACATATCCCAATCAGCTGTACCAGATAAATCACGAGCAAATACACCGACATTTTCAAAACAACAACGGCGCACTATTGCTGCACCACTACTAACTGAATTGATCATAATGATTTGTTCCCAGACATTTCCCTCTGAATCAGGACTCCATTGTTCACCTGTAGGTTTATCTGTTTCATCAATTAAAATTGTCCAGTTATGTACCAAACCTACTGCTGAATTATCCTCGAAACAACGGACTTGTTTCTCCAGTTTTGTCGGGACCCATAAATCGTCAGCATCCAGAAATGCTATATATTCACCTTGTGCCTGAGCAATGCCTGTATTGCGCGCTCCTGATAATCCTTGGTTTTCCTGCGAAATAAGTTTAACACGCGAATCTGTCACGCTAGCAAACCATTCTGAAATACAATCTGAACTGCCATCATTAATAATTAATACTTCAAAATCTGTGAAAGTCTGCCTTAAAACACTCTCTAAAGTTTTTGGCAGATAAGCCATAGCATTATAGGCGGGAATGACAACAGAAACTTTAGGCATATTTTACTTAATTATTTTCAAAGCCTAGAGATAAAAAAAGAAAATTTTATCGTGCAAAACTTAAAATTTGCCGACGTAATAAATGGGTTAGACTTCGTATTCCGTCGTAGCCATGTGGACCAAAGCAGCGCATTAATAAAACTGCTAAACTCAAGCGAATAAATTTCTCCGAGTAGCATATTTGTGGATAATGCAGCATAGCTTGCTGACGGAAATGAATTGCCTTTGTGTAGTTACCTTCATCTATAGCGACCCATGCTAAACCCAAGTTAGTACTTGCATAAGCTCGGTTTCTCAAATGCAGTAACTCTAATGGTACAGACTCAAATGTTTTCTCTATCAGAGTCCGCAAACCCTGAATCATCCGCTCACGATTTTTGGTTGTATTTGTAGAATGCTGCCGATAGAAGGTTAAAGTTTCTTTAACTACTGCAAAGGGATAACAAGCAGCAATTCTCAGCCACATATCCATATCTTCTGCAAAGGCTAAGTTTTGATCAAATACTCCCACTCTTTCAAAACAACAACGCCGTACCATTGCTGAACTGCTATTACACATTTCATCAGTTACTAGAAGTTGTTGCCACACATCACCTTCTGCATGAGAAGCATAAATTTTGCCAGTAGCATTTTCCATCTCATCAACTAAAATCGTCCAAGTATAAACCAAACCTACTGTCGGTTTATTATCCAGACAATGTACTTGCTTTTCTAACTTTGTCGGCTCCCACAAATCGTCAGCATCTAAAAAAGCTATATACTCACCTTGAGCATGAGCTATACCAGTGTTGCGTGCTATAGATACACCTTGGTTTGCTTGCGAAATCAATTTTATGTGTGGGTCTAACAGACTAGTTACCCACTCTACAATATGGTCTGAACTACCATCGTTAATAATTAATACTTCAAAATCTGTAAAAGTCTGATTTAACACACTTTCTACAGTTTTTGGTAGATAGACCATAGCATTATAAGCAGGTATCACAACAGAAACTCTTGGCATTTTTAGTCTTCCTTTTTAGTTTTAATAATTGGTTGTTGTCTTGCTTATAAAAAACGAACAATTCGTATAAAGTTAACTGATTTACAAAATTTAAATTTTTATGCTATGTAAGCATTATATTTAGCTGAGATATTACATGATAAAATTTTAGTTTATGGTTTATCTGAAAAATAATTTATTTCTTGGGATATCAAACCTATTTTTTGAAAGATTTCTGTGAAGCGATGCACATAGGTATGTTCATTCAAAGTCCGCTCGTAGCCAGCCTTGGCAATAGCAAGGCGCTGTTCTTCATGTTCTAAGTAATACTTTATCTGATCAATTAAAACTTCATTTGTGTTAAAGCACTCTACTTCCTGACCTATTCGGTAATATTCATTCAAATTTTCTGCCTTACCAGTCAATAAGAATCCACCGCATCCAGGAACCTCAAAATTTCTTCCTTTGATTTGTTCATAATTTTGTTGGCCGTCAGATTTAGGCTGTTCTGATACAGAATCAACAGGTAGAAAATTTTGGTGGAATTTATCATATAACTCACTACCTTTTACTTTTAGCTGATCTCCATATGGAACAAAATCAAGGCACTGAGAAACAAACTTCTTGGTAAGATTGTTTTTTCGCCCGACCATAAAGGAGTTTTGCAAGTTTAAGTTGATGCGGCTTTGGTTGAATACTTCAATCATTTCTGCTTGTGACAAGCGCCCTATTTTCCAGCCGTTTCCCCATACATGAACTTTTATCCCTGATTTCGCCAGTGTCTCAATTACCTGCCTTCTATTGCTATGAGGTTGACCTACAAAAGTTACATCATATTTGAGTGGCAAATCTAACTTGCGATATAAAAAATGATTACAGCCCCACTGGCTTTTAATCACATTGCGGTATCCTATTTGTTCATATTTCGGTAAAGCACTTTGGGCTGTGGTAACTACCCAATTAAAGCAAGGTGCCAAAAAACAAGAAAAATTTTCAAAGCGCCAGTGATCATCAGCAAACCAGTTAAGAGTAATAGTGTCAGTATTTTCGGAAATTTCTCTAACTACTTTTGGATCGAGTTCATTAGTGAATAAAAACGTAAACATCAAGTCTGGTTGTTCAGTCTTTACCACTTCCATTAACCTATGATTCATCCCTAAATGTCCATACTTATGCAACAGTGTCATGAAGTCGAAGTACAGAATTTCGTGACCAATTCTCATCAGGGAGTCGTAAAAATTGCAGTGTTCAAAGCTGTAACCTTGTTCTGGTTTACCATAGTTATACTTCATGCCAACATAAAGTATTTTGAGCCTCTTTTGGCTAATAGTTTGATTAGTCGAAGCTATAGATAAATCGGGAATCATTTAATTTTTAACCTTGAATAGATGAAACTTTCTTTTCCAAGACTCGATAAGTGTCTTCTTAGTTTGTAAATCAGTTTCAAAACCTGGGTGTAGGTATTAACTCCAAATAATTGCAGTGCAACTATTGCCAAACTCAGGCGAATGTACTCCCAACTGTAACGTAGCTGAGGATAGTGTATGAGAGCTTGTTGCCGAAAATTAAGTGCCTGCTTATAATCTCGATCTCTGTTTTGCAGGCATTTCCAAGCAAGACGAAGGTTAGCATGTCCATAACTGCGGTTCTTCAAATATAGTAGCTCTGGTGATGCAGTTTGAAATGCTTTCTCTATGACTATACGGTAAGCTTTATTAAGAGATTGCCAGTTTGTGGAAGTATTACTAATGTGTTGGCGATAGGATATTAAAGGTTCTTTAATGACTGTAAAAGGATAATGAGCAGCAATGCGAATCCACATTTCCCAATCTTCAACATCAACAGGGTATTCATTCTGACGAGGTGAAAATCCTCCTAACTTTTGAAAACACAAACGTCGAACCATCACTGAAGAACAAGCTACTGTATTTTTCTCAACTAGTTGTTTCCATACACTACCTTCTGTCTTTGATTTCATTACTTTGCCTGTGGGTTTACCCTGCTCATCAATTACAGCCATCCAAGTATGTACTAAACCAATTGTTGGATTATGATCCAAACAACGAACTTGTTTTTCTAATTTAGTTGCATTCCAGAGGTCATCAGAATCTAAAAATGCTATGTATTCTCCTTGAGCCTGACTAATGCCTATGTTGCGTGCTACAGATACTCCTTGATTTTGTTGCGAAATGAGTTTTACTCGTTTATCAGTTAGATTCAATACCCATTCTTGAATGTTGTCTGAACTACCATCATTAATGATTAATATTTCAAAATTAGTGAAGGTTTGTTGCAATACACTAGACACAGTTTTTGGTAAATAGTGCATCGCATTGTAGGCTGGAATTATAACAGAAACTTTTAGCATGGATTAGTATTCATCTATTAAATTACTACTGACTATGCTCAAAAATATTCTTCAGTAAATATGGGTTTTTGGAACTCTTGAGAATACCGTAATCTCTGGTGGCAAATCTTAATTGCAATATCAAACGATCCTTAAGCAATGGGCGAGTCGCTTTATGAAAACAATAGGGATCTTCAATAAAACCAGAACCTGCCTCTCCACAAATCGTTAAAACGTCTTCATGGCTATAAGAGTTTAGAACTTCTTCATCTGTCCGTTGAGTTAGAGAAACAATTTGGGTAATCTTTTTTTTTATATGGCTACCACAGATGCAAATGTGGGGGCCACTCTGTAAATCTACATCAGTTAAGTAAAAGAAAAATCTAAGGCAACTATAGTCATCCGGATCATAATGAAAGAAACTGGCTGTTTTACTAACATCATAATTTTTTTTGTTAACAGGAAATGTCCACCAAAGCCTGGCATCTGTAAAAATCGGCTCTGTTTTCATATATTTGGCCGCAATCATTTTGATGCCTGGATCATTACTAAGTCTCTTAATTGCTGGACAAAGAATATCTATGTTGAAGTATGTCGCGGTAGAGAAAGGGGCTTTGTGTTTTTTCTCTGCTTGTTTTTTCTGAGAATAAAGGAAGCCGCATTTGCTATCTAAATTACCATAACAATCTGTAGACATAGCAAACATAATTATTTCTTGATAAATAATCTTTGGTAGTTTTATACCTAAATAGCAACCATATTTATTTAAAGAATAGACAACTCGATCTACGTCAATTTCTTGAAAAAGAGATTTATGTAAATCATAGTGATTTAATTTAGGGGTTCTAGATAATAATTTTATTAAATTTCTCAAAAATACAAATCGACTCAATATAGATATCACAGTCCATTGAGGATTTGTGATCGTATGACTATAGTATGCCTGTAACCTGGATATTACTTCTTGAAGTTTTTTTTCAGACCGTAAAAAATTAGTAGTCTGATAACTTGTTTTCATTTCGGTTTTCATCTCGGTTTTCATTTCGCCAGCATTCAAACCTCAAAAAGTAGGCAATCAATGAGGTTATAGATTAATTGAAAGTGTTAGTAGGCAGTTCAAAATTATTTTCTAAATTACGTGTAGATAACTCAGTCGGATTGCTGTTTATCAGACGAATAATCTTTGCTGGATTTCCTGCAACTACAGCACCTTGAGGAATATCTTTTACAACTACAGAACCCGCTCCAATAACAACATTATCACCAAGTTTTATTGGACCAATAATTACAACATTTGAGCCTATATCTACATTATTACCTATTTGTGGTGATGCACTGATAGAATCATCTGGTAATTTTTTATTACCAATAGTTGTCGAATGTCTCAAAGTACAATTTGCACCAATTACAGTTTCATGATTAACAACCAAAGCATGACCGTGTTGGAGCTTAAGGTTTGAGCCGATTTTTGTATCCCAAGGTAACTCAATACCTAATATATACTCTACTATAAACTGATAAAAAAATCGATAAATTTTTGATATTTCTTTACCAAAGATTGGTAAATTTATCACTATTTTATTTAATCGAAACATCAATAAAACCAAACGAGATTTGAAGCTTGTATCCTGATTAATTTGCCAATCTTGAAGTAAATAATCAATTATCTTATTCATTTCTTTATCCAAAATAATATCAGCAAAAATTATCTTTAAGAGACTAGAGCAGTTAAATTAAATAGAATGATATTCTATTTATTTAAATGTCATATCCTCTCTAATTTGCTGTTCATTCCAATTCCAGCCAGCAACTGCTAGCAAAGTCCACCAGTAGAAGAATAAGGTAGTATGGCTCCAAATATTTTCGGTAATCATTCCCACAGGTATGGATGTCAGCATAGCTAACAAAATAAAACACAAGTTGCGTTGTTTACTCCCATATGGTGTCTGCTGAATTAATAGCAAAAGATGTGTGAACTGAGCAGCAAACAACGCCAAAAAAGATACTAAACCAATGATTCCTCCTTCTACTAAAGCTCGGATGTAATCGTTGTGGGGAAGCAGGCCATTACCCGCCACTGGTATACTCAGCCCTAAACCATAACCAAAAATTGGACTCTGTTTCCAAGCATTAAGTAGTAGATACCATTGAGAAAGCCGCCAATTAAAACTATTGGAGTCTCCTTGTGACAACAAAATTGCCTTTGATATATCGATGTCTGGATTAAGTAGTGGTGTTTGAGTAATGGAGGCTAGACGTTGTTGCCCAAACTCCGTACTAGCAAACAAGGCGATGATTAACCCCAACAACAACATTCCACTAATTAACTTGGCTACATTTAATCTAGGAGTAATTAAAACTAGAACAAAAACCGCAATCATCATTAAGCTAAATAGGGTCTTGGTACTGACAAAGAAAAAACACAGTAAGCCTAACAACATCAACCAAAACCAGCGTTGCTGTGTTCCGTTCAGCTTCCAAAACACAAGGCTAATAAACAATAATAAAAAAGTCGCAAAGGTATTTGCTGTACCGAAAGTACCTACAATGCGATCGCTTGCTTGAAATATCTGCAATAACCCGATGGCGATCGGTAAGAGGAGAGCTAAAAATAGGCTAGAAATCACTTTTTGGGGAGGGAGTCGATCCTTGAGCTGCATTACTAGTAAATAGACCATCACCCAAGAAAATAGACGTACCCACTCACGGATACTAGCTGGTAAATATGAAGCATCCAACCCCAATGCTCCTAAAGGTAGGAGAATGAGCCATAAGCCTTGTAGCAAAACCCAGCCAGCTAAAAACCACCAAAATCTATCGGTGCGGACAATGTGACCCGTCAACAACGAGACTATTACATACAGCAAAGTCAGAACATCTAGCCCAATAGCAAAGACCGCAGGTATCTGTAGATCTGAGAAAACATCGAGTGAGCTACGCAATATCAATAATACCAATACTGCTTGCTCAAACTTGGTAAAGAAGTAAAAAACTATCCCTACTGCAACTATAGCTAAACCCACTAATTTAGCACTGCTTCCTACTAAGAATCCTGCAATGATAGCAGCCCCCACAGTTGCTAACCCAAGCAAAATTGCCAAAGCCAGAGATCGACTTGAATGTTGATTGGTTAACATCTTCAGACCTCATCGCTAGAAGTATTGGATAATCCTTGAGTGGTCAAACGCCTGTTTAATTGGTATTTATTTACAGAATTGCGGTAATACTTTTCAAGCTCAGTAGCCATATCATTCACCACGCCCCCCAGTATAGGTATGCCATTTTCAGTTAATTCTGATACTGTCTTTTGCAAAACCTCTTTGTGAGTCCAGCCGGGACGAGTAACTAATATGATTCCGTGACTTTGCTGGGTCAATGTGGCAGCATCAATACTTGCACATAGAGGAGGAGTATCTATAATTACCAAATCAAAATGTGCTGTCGCTTCTGCTATCAGAGATTTCATCGCTGTAGACTCTAGTAACTGAGAAGGACAATGGTGTAGTCCACCACAAGTTAAGACTGAAAGATTATCAATTGCTGTTGGGCGAATCACCTCCAGTAGAGATTGATTGTTTTCCAGCACGTCGCTAATTCCTGGCGTTGCAGCTAAGTTAAACAATTGATGTTGTACAGGTCTATGTAAATCGGCATCAATAATCAATGTCCGGCGCGACAACATGGCAGAGACAGTAGCTAGATGTGAAACAACAATTGATTTGCCTTCGCCAGAGAGGGCGCTACTAACAACAATCAACTGCAAGCTCTCACGACTACGAAATTCTAGAGTCTTGAGGAGCATTCGATACGGCTCAACCAAACCCACATTATTTAAGAAATTTTCTGCTGAATCTAGCTTTAGGGTGTTAGCTGTGAGACGTGGCAATATTCCTAGCAATGGCAACTTAAGTAATTCCTCTGCTTGTGATGCATCCCTCAAGGTGTTGTCTAACACCTCCAATAACAGCACAACCCCAACGGCAAAAATCATACCGAAGAAAATAGCAATTACTAGCACTGCTGACTGCTTGGGTGATGCGGGTGAATCGGGTACTGTCGCTTTAGCAATAATGCGGATATTGCTGACTATTTGAGCCTCTGCGATTCGTGCTTCTTCAAATTTAGTTTGTAGGAATTTGAGAGAATCTGCCGCTTCTTGTCGTTGGCGAACCAGAGCATTGAGGGCTTTTTGTTTAATTGGTAGTTCTACCAGACTAGCCTGGAGTTTGACACTTTGAGCTTGGACAGTTTTGAGCTTATTTTCCAAAGCCGATCGCTCGATTCTTTGAGTAATGAGTTGAGATATTAAGTTCTGGGAAAGCTGATCGTTAGCGACTTTTTCTGGAGCGATCGCCCTATTGTTGGGTGACACCAAAGCCAGTTTTTGTATATACAACTGACGTAGGTCATCCCGTCGTTTTATGAGGTTGAGTAAGGTAGGATGATTCTCTGTAAAACGCACACGAGCTTCAACTACCTGTGCCTCCAATTCCACCAATTTATCCCGTAATTTTTTCAGTTCTTCATCATCACCACCACGCACTGCTGAATAAGCATTTTTGAGATTGCCAGCTTTGGTAATTCCCTCCAAGCTTCTAGTGCGAGACTGAATTTCTTGCAGTCCACCCATCAGAGTCCGTTGTTGATTTTCCAATGTTGCCAAACTGTCTACTAGAGTTCTCGTTTGGTCTTCAATAGAGACAATGCCACTTTTTTGTCGGTAGATACTTTCTGCTGTTTCAGCTCTTTTCAGCCGCGATCGCTGTTTGGGAACTTCCACTTCTAAAAATTGCCTTACAGAGCGAGCTTCTGAACTAATTGCATCCGCACTTTCCTTGACCATTGTTTCTGAGATAGCATTCAGAACTTTGGCAGCTAAAATAGCATTTGGTGATCGGTAGCTCAGTTCCAGTATGTTTGTTGCTGGAATAATTTTGACTTTCAAATTCTCACTAAGTTTGGCGGTTGTTATTTTTTTTGGAGAGTCAATTTTAGCGATCGCTTTTTGCAAAACTTGTTGCGACTTAATTAATTCTGCTTGAGTAGCTAGTGGGTTAGAACCTCCTGGTGTAGTTACAGGAACTTGACTAAGCTCGCGTCCTAATTGGGAAACGCTCACTTGTTTTTCGTCTAGTATTAGCCGCCCTGATGTTTCATACAATCGTGGAGTCACAACCAAGTAAATAACTGACCCACCAATTACTGAAACAAATGTAGCTGTTGCAGGGAGACTACGCCGTTTCAAAACCTTCAGTAAAGATGAAATGTCTTTTCTCATTAGCTAGCTTTCTCCACCTCAAGTACTCTGTAAGAAACAACAGGCTGATGCCTCCTGGAATTAAAACTGATTTTTTTTATGCATATATCTAGATTTATTTTTCTGAGACTGTGATTTGCTCGGAAATTACAGCTTTTTTCACAACAACTGCGCTTGAAGTTTGCTGGATTGAGTCAACTCCAGCTATTCTCATGGAATAAGGTTCGGATATCTTGATAGTTGCAGACGAGTTCAACAGTGTTCTATATAATTTCAAATTCTCAGCAGTAATCTGTTCCCAACTATAGTTGAGTTCTACATACTTTTGGGCATTACTAGCCATTATTGCTAATTCCTGGGGATGATTCACGGCCCAGTCCAGGCAACTAATACAAGAGTCTAGGTTTCCTGCTTGGAAGAGTATGCCACGCTGCTCATTTAACAACTGCTGATGGGGTGGAATATCACTTGCGATTACCGAGATCCCTTCCCGCATCGCCTCCAACATTGCTAAAGGTAGTCCCTCCACATCAGAAGGTAGGACAAATAATCCGGCTCCCCGAACAATCTCTGCTAAGCGTTCTCCTTGCAGTTCGCCTGCAAATACAATCTCTGGATTCTCGGCAACAGTATTTAATAGCTTGGAGACATAGGGCTTAGTATCGCTGATGCCACCAGCCAGAACAAGTTTCCATCCTGGTGGTTTGAGTTTACAGAAAGCTTCAATGAGTAAGTCCGGACGCTTTTCTGGTACAAGTCTGCCCAAAAATAGAATATAGCGTCCCTGCATTAATTTGAGAGAGGTGCCATAGGAAAAATTAGGGTCTGACTCAGCATAGTTAGCTGGAGCGTTAGGGATGTAGACTGTCTGGCTACCATAGGTTTGCAAAAAATAGGATTGCAAATCTTTTGAGACTACTATTAGTCCGTGGGCGAACCGCACTGCCGCCTTTTCTCCCGCAAGAATCAAGCGACTAGAAAAATTACCCCACTTGGCACGTTGCCAGTCTAACCCCTGACAGGTAACAACAATTTTTGCCTTCTTGGCGGTAAGTCTCGATAGGCAGGTAAATAGAGATGGACCAAGAGCATGAAAGTGAATAATATCATACTGAGTTCCAGAAGCAGCGATCGCTGCTATGGCAGAGCTAATAAAAGCGTCTATCCCTCTAAAATCGAAACTAGGCAAGGAGATGACTCGGACACCCTGAAAGCCATAATTATCAAACCAACGACAATCAGTGTATGAAGAGCGGGCGAATAAATCAACACTATGACCCTGCGCTACTATCCGGGGATATATTTCTGCACAATAATGTTCAATGCCTCCCTGTTTAGGTGGTAGACCTTTGGCACCAATTACAGCAATTTTCATGAATTTTTTCCCAAAAATTAGTTTTACTTACGAACTCACTGCTGAGAAGGTTTGCAATTCCCAGCGATTTAGCATTTCTCTGTAGATATCTTTAATCACAGTGCAGGCAGCGTAGGGATGTGCAGTTTGCACACAAGAAACACTAGGATAATCTTCTGGATGTAGTAATACTTGGCGTATACTGTCTGCTATGGATTTTGGAGTACGTTGAGAACAAACTACTCCACTATCATCCGTCAGTAATTTTGGGGTTTCACCAGTTCGAGTTGTGACTACTGGAGTTCCACTAGCAAGTGCTTCTAGAACTACCAATGGTAAACCTTCGTAGGCACTAGTAAGGACAAAGACATTGCAGATACGATGTAACTTTGATAGTTCTGTTTGATTAACTGCTCCCAGCATTGTCACTCGTTCAGTTAAACTGAGACGACCAATTTCAGCACGAATTTTTGTGGCTAACTCTCCATCTCCAGCTATGAGTAGATGAGTATGGGATTCATTTAAAGCCGCGAATGTACGTACTAACAAAAGTGGATCTTTGTCTGGATGCAAGCGACCAGCAAAAAGAATAAAACGTGTTTCGGGAACCAAGCCTAATCTCAAAGCTAGTTCGCGTCTTTTTGCTTCCCTTTCTTGATGACTCAACGGATAGAAAATTTCATTGTCAAATGAATTTTTGATGTAAGAAATGCGATCGCTCAAAGTAGGATAACGTTGGCTATAGAATTTAGCAGAGTTACTATTACACGATAAAATCTGGTTAAACTGACGAATTAACAAACTTTCCAAGGCAAAATATGCACCCGGAAATCTTCGCCACAGAATCGCTTTTTTTTGCATCTGTGCATTAATATCAGTGTGAATAAACAGGGTTTTCTCCCCCTGCCAATTCAATGCAGCTAAAGTTGGCTCCAACCTATGAAAATGCATAAAGTCTGAAGCAAAGCAATGCCCTAAAAGTGCATTCGTATACTTAACCGTGGTTGGGATCAGACCCCGAACATTATCATTTTCTAAAGTAAACAAAGGCATAAAACTAATTTCTCTACCAGAAAGTTCTGCTTCTTGCCACTTCAGATTTGGCTGACACCTATCATGTCCTGTTCCTACAAGCCGCAGATCAAATTCACTAGGTGCATACTTAATAAACAAGCTAACTAGCGTTTGAATGCCACCAATAGTAGTATGCCAAGGATTAAATTGGTAAAAAATCGTTAGGACAGGTTTATACATTTAGGGAAAGGATTCAGGAGGGGATAATTAATAGGAGTGATAGGAGTGATAAAAGTGTAAAACGTCACATTCATGAGCAAGGGCACATCAAAGGACAACAGCGATGAAGAGCTCCGCACACTTACTTGTACAAACTAGTAACTTCCGTTATTAGCAAGCGCCGCTCTTATCTAACACAACTTTTAGGGTTTTTAGCATCAAATAAATATCGTAGGTAATAGACCATTTTCGTTGATAGTCTAGATCCATACTCACAATATCCTCAAAGTCTTTGATACTAGAACGTCCACTGGTTTGCCATTCGCCAGTAATACCTGGTTTGACATTTAACCTTTCCCAGTGATGGTTTGAGTAGCACATGACTTCATCGGGAGTCGGAGGGCGAGTGCCAACTAAACTCATTTCTCCTAGTAGTACATTCCAAAATTGGGGTAGTTCGTCTAAGCTAGTGCGACGCAGAAACTTACCTACACGAGTAATACGAGAGTCATTTTCACTTTTGAAAATATGATTACTTTTGGCTTCGTTGATGACTAGATGTTTAAATTGGTCAGATCCAACAATCATAGAGCGAAATTTCCATATCCGGAAATAGCGTCCGTTCAAACCACAGCGAATTTGACTGTAAAAGATGGGACCAGGGCTATCAAGTTGAGTAACTATAGCAACAGGAATCGCTACGATTGCTGTAATAATTAATCCTACTATAGCACCTAAGATATCAATCATCCGTTTTGCTTTGCTTCTTACAGAAGTATGAACTGGTAGCTTGGCAAAATGAGCAGTATAAACAATATTCATAACTGCTAGATCAATAGAGTTTAAAGTATGAAAATTAGACATGACTGCACGATTTAAGAGGCGGTGATAGTTTTGAAGACACTGTCATCGAATGTATTACATTAGTGGAACTAACTTAATTACAGAGAGAATAAAATCTGTAAATTGATACACGTCTTTTTAACACTGTTTCTCAGTTCAATCAGCCTGACTCAGGAAATAGCTTAGGAATATAGAGATTTCGTCCAAATCCACTCTTTAGCTAATCCATCGATTAAAGAAGTTTGTGGTTTGTAGTTTAAAAGTTTTTGAGCTTTAGCTATGTCCGATAAAGTGTGACGCGCATCTCCCATTGATGTTTCAATGTGGTTGATATTAATATTACTTCCTATAATTTCTTCTATAGTACTGATAACCTCTAACAGACTGACTCTACTACCGCCACCAATATTGAAAACTTCACCAACAGCTTCGGGTATTTTAGCGGCTGCTATATTGGCTGTAACTATATCATTTATGAATGTGAAGTCTCGCGTTTGTTGACCATCTCCATATATAGTTAGCGGTTGTGATTCAAGTATTGATTTAAAAAATTTATGAAAAGCCATATCTGGACGTTGTCTAGGCCCATAAACTGAGAAGTAGCGTAAAGCAACAAAGGGTACACCAAAATTTTTATGATACAAACTACACAACTTCTCAGCAGCTAATTTTGTAATTCCATACGGAGAAATAGGCTGAGGGCAAATACTTTCATCAGTCGGTAGTTTTTTAGCATCACCGTATATACTGGAGGTTGAAGCAAATATGAATCTTTTTATGTGTTTAGCATCTTTGATGGCTTCTAATAAAATTTGGGTACTATTGATATTCTTTTCAACATAAGTTTGGAAGTTTTTTCCCCAACTAGCTCTTACACCCGCTTGTGCAGCTTGATGATAAACGAATTCAGCATCTTCTAGCAGTTTATGCCAGTCTAGGAGTTGAATATCTCCCTCAATTAATTCAAAATTAGGATTGTTATGTAAATGTGCAATGTTCTTGCGCTTTAAAGCAGGGTCGTAATAATTATTGAATTCATCAATACCAATTACTTGATGCCCTTCTGCTAATAAAGTGTCTACTAAGTGAGAACCAATAAAACCAGCTGCTCCTGTAACAATTATTTTTATAAGAGACACCATAAACTAATCTCCATAACAAAAGATAAGCTTCACTGATACCCTACGGGAAGGCTTATACCAACACAATGACATTGTGTAATCAATTTGTTTTTCTACTTACTTAATGCATGAACTGGAAAGTAGCCATGAACTGGGCAATAGATAGCCTGTTTTTTGAACTTATCCCACTAGTCTAAAAATTCCTACTTCTTTTCGTAAAATGTGCTTGAAAACCTTGATTTTTCGTTTTTAGTTCTCAATAAACTTAAGTTTTGAAGCACAAATCTTATTAGTGGGATAGGTTCTTAGAACATTTTGGATTGCGATCACACTTTCTCTGAAATTCTACGGTTTAGAGGGACTGAGGTCAAAAAGACCATCAAAGCTCAACTCCTAAAAATTACTGCCAAAATATTCAATTAATTTTGTAAATTTTAACTGCTAGTTGATTACCAGTTGTGACTTACAGGAATTATAGTATCTGATGAGATACTCAAACGCAACTCATATGCAACATAAAAGTATCAGGGTTAGCGCAGGTAGGACGAACGCATCTAAATATTAAAGATCGATAATCAAGGTTTAATTCCCCAACATTACACCACACAAGGCTTTCAGAGAATTAGGTATGAAAGCGAATAACCTAGTGTGGCAAAACTTACTAGAGAAGAGTGGAAATCCTGTAATCTTGACCTTGTAGCGAAATAATGGTGCAAAAACTTGGTAAGAAAAAGTCTAAAACCAGAGGCAACATCGTTTGAAGTACTCGATTGTATTCAAAAAAAATGCCCTTCGTGCGGGGAAGCAATGTGGAATGAATACAATAATCCTCGACATATAAGAACATTAAATGGGGTAGTAGAACTACAACTAAAAATTCGTCGATGTCAAAATAAGTCATGTCTGCTGAGGGTGTAACATGACCTTTGTCATAACCTGAACCACTGTATATAGTTGGAGTTACCCGTAAAAAGTTTGTAGGTAAAGTGTTATCAGGTCTAAAATTATTTTGTCTGTCAGCAGTTCCCAGGCATGACTTGTTAAGCTGCCAAGCTACCCAGTTGGGAGTTCCTTTAGTATTGTTGTAGGAGAGCGCGTACTGGTTTTTTACCATTAGGTAATTATCAGGAGTATCCACCAGGGCGATCGCATTGCTGGGATTTCCCAAAAGCAGGTTAGCGCTGGTTGAGGGTTTAGTAGGTACAATCGGCGTTGCCTGCAATGGTTTTTCTATTGTTGATGTTGGCACCTGGCTTGGTGCTGGCGAACACCCCAATAGAGCAATTAGCCCAGTGGCAACAGCCAAAGCCTGAAAACGATTGATTAAACGCATAAATTTTAGAAAAAGATTGCAGATTAAATTAATCATCACCATTTTTGAGGCGATGTCCAGTTTTTGTCTACAAGAGCGTAGCTTGCCGCCGTAGGCATCGCGTTTCCTCTAAGAAAATGCTTGTGGGCGATCGCTTTTCATCTATCATCAGTTCATTGCTATCAAAATTGATATCAAATGGCTGACGACAAGACCCCACCAAGCGAAATGATTCGCGTTCCTACTGCCCTAATTGGAGCAGTACGCCAACTATCCAAACTGCACAGAGAGGGACATACAATTGCCTTGCTGCAAGGCTTAGAAGAATTGCTCTCCAAGTTTGATAGCAATATTGATATCGATGTTGCCCCCAGCAGTAAAAATGCTACAGCTTGAACACAAAAAACGGGGTGTTGCTTGACCACAAATAATGGAGCAAGCAGTTAAGCACATCCACGGCGTTGTCGTAGAATATAAAAGCTTCCTGAAACAGCACTTCCAGGAAGCTATATATTTATCATCGCGTAACTCTAAAGACCAAATGGATGTTACTAATATTGAGGTGGCGCAGGTCGAAATTCTGTCTACTACTCCACAACCAAGTGTAATTAAAAACACTAATGCTCAAGTTACGCCGGAGTTGGTAGAGGAGGTAATTCGGCAATATTATTACCGCACGCCTGCGGTTGCTAATGATGAGGAATTAATTTTAGCTTGGGCTGGAAGTCAAAACCGCGAACAAACCAAGCGAAAATACTATCGATTTGGTCAAAAATTACTCGATTGGGTACGTAAATCAGGTATACCTGATTTAAGATTGCTACAGCAACCATTGTTACTAGAATTTATTGCTTCCTGGGGTGAGGTTTCCCCTTATACTAAAAGTAACCGAGTGCTGATATTGCGATCGCTCTGGAGTTATGGGAGCGGGGAGAGTATTGGCTATTTTTTGCGGAATATTGCAAGTACTATAAATTACGATAATTTCAGTGATTTACGGAAGGCAGAGCGGTATCTAGAAGATTGGGAAATGGAGAAGTTAGCTGATGCTGCCAAGGTGTTAGGGGGGCAGTATTGGCTAGTTTTTAACTTGATTTTTTATAGTGGGATGCGGGTTGGCGAAGTGGGTCGCGTGACGGTTCCGGGTGATGAACGGGGTAAACCCAAGGAAGATTATCCGGGGTTGTATTGGCGCGATTTTAAATGGCAGTTTGACCCAACGCCGGAGGATAGACACCGGGGGTATTACACAATTAAGTTTTGGGGTAAGGGTGGGAAGTACCGGGGGATGGCTAGTGATAAGATGCCGGTGTTTGCCAATATCTCACCTGACCCAGCAAAAAGGGGATTGCCGTTGAGCGATCGGGCAATTAAAAAGTTGATTCAGGATATATCTGAGGTGGCGAAGGTGAAGTTTTCGTGTCACTGGCTAAGGCATTCTCATGCAACGAGGGCGGTGGAGAGTAAACCGCTTTTTCAGGTGCAAGACCAGTTGGGACATAGCAAGAGCGATACTACCAAGGGGTATGTAAGAGTGAAGAAGGATGCGGGAACAGGTACAGTGCTGCCGAGATTTTGAGGAAATGTATCTCCATGCTAGACCAACTGATAGCAGCGCTTTGTATTTGCCAGATGATGATGAGTAGAGGGAGTGCGTAGCTTGCTGCCTTTTGCATCGCTTTGGGGCGTTAGAGAATTTCTACTATGCGCGGTTGTCCATCAGGATAATAAACACCCAGACAGTTGTTTTTAGTACCAGTAATTACCCAAGGATGAGTTACATAGGTGCTTTGAGTAATTCTCTTATTTGGAGCAATTAAGGCGTAAAACTTTCGTTGACCAGAGTAATCAAGCCAATATAATCTTACTGGTGTGCTTCGCTGGTTGACAAATGTAATTTCCGTGGCTATTTTTCCACTGCGGGAAATTGAAACGGATTCAGCTTCACATTGTTGGGATTGGGCATTGGCAGCAGGTACACCAGCACTTATTGTAAATGAAAGCAACGCACTGCTAATAATGGCGAAGTGAAAGTGTGTAAATTTGAGCATTAATAAATAGCATGAAGAGTTTCACACTATTGTTTCACCTTGTTGCTTTCTCTTGGTTAACTTTTTTGGAGAGTTCGATTAATGAGGGCGATAAGCTTGCTCCACCAGACGATCGCCCAACGCTATATATAAAGTAACTAAAACATTTCCGACTGTTAATATTTGCCGTCTTATATAACCATGTCTTTGCATATTGCTATCCCACCAGCAAGAGTGTTTGATTCATCGCTGCTTGGCTGACTGAGATTGAGAGAGGTTATACAACAAAATAGCAATACATTGACCAGCTAAAATAAGTGCAATTTCTCTAATTTTTCCTTCTCTTTCTTCAAGAATTTTCCCATTCCATTCCGTAATATTCGTCAATTATAAACATTATAAACATTTTGTTACCTCGGAAGAAAAATTTGATAATGATTTGCTCAAATCTAGAATTGCACATATACTTTTTTCCATTAAGGTAGATAATCCCTGTCTCGAAATTATTGCTCAAAGGGAATCCTAGCCTTTTTTGGGTCAAAAAAGAGAGTCTTGCAACTTGTGACTCAAACTCATCTTTTTTTAAGTGTTAATACGCCTTAGTAAGTATAAATTTATTTATACTACTGGGAAAATGATTTAGCGATCGCTTGTTCTTTACTGGATCTGACAAAACCGCATAGCTCCCCAGATACAATCCTTTCCAACTTTCTTTAGGAAATTCGTTCGCTTTTTTACGTCAAACTCAACCAGCCAAAAATTTGTTCTACAGTCAGTTCCAACTCGATACCCTCTAGGATGGGTAATTTATCTGCACCTTCGTATAATTCCACCCTCTGTCCAGGAAACACCCCCAGCACACTTTCGTCTTCGGGGTTGATTAACCAGCCTAATTCATTACCATTGCGCGAACAAAGCAATAATTTACTCAACACTTTTTTTTACTTTTGGTCTGGGGAAAGAATTTCAATTGCCCAGTCGGGATGAATTTCAAAACGATTAGCAATTCTGCCAGATGGAGTTTTAGGAATTCTATCCCAACTAAACACAGACACATCAGGGACGATAGAAGCACCGCCACAGGTAAAGCGTAGTTCTGAAAAAGCTATAGCAATTTTCTGCCTTTTAGCTATACCGTTAATTGTTTCGCAAAGAGTAACCTCAAGTAAGCTATGTTCACCTTCAGGCATTGGTTTTTGAATAACTTTCCCGTTGATAAAGTCTGATGCTGGCTCAGTTTCTGACAGTTTGAGGAACTCATCTAAAGTTAGTTGGGGTTGAGTTGCGATCGCCATCAGCAAATAGCATAGAGGGGATGGTTTAATTATGTGCCTTAGCGATCGCCTAGATGATTCACTAAATTAAATTGTCTCTTCGCTTTATACTATTGACAAAAAGCAGTATTTACGCTGATGATGGCTGTAAAAAATACAGCCATTATAAATAGTGGTACATCGCTCGTTACACCAAAGTATCGGGGATGAACTGAATGTAAAGAAAGAACCATTGAAGAAAAATTCAGAAGTTAGATTCAGGAGCGAAGCCAGAGTTTCCGTTACTCCGGTCAAATCAAGACCACTAAATCTTCTATTTAGCATGAGTCTTAAACCTCTCTATTCAGAGGATGGCGGACTTGCTGCTGCTTCTTTGATCAGAATAAACAACTGAATTCTGACCAAAGAAGACATCCGGCTCCCCTCCTGACTCCTGAATTCTTATTTAGTAAATTTAAGGAGAAGGGTGCCAGTGAAAGAAGTCGTTACAGAGAACTCTATTATTAGTTCAGTATTTTCTAAGCAACAAATATTAAACAAGCCTGTAAGTATAATCTCTGGACTACGACCTCTGGCATTCGGCTTTGTTTTAGCAGCCGTATTATCTAATTATCAGCAGGTCATTGCCCAAACTCCGAATCCTGACACCCTACCACCCGGTCGGTTAGAAGAAGTTCCGGTAACACCCTTACGAGATGAACTGTTGCCACCAACAGATAACAATCAATTAGTCCCTTTGCCCACAATACCAGATGAGTCAATTCCAAATCAGGATAACTCGAATGCGAAATTTCGGGTAGAGCGGATTGAAATTGTTGGTAGTACAGTTTTCAAACCAGAGCAATTTGCCGCGATTACCAATCCCTTTGTCGGCAAAGAAGTGACATTTGCAGAATTATTGCAAATCAAAGATGCGATCGCCAAGCTTTACATTGATAACGGTTATGTAACCACAGGTGCATTGATTACACCGCAGACACTAGAAGCAGGAACAGTAAAGATTCAGGTAATCGAAGGCAGTCTGCAAGAAATCAAAATCATTGGTAACAGACGATTACGTAGTCAATACATTCGCGATCGCATCCAACTTGGTGCTGGTAAACCCCTAAACGTACCCCGCCTCCTAGAAAAACTCCAACTACTCCGCCTCGATCCACGCATCCAAAACCTCTCAGCCGAATTACAAACAGGCGTACATCCCGGAAGCAATGTATTACAAGTTGAGGTTGAAGAAGCAGATACTTTTAAACTGACGGCAAGCCTAGATAATGGGCGATCGCCAAGTGTGGGTAGTTTTCGCCGGGGAGTGGATCTGCAAGAAGCCAATTTATTAGGTTTGGGCGATACCCTGAGTGTAGGATACGCCAATACTGATGGTAGTAATAGCATTAATGCCAATTACACACTACCGATTAATGCCCACAATGGCACTATCTCCTTTGGCTTTAGCCAGGGATGGAACCATGTTATTGAAGAACCATTCAGTGTCCTTGATATCCAATCAGATTCTCAATCTTATGAATTAGGATATCGCCAACCACTAGTGCAAAAACCAACCCAAGAGTTGGCAGTTGGGCTGTCATTTTCGCGCCAATCAAGCCAAACTGAGTTGGGTATTGATAATATTGGGCCGTTTCGCCTCTCCCCAGGTGCAGATGAGAACGGAAAAACGAATATTTCGGCTCTGCGCTTTTTTCAAGAATATACCCAGCGAAGTAACCAGTATGTGTTTGCGGCGCGATCGCAATTGAGCTTTGGGGTAGATTGGTTCGATGCCAATGTCAGCGAGAATGAACCAGATAGCCGCTTTTTCGCGTGGCGGGGACAGGCGCAGTGGGTGCGACAATTAGCACCAGACACATTATTTTTAGTTAGGGGCGATTTCCAATTAGCGGCAGATTCCTTAGTGCCTTTAGAGCAATTTGGTCTTGGTGGACAACTAAGTGTCCGGGGCTATCGTCAAGACGCATTACTTACAGATAATGGTCTGTTGTTTTCGGCAGAATTTCGAGTTCCTATTGTCCGCGCGAAAAAGATTAACGGGGTGCTGCAACTGACACCCTTCATTGATGTGGGTAAAGGTTGGAACGTCAACGGCGAAAATCCATCGCCCAGCACCCTTGTTAGTACTGGGTTGGGGCTGTTGTGGAAACAGGGTGATGACTTATCGGCTCGCCTCGATTGGGGTATTCCTTTAATCTCGGTGGATGGTGAAAAGCGATCGCTCCAAGAAAATGGCTTGTACTTCTCACTCCGCTATTCGCCATTTTGACCTTGATTTCTCACAAGTGAGAAATCAAGGAGTGTGGGAGGTGTGGGAGGTGTGGGAGGATGGGGAAGAAGTCTTACCCCCTACACTCCCCACACTCCCCACACTCCCCTGCCTACAGTATCGTGAGAAATCCGGGTTTGAGGCGATGTTTCAAAACTATACCGTTTTGGGCAACCTAAAATACAAGGTATAAATAAAGGCTTGTCAATGACAACGAACTCTATTTGGTTGGGTCTGTGCGCTGGAATAGTGCCGTTGATGGTAATGCCACTTTGGTGTAGCTTTGCCAATGCCCAGGTAACTCCTGATAGCACTTTAAATACTACTGTCTCTCAAAGTGGCGATAACTTCACCATCACCAACGGTAATCGAGTTGGCAACAATTTATTCCACAGCTTCAGCCAATTTTCAGTTCCCAGCAACGGCTCGGCTTTTTTCAACAATGCCGCAGATGTGCAAAATATCTTCAGTCGCGTTACTGGAGGCAGTGTTTCCAACATTGATGGTTTAATTAAAGCCAATGATAGCGCTAATCTGTTTTTGCTCAATCCCAGTGGGATTATTTTCGGTGCGAATGCCCAACTGAATATTGGCGGCTCCTTTATTGGGACAACTGCCCAGAGCATTAAATTTAGCGATGGTGCTGAATTTAGCGCAATTAGTCCCCAAAAGGCTCCATTGTTAACCATGAATGTTCCTATTGGTTTGCAGATGGGTAGTAATCCAGGTGCGATTACTGTTCAAGGGTCAGGACACAATGCTCAATTAGGCGACTCACTTCAGGTTTCTGGATTAAACCTCGGTACGAGAGGATTACAGTTGCAATCTGGAAAGACGCTGGCATTGCTGGGTGGGAATGTTGCCTTAGATGGAGGATTGCTCTCCGCACCAGGAGGACAAATAGAACTGGGTAGCATTACTAACGGAAGCGTCGCCCTCAGTTCCATCTCTGAAGGATTTGCGCTGAGTTATCCTAATGCTTCGAGTTTTGGCGATATTCAGATAACCCAACGAGCTTTAGCATCTACACGCGACCTCAGTGGGCAAAGGGGAGGAGCCATTCAAATTCAGGGGAAACAGGTCAGTATTCGAGATGGTTCACTGATATTAGTACAAAATCGCAGCAACCAAACTGCTGGTGATATTGCAATCAATGCCACAGAGTTCCTCCAGATTATCGGCAAGTCTCCTGATTTTAAAAGTTCCAGCAGTTTAATTAATGAAACTATATCCCCAGGTGCAGCAGGGAATATTATCGTTACCACCCCACAGTTGAATATTGACGGGGGTGGGTATATCTTAAACCGTACCTTTAGCACAGCACTGGGTGGCAATATTGCAATCAATGCCGATCAAATGCGAGTGAATGGTTTTGCATTTGGTGATCCTAATGCTTTTCGAGCAGTCAGCCAGATATTAGCTAGTTCCTATGGGACTGGGAAAGGTGGAAATGTCAACATTTCCACTCAAAACCTGTCTATTTTAGCTGGCGGCAATATAGCAGCAAGACCCTACCGTTCTGGTAATGGCGGCGATCTCATTGTCAAGGCAGATACAATTCAGGTGACAAATGAGGGAGCGCCAAAGGGTTTATATTTTAGTCTGTTGTCTACTGCCACATTCGGGTCTGGTAATGCAGGGGATTTAAAAATCGATACCCGCACACTGTCGGTTCAAGCTGGTGCCAGAGTATCAGCTTCTAGCATAATTTCAGGAAATGCAGGTTCACTGACTATTAATGCGTCTGAATCGATTGATGTGAATGGTGTCAAAGATGCAGAAAATCCCAGCTATATTGGTACTGCTGTTCGTCCTGTTGGTGGAGTTTCTCGCGCTACTTCAGGCAACACCACGATTAACACCCCACTTCTTAACATCAGTAATGGTGCAACAGTTTTTGTCCAAAACCTTGGCTCCGGTAAAGCTGGTACTCTAAACATTCAGGCGAACACCTTACGACTCGACAATGGGGCCAGCATTTCAGCATCCACAAAAGCAGGCGGTGGTGGTAACACTAATTTACAACTGCGGGATTTACTACTGATGCGTCATGGCAGCTTTATCAGTGCAGAAGCAGGTAATAGTGGTAATGGTGGCAATATTACGATTAATGCTCCCAACATCGTGGGTTTAGAAAACAGTGACATTATTGCCAATGCAGTCCAAGGAAAAGGTGGCAATATTCAAATCACTACCCAAGGAATTATTGGGCTGAAATATCGTCCTCAACTGACTCCCGAAAACGACATCACTGCCAGTTCCCAGTTTGGGGTCAACGGTACGGTTCAAGTTAATAATATTGGTGTCGATCCCAATTCTGGCTTAGTGGAACTACCTGCGAATGTCACTGATTCATCACAGCAAATAGCCAGTGGTTGTTCTGCAAATCAAGGTAGTCGGTTTATCGCCACGGGACGGGGTGGTGTGCCGCAAAATCCAAATCTAGAAGTGACAAGCGATCGCACTTGGTCTGATATCCGCGATATCTCTGCATACCGTAAAACTGGCGAAATCACGACGCAAACCCCTGTATCCTCAGAGCTGCTTGTCCAAGCCACAGGTTGGAGACGCAATGCTCAAGGCAAAATCGAGTTAGTTGCAAATCAATCTTCTACTAAAATGCAACCATCTTTAACCTGTGCGGTACTTCCTAAGAAAAATTTAGGTCAAAGCCCCGACTTTTTCAAAAATTCGGAGATCGCGCAGCCATCAATTGTTCCCGATCTATATACATCGAAATTATAGAGTTAGGGAGGATAAGTAAACTTATCCTTTAAGTCCTTATACTGTGAAAAAATTTTATTTTGTAACAACTAAATCACATCAATTATGCTCGAACCTATTTTGAAGTCAATGCATATCCTTTTGGTAGATGACAATCCCAATAATCTCAAAGTGCTATCACAAGCGATTCAGGGATGTGGTTGGAAAATACTTATGGCAACCGATGGAGAATCAGCCATTGAACAAGCAGAATATTCTGATCCTAACCTCATTCTCCTGGATGTAATGATGCCGGATATTGATGGATTTGAAATTTGCCGCCGACTGAAAGCCAATTTCCTTACTAAAAATATTCCGGTCATTTTTATGACTGCTTTATGCGATGCCACAGATAAAGTAAAAGGACTAGAAATTGGTGCAGTTGATTACATTACCAAACCTTTTCAAAAAGAAGAACTTATTGCTCGATTAAAGTTACATTTAAACATCTCCCATCTTACCCATACCCTCGAACAAAGAGTGGAAGAACGCACCATAGAATTAACTCAATCTCTACAAAAGTTACAAAATACCCAACTACAACTAATTCAAAGTGAGAAAATGTCCACCCTTGGACAACTTGTTGCAGGCATAGGTCATGAGATTAATAACCCAATTGGTTTTATTAGTGGAAGTTGCTCTCATATTGAAGAATATATGAATGATCTCCTGCGTTTGGTGAATCTACAACAGCAAAAGTTACCACACCCAGACCCGGAAATTGAAGAACTCATTGAAGAAATTGACTTAGAGTATCTGGCTAAAGATTTACCAAAAATTATGGAATCAATGCACCAGGGAATTGATCGTCTTAAGGACATTAGCCTTTCTCTAAGAACCTTTGCTCGATCCGATATTTTATCTCTGGTAGAGTTTCAGATTCATGAAGGAATTGATAGTACCTTAATGCTCTTAAAGCATCGACTCAAAGACCAAGGCGATCGCCCGACAATCGAGGTTATCAAAAAATATGGCGTGCTACCTCTAATTACTTGCTATCCTGGTCAATTAAATCAAGTATTTATGAATTTAATAGCGAACGCTATAGATGCATTGGATGAATCAAATACAGATCGGAGTTTTGAGGAAATTAAATCTAATCCTAACCGAATTACAATTACCACTTCCTTGAAAGAGTTAAATGTTGAGGTGAAGATTGCTGATAATGGAATTGGCATGAGCGAATCAGTCAAACAAAAAATCTTTGACCACTTATTTACTACGAAAAGTGTTGGTAAAGGTACAGGATTAGGGCTGGCGATCGCTCGACAAATTATAGTGGAAAAGCATGGTGGTTCAATCGAGTGCAACTCTTCTACAGAGCAAGGTACAGAATTTGTGATCTTAATTCCAGTTCGACAGTAAGCGGGAAAAACATACTATTAAAAGTGTGGGGATTGGCTGAGAAACAACATAACCTGGATTTCTCACAAGTGAGAAATCCAAGGGGTGTGGGAGGTGTGGGAGGTGTGGGAGGTGTGGGAGGTGTGGGAGGTGTGGGAAGTGTGGGAGGTGTGGGAAGTGTGGGAGGTGTGGGAGGTGTGGGAAGTGTGGGAAGTGTGGGAGGATGGGGAAGAAGTCTTACCCCCCACACTCCCCACACTCCTCTTCCCCTGAAGCCTACCCTATGCGTGATAAATCCGGGAACTAGCTCATTGGGCTAGACTGGAGGTAGTTATGAGGACGCAAATATGACTGACAAAAATCGTTCTCAATGGGACTTAGGCAGGTTTATCGAAACCCTGACTTACTTTGAGGTAATTCCTTTCCTTAACTGGGTACAGCAGTTAATCCAAGGCCGTCCAAAGGATAATCAAGATAGACCCAATGGAGGAAGAAACGTGGGTGTAATACTAGTAGCAGGTGCAACAGGTGGTGTAGGTAAACGAGTGGTGCAGCGATCGCTCCAACAGGGTTATAAAGTTCGCGCCCTAGTTCGAGACATTGACAAAGCACGGTCGATTCTAGGTAATGATATAGACTTAGTAGTTGCAGATATCACAAAACCAGAAACTTTAACTCCTTTAGTTATGGCTGATATCCAAGCTGTAGTTTGCTGCACAGCAGTGCGTGTGCAACCAGTTGAGGGAGACACAGCCGATAGAGCCAAATATTATCAAGGTGTTAAATTTTACCAACCAGAAATTGTTGGCGACACCCCAGAAAATGTAGAATATCAAGGTGTCAAAAACTTAGTCCAAGCGGCTGCAAAATATTTACCCCAAGCAAACGAAAAACCGATATTTGATTTCACCAAGCCATCAGCAGAATTAAAAGATAACTGGGGGGCGTTGGATGATGTTGTGATGGGTGGCGTGAGTGCCAGTAATATTCAATTAGTAGAAAATACAGCTTTGTTTGCTGGTAATGTCTCCACCGCTAACTCTGGCGGATTTGCATCTGTTAGAACTAAGAATTTTGATCCCCCCTTCAACTTATCCGGTTATGAAGGTGTGAAATTGCACGTCAAAGGTGATGGACAACGTTATAAAATATTCCTACGAACAGATACAAAATGGGATGGCATTGGCTACAGCTATTCTTTTGACACAGTAGCTAATACTTGGATAGATGTTCACATACCCTTTGCAGATTTGATTCCCGTCTTTCGGGCAAAAGTTGTCAAAGATGCGCCGCCTATTGAGCAGACTAGAATTTGTTCATTCCAATTGATGTTGAGCAAATTTGAATATGATGGGGCTTTGAATCCCAAATTTTCCCCTGGTGGTTTTACTTTGCAATTGGAATCAATTAAGGCTTACGGCGGTACAACTTTACCACAATTTATCCTAGTCAGTTCAGCAGGCGTAACTCGTCCCGGTCGCCCTGGCATTAATTTAGATGAAGAACCGCCAGCAGTGAAGTTAAATGACCAATTAGGAGGAATTCTAACTTGGAAGTTGAAGGGAGAAGATAGTTTAAGAGAAAGCGGAATTCCTTATACGATTATTAGACCTTGTGCTTTAACTGAGGAACCAGGGGGTAAGGAATTAATATTTGAGCAAGGCGATAATATTAAGGGCAAAATCAGCCGTGAAGATGTGGCAGAACTTTGTGTGCAAGCGCTAAAAATAGCACCAGCTTGTAATATCACCTTTGAGGTAAAACAGACAGACAATACTGTTAACTCTATTGATTGGCAGAGGCTATTTTCTAACTTAGTAAAGGATAAATAAGTGAATTGACTACAGACTTATACTCCAATACCCTTGGGTTAAGGAAAATAGTAGCAACTGTCTTAAAAGTCAAGCGATCGCTAACAAAAAATAGCGACTGGGAAGATTGACGCAACAGGGGAACGCTGAATCTAGCACAGCGTTCCCTGGTACTGGCAAAAAGACTTGTGGCTCTTGGTCAACATGGTCGCATCGCCACTGAACCTTCCCCAGCTGCTAGATTTCGCTTGTAGGCAAAAAGAGCATGAATATCAAACGTCGGGAATTTATTACAACCTGTGGACTAGCTACCTTAGCCACCCAGATACCAGCATTTACTGCCCAAGGTAAGCCGCCATCTCCAAACATCATCCGTAAGCCGTCACGCCTACAAGTGGGTGATACTGTAGGATTAATTGCCCCTGCGGGTATTGTTGACGCTAAAGATATCGAAGCAGCACAGCAATCACTTTCCCAATTAGGGTTAAAAGTCAAGTTGGGGAAGCATATTTTAGATCGTTATGGCTATTTAGCGGGTAAAGATAGCGATCGCGCCCAGGATGTAAACTTGATGTTTAGCGATCGCACCATCAAAGCAATTATCCCTATGCGTGGTGGTTGGGGCTGCAATCGCATTTTACCCCTACTCAACTACTCGCTAATCCGCTCACATCCAAAAATTATCATCGGGTACAGCGATATTACAACGCTGTTGTTGGCAATTAACGCCCGTAGTAAAATGATTACTTTTCATGGGCCAGTTGCCACATCTACTTGGAATCAATTTACAGTCGATTACTTCAAGCGCATCCTATTTAATGCTGAAGCGGTGACTATGCAAAATCTTAACCCTAGCGAAGTGCGGATGGAGACAATAGCACCAGGAAAGGAAACCGGTAAACTCATCGGTGGAAACTTATCAGTGCTATCAGCGATGGTAGGTTCACCTTACCTACCATCTTGGAACAAAAGCATCCTATTTGTGGAAGAAATTGGCGAGGATGTTTACCGGATAGATAGAATGCTGACGCAGTTAAAAACTGCTGGGATACTTAATCAAATTACTGGCTTTATCTTTGGGCAATGCACTAAATGTAGTCTTGGAGATGAACCATCATTTACATTAATGCAAGTATTGCAACAACACATACTTCCTTTAGGTATTCCTGCTTGGTACGGTTCAATGATTGGTCATATTAAGGATAAATTTACCTTGCCAATCGGTGTAGAAGTAGAAATAGATGCTGAACTTGGGATAATACGAATGTTACAGTCGGCTGTCAGTCTGGTTTAAGCATCAGCCGTACCACAGTGACTTTGATTAAAATTTTGATAGATAGTATGAATTTCTCCTTGCCATGTTACGACTAACAGAAGTAAAGCTCCCGCTTGATCATCCTGAAGATGAGATCAAGACTGCCATCCTCAAAAAGCTGCAAATCACGGACGAAGATTTGATCAGCTATTCCATCTTCAAGCGTAGCTATGATGCCCGTAAGAAAGGAGAGATTGCTCTTGTTTATATTCTGGATGTAGAAACGACTCAGGAGACTCATCTACTCAAGCGCCTGAAAAAAGATCCCCATGTAATGGTTACGCCAGACATGAGTTATCGCCCAGTGGCGCAAGCACCTAGTAATTTGGCGATTCGCCCCATTGTCATTGGTACTGGGCCTTGTGGATTATTTGCAGGTTTGATGCTTGCACAAATGGGTTTCCGTCCAATCATTTTAGAGCGTGGGAAAAAAGTTCGCGATCGCACTGCTGATACTTTTGGCTTTTGGAAGAAAAAATCAGACTTCAACCCCGAATCTAATGCCCAGTTTGGCGAAGGTGGTGCGGGTACATTTTCCGATGGCAAACTCTACAGTCAAGTCAAAGATCCTCAACATTATGGGCGTAAAGTATTAACCGAACTCGTCAACGCCGGAGCCTCACCGGAAATTCTTTATATCAACAAACCGCATATCGGCACCTTCAAACTGGTGGGAATCGTCCAAAGTATGCGTGCCAAAATCGAATCCCTCGGCGGCGAAATTCGCTTTGAAAGTCGGGTGGAAGATATCAACATCGAAAATGGACAAGTGCGGGGAGTCACCCTTGCCAGTGGGGAATATATCGCCAGCGATTATGTAGTTCTGGCAGTAGGTCATAGCGCCCGCGATACCTTCCAAATGCTATTTGATCGCGGGGTTTACATCGAGCCTAAACCTTTTTCCATTGGCTTTCGGGTCGAACATCCCCAGTCTCTCATCGATCAATGTCGTTTCGGCCCTCAAGCTGGTCATAAGCTTTTAGGTGCTGCCGATTATAAACTGGTTCACCACTGCCAAAATGGTCGTTCCGTCTATAGTTTTTGTATGTGTCCAGGAGGCTTGGTGGTTGCAGCCGCATCAGAACCGGGGCGACTTGTCACCAATGGGATGAGCCAATATTCTCGCAATGAGCGTAATGCCAATAGTGCGATCGTTGTGGGCATCACCCCCGAAGATTATCCGGGAAATGCCTTAGCGGGAATTGACTTTCAACGACGTTTAGAAGAACGAGCTTTTAAATTGGGTGGTGGAACTTATGAAGCTCCGGGGCAGTTGGTGGGAGACTTTCTCAACCATCGCCCCTCGACAGCATTAGGCACGGTTAAACCGTCTTATACACCAGGAGTACATTTGGGTGATTTGAGCCAGAGTTTACCAGATTATGCGATCGCCGCCATCCGCGAAGCACTTCCTGCTTTTGACAAACAAATTAAAGGATTTGCAATGGATGATGCCGTTTTGACTGGCGTGGAAACCCGCACATCATCACCGATTCGGATTAAACGCAACGAAGATTATCAGAGTTTAAATACAGTCGGTCTTTATCCGGCTGGGGAGGGAGCGGGATACGCAGGGGGAATCCTCTCGGCTGGTATCGATGGGATTAAGGTGGCAGAAGCGGTGGCTTTAAGTATTTTGAGAAATTGCGATCGCAAGTCTTGAGGCGGCAGCCTTCAGATTAGGCATTCCCAGGCTTCGACTGAGAACGAAATCATACTGGATGCGATCGCAATGGGAAATTTAGCCGAACGTTAAAGCTGGTTCTTCACAGAAGTTAAATAGAGCTGACTCACTTTCTGATTCATCTTCAAAAACAGCAGAGATATACCATTCACAGGGCGAATCATTTGTATATTCAGCCCAAGCAATTGTTACTGTTTCACCCGATGGAATCCCTTCATCACTCAAGGTAAATGAAGCCCAATCTTCATCATCGACAGATACCCACAACTCTGTAATTGCCTGTTCGGTGTCATTGGTAACGGTAAACGTGAATTGATCTGACATAAATAGCCCCTTAGCTATAAATAAATTGCAGGTTGTCAGTTACCGATTATACTGCCACCTTTTTGTAAACGTTGTCATCATAACTGCCAGAATATCCACTAATAAATGGTTTCAAGCTTTTCTTGGCTAAATTTAAATTTGTTAAAGAGTATTAAAAATATCACCGATGAGTCTATGGAGATAGTTAAGGCAAAAGACGCGATGAATCGCCGTCTCTACAAAAGACCGATTATTGTAGAGACGGCGATTTATCGCGTCTTTGGATCTAACAAAAGTAGTTGAGAGCGATCGCCTTAATACAACTCATATTTCATTAACTGACAAGGCAACGCTCCGTTATACACCGCAATTCGCTTGGATGATTTCAGCCCAATGGATTGAGACAGTTCCTTGTTGCCACTCAGCACAAACGCAGTCCAGCCTTTGAAGCGTTGTTTCAGTACATCGCCCAAAAGTTTATAAAATGCCCCTAAATCGCTATCTCGCCCTAGCCGTTCGCCATAAGGTGGATTACAGAATAAAATCCCACTGTCTGCGGGAGCAACAACATCAGCAAGCTCCATTTGAGAAAACCATACATGATTATCAACGCCGCAGTTTTGGGCATTGTTAATGGCTTGCTCGATTATATTTTCATCGCGATCGCTTCCCCAAATAGGTGCGGGAAGGGTATCAAGTTGACTATCCTTAGCTTCTTGGAGCAGCTTTTCTAAAAGAGACAGATCAAAATCGAGCCAATTTTCAAATCCAAAAGACTCACGAAACAGCCCTGGTGCGATGTTCAGTGCCTTTAAGCTAGCTTCCAGAGGTAAAGTACCAGATCCACAGAGAGGATCGTAGAACATTTGGTTTGGCTGCCAGCCCGAAAGTTGAATGAGGGCAGCAGCCAGAGATTCCTTAAGAGGTGCTGCTCCAACCGCAGGGCGATAGCCCCGGCGATGTAGACTATTTCCAGAACTATCGAGTTTGACGGTACAAAAGTCGCGCTCAATGTGAACATTAATCCGCACATCTGGTTCATGAAGTTCTACATTTGAACGCTCACCCAGCTTTTCTTGCTGCTGATCGACGATCGCATTTTTGACTTGGAGAGATGTGAAGTGGCTGTGGTTGAGGTGCTGGTTTTTGCCCGTGACATTCACAGCTAGCGTCATGTCTGGCGTTAAATAGTTTACCCAATCGATAGTCTGGATACCGCGATAGAGATCATCGGCATTTTGGCAAGGAAACTCATCGATATCCACCAAGATTCGGAACGGTAGCCTAGCCCAGAGGTTGACGCGATAAAGCAGAGTGCGATCGCCCTCAAAGGCTACACCGCAAAATCCTGGCTCCACAGAATGGGCACCCAGTTGCTCTAACTCCTGAGCCGCCAGGGTTTCTAATCCGCGAGCAACTGTTGCAAAATAATTCATAATTCGTAATTCGTAATTAAAGGCTACTGAGACGCTCAGATCCCCGACTTCTTGAAGAAGTCGGGGATCTTTTTGTTTTGAAACTCAGATTAATCTAGAAATTTCTAAAATCAATCATTGTTTGACGATAAGCATCTGGTAAACCTGTATCAAAACAGTTACCTTTAACAATATATCCTGTCATTCCCTCTTCCTGACGCAATCTTTCCAGACAGGATGTTAACTGAAATTCACCTCGTTCTTGAAAATTTTGCTTGATGTGTTCTGCTAGAAAGTCAAAAATTTTCGGTGTAAGTAAATACAATCCAAATATACCTAAAAACTCATTTTCTGACATTCCCTCTACACGCAGATGCTGTTGTGCATACTCAATGGTTGGTTTTTCATAGAGTTGTGTAACTGACAAAATCGAGTTTAACTCTTGCCAAACTCCTGTAACACAACCAGCTTTATGAATAATTTCTGCTGGCATTGTAGTTAAACCAACAACGCTTTGATTAACTTGTTCGTAAGTACCTAAAACTTGACTAGCACAAGATTTTTCAATATCAGATGTATAAATGTGGTCGCCCAACATTAACAAAAATGGCTCATCTTTTACCCAATCTTTAGCACAAAATACCGCATGACCATAGCCTAATTGTTCCTCTTGCAATAGGATGGTGACTTTGCTACCTAAATCTTCAAGATATCGGCTATATTCTTTATTTTGCGGTGAAAGTTTATCTAAAAGTTTTTTTTTGGGTGGATTCTTCAATAAATCTTCAAATACTTCTTGATCGTCTGGCTGCACCACAATCCCGACTTCTGTAATTCCAGCACTAATTGCTTCTTCAATAATTGCGAGAATGACAGGTTTTGCCCTCCCATCTCGATCAATAATCGGAAAAAGTTCTTTTTTCACAACCTTAGTCGCTGGAAACAACCGAGTCCCAAAACCAGCTACCGGAATCACAGCTTTTCTAACTTGATTTTTCTGCATAAACCTCCCCTCCCCTCTTCTCTCTGCGAACTCAGCGCCTCTGCGGTTCGTCACCCCAACTTCTCAAACAACTCCGCCAACACCACATTAGAAAACAAAAACCCTTGGGGATCAATCAAACGCAACCTTCCCTCTGTAACTTCTACCCAACCTTTATCAAAATACCCTTGCAAACACCTGCAAACTTCCTCCACCTTCTCTTCGCCAAACGCCTCCGCCAACGCCACCAAACTCAAACCCTCCGCCAAACGCAACCCCAACATTAACGTTTCTAACAATACTTCCTTTGGGGGGGTAACATCACAATCAATTACACCGCCAGCTTGTACCCACTGGTAATATTCCCTAGTCTTACGCGGACGAGTGAAGCGTTTCCCGTCAACATAACTCGCCGCACCCATACCAAAGCCGTAGTAAGGGCGGTTTTCCCAATAAACTCGATTATGCCGACACTGATGGCCAGGTTGAGCATAATTGGAAATCTCATAATGCTCATAACCTGCACTAGTCAAAACTTGCTGCGCCATCTGGTACATTTTGACTGTGGCTTCATCCGTAGGCAAAGGAGTATCACCAGGTTTGTAGTAACGACCAAAGGCTGTACCTGGTTCGATGGTAAGATCGTATATGGAAATGTGAGTGGGTATAAGTTCTACCGCTTTAGTTAGAGAATCCTGCCATTGATCCAAAGACTGATGCGGCAACCCAGAAATTAAGTCTAAGCTAAATTCGGGAATCTCGACTTGGTGGATTAACTCCACAGCTGCGAAAATATCTTCAACTGAGTGCGATCGCCCCGCCCTTTGCAATAATTCTGATTGAAAGGCTTGTACACCCAAACTTACCCGGTTCACACCTGCACTGCGATAGCCTACTATATGTGCTAAATCAAAGGTACCTGGGTCAATTTCCATAGAAATCTCTGCCCCAGATGCAATACCAAAATGCTTCTCCAATTCTCCCACTATCCGTTGTAGCTGTTCTGTTGATAGCAGCGAAGGAGTACCACCACCGAAGAAAATTGTCTTTAGGGGTTGGTCAAAGGCTGGTGTAATGGCAATTTCTTGACATAGTACCTCAACATATTGGGAGATAGTACCAGATGTTTCGCCCCGCAAGCGATCGCCCACAACAGACACCGGGAAATCACAATAAAAGCATCGCCGTCTGCAAAAGGGAATATGAACATAAGCAGAACTCGCAATTCCAGAAACACTAAATTTTTGACTCATTTTGAGAAAAGGTTTAAGTTAAGCCAACTGCGAATTAGAGACAATGAAAATGAAGAAAGAATTCAGGAGTCAGGAGTCAGGAGCCAGAATAATCGTAAAAGCAAGCGTGCAATAACTTCTTGATTTTATTAAAATTATTAAGTTTGGGTATCAAAGTCTTCTTAATTCTGACTTCTGGATTCTGGATTCTGAATTCTTGCAAAATGAGCAGTTAATTTACAAATTTTTGTCGTTTTACAAAGAAACAATGAAAAATATTAAGATAAAAGCCTTTAGTTATAATAATTGCAGATATTGTCAGCCTAAACCCTTAGTCTAAGTCAATATTGATTAGTTTATCTTACCGATGAAATAAAAAATACTTAAGTTTCTCGGTGAACACAGTTGCAGGAAAACAACATAACCATGCTTGACGCAATTATCATTTTCTCATTTATCCTGGCAGCTTCGGGAATAGGGTTCTACAGCACTGAACTACTACCCAATGGCACTCTCGATCAGGTAACGAATCTAGAAGCTTTACGCTTAGTTGTTGCCGTCTTTGCCGCTATTATTGGTGGTGCGATCGGGCTGAGTTTCCAGACGACATATCGCCGTCTAGAATCACAAGTCAAAGAAATGCCTCTGGAAGTGATCTTAACTCGTGCCATTGGGTTAGTAATTGGCTTATTGCTAGCTAACCTCATGTTAGCCCCATTATTCTTACTACCCATCCCCGCGGATTTTGGATTTATTAAGCCACTTGTGGCAGTTGTCGGTAGTATTATCCTCTCCGTCACTGGCATGAATTTGGCAGACACCCACGGGCGAGGTTTATTGCGGTTCATTAATCCCAACACCGTCGAATCGATGGTTGTAGAAGGAACGTTAAAACCAGCTAATACCAAAGTTTTAGATACTAGCTGTATTATTGATGGTCGTATTGAAGCGCTATTAGAAACAGGATTTCTAGAAGGACAAATTCTCGTACCGCAATTTGTCTTGCAAGAACTCCAACAAGTAGCGGATGCTAGCAAAGATCAAAAGCGCGTGCGCGGAAGGAGAGGACTAGAAATTCTCAACCGCATTAAGGAAGAATATCCCGATCGCATTTTGATTAATGCAGTTGACTACGAAGATATCCCCACAGTCGATGCCAAGTTGGTACGCTTTGCCCAAGAAATTAGCGGTACATTGCTAACCAACGACTACAACTTGTCTAAAGTCGCCAGCGTTCAGAAAGTGCCTGTTTTGAATGTGAATGATTTAGTGAATGCCGTCCGTCCCAGTTATTTACCTGGCGACAACCTGGATTTAAAAATTCTCAAGGAAGGCAAAGAACCCAGTCAAGGTATTGGCTACCTAGATGATGGCACGATGGTAGTAGTTGAAGAAGGCAGCAATTATGTGGGTGGTGAACTGCGAGTAGTAGTCACCAGTGCTTTGCAAACCACCGCAGGAAGAATGATTTTTGCCAAACCCCAAGCATCAGCATTGGCGTGAGGGAAATGTCCGGTGCAATTAAATATAAATTGTGCAATCGGTGCAGTCAACCTGCACCGATTATTTATTTTGAATCACCAGATTTGCTTACCTGCAAATACTGTAACTGCTCAATTGATAACCCTGTCAATCTTGCTATCTGTTCTAATGGCATACCAGTATTAAAAAGGTTAATTGCCACTTCAAGTAAAGCTTCAGCTTTCCCTTCTTGTAAAATATCTTGATAAATCACTGACTCGCGCATAATGTCTGACCTCAAAACTCGTCTAATAACCTCTTTATCTAATACTAAACCAGCTAAAATAGCCGTGGAAGCAGCAATATTACTTTGAGTTCTTGATTCTGTAATACCATTAATTTCACGCGCCACTTCATTTAGTATAACTTCTGGTTCAATTGTACTACTCAACACTGCCAAAGGTAAAAGTCCAGGTGTTCTCAAAAATACTTCGGTTGGTTGTTCCCAAAGTCTGACAACTGTGAATTCATGGCGTGTTCCAGCAATTGTAAATGTATTTTGTTGCACCAAATCCGAATTTGTCTGCTTGAGGTAAATTACAACTTGATGCATTGATTTGTGGGGAAAACGGCGATACACTCGCAATCGATAGTCAATCATCCGAAAAGGAATTTCCGCATCCACTTGGGTTTGAAATTCCAAATGCAAGATGTTTTTCTCTGACTGTAGCAGGATTAAGGCATCAGCACGAATGGGTTCGATAGATAATTCTTTTGGACTTAGTTCGGTTAAAGTAATGGGTTCGCCTAATAACCAAGTGGCGAAGTCGCTGGAAAAATTTTCAGCTAAAAATTTACAGATATTGTCAAACATTTGAGAATTTTACCAAATAGCTAGTTAATTTGCTATTTATCTGAAATTATTTAATCCAAACGATCTATATATTCTAATTTTCATAAATCTCTAATGGCAAATTATCTGGATCTTGAAAAAAAGTAAATTTCTTACCTGTAATTTCATCAACTCTGATATTTTCTACTTCTAATCCTTTCGATTTTAAATAAAAGACAGTTTCCTCTACATCATCAACTTGAAAAGCAAGATGTCTTAAACCGCAAGACTCTGGTTTACTAGCCCGTTCTGGAGGATTTGGGAAAGAGAATAGTTCGATTTGAGTATTTTCTGCAACTTTTAAATCTAATTTATAAGAATTTCTTTCAGCGCGAAAAGTCTCTTGAATAATTGAAAAACCTAAAACTTCTACATAAAATGCTTTGGAGCGATCGTAGTCAGAACAAATAATCGCTACATGATGAATGCCAGTGGTTTTCATGTGTACCTCTCAAGATAACAACCATTTACCTGTAGCACTTTTAGCCGAGTTTTGCTAGTTTTTGCAAGACAAGAGCTTTAGCAAGATGCATCGCATCATTGAACTACCTAACCGCTATGAAACTGTTGCCCCGTCAGGGATTACCACTCTCTGCGGCAGATTGCTACGTGATACAGGTATCAACACCATCTATTATTGGTGAAATCTAGACTAATTCTTTTTTTGGCTAGGGTATTGATTTAGTAAGTGTTTTTACCGATTACATCAGAGGCAGCATCAATAAGGTTGTCGTAATGTAATAGGAAGATGTTTGTGTCCAAGCGTTCTTTGCGCCGAATTTCGTAAGTCTTGTTGGTGAAGTTATTGCGTTTGCCAGCAATGGCGACGAAATGGAGTCGCGATCTATCCATCGTGACGAACTCATCAGGCAGTAGTGCATCAGCCCGTCTTGATTTATTAAATGTCTCTTTGAGTGAAGAATAATTACCATCCAGCCAAGTTTGCCAGTCACATAATTGCTTTCTGCCTTTGCGAAACACTTCTCCAAGTTCGCCATCAGTAAGTATGATACCTCTACCTTTAGGGGCTTCAAGTTCAACAAAGACAAACTCATGTCCGCCTGAACCCCGACCAATAATTAAGTAGTCGGCTTGATAGGAATTGCCGAGCTGAAACTCAGGGAAAAGATAAGTTGCGTGATGACCAAAATGAAAATACTTCAGAAGTGAGGCAATAATGAAGTAGGCGCGATGTTCGGTAATAAATTTTAAAATACTGCGTTCATTGACATCTTCTGAATTAAGTAAGCAATTGTTGGAAGCAAGCAAGTTTATTGTTGAGTTCCTCACGATCTTTAAGCTCTAAAATGTCCATGTAGTTGTTTGGAAACAGACTGATGTAATGGCGCACAGCTTTGGGGTACTTATGAAAAAGCGGCTCTCTGACTTTGAGAATACCAACTTCCCCGACGACCTCCTGCTCCTTAAGCGAGCGGAATTTTGCCTCTTCGTCAGAGGTGAGTATAGTGTAGTCTCTGTCGTACAACTTCATGTGCTGACCTTCTTGGCATTGCTTGCTAGCTATTAAAAAGATTTTTCTAGATATCTACTAGAATTTAATATGCCCATTTTTAAATTTAAAATACTGTACACACTCACTGTTAATCAGCAACACTGAATTTTTACTATTCCTGTAAAACGGTTTTTGATACAATCCTAGTTTTTTTAAGGTCTGCTTCGGAAAGTTCTTCTCCAGCTTGCAAGCGAGTGGCGGAACTTTGCAACACTGTTGCTGCACCTTTATCTCCAATTTGTAAAGCTGTTTTAGCTGCTGTTTGCAGCATCGTGGCTGCACCAGTGCGATCGCCTTGTAGCAATTTCGCCTCGGCTAACTGGGTTTGACGATACTTCGCTAATGCCAAAATAGACTGCTGTACCTGGGGATTAGAATCTGGTTGATATGCCCGCACCACATCTGCATACACCGGCATCAGGGGCGAAAGTAAGCCTTCTTGGTTAACTAACGGGTCATCATAGCGAATTTGCAGATGCCCGATCGCTTGTTTCCCCTCTGGCAATTGTCCCAGATAAATGTTTGCCAAAACTACCCTTTCTACATCCTGCATCAAATCTCCCAAACGTACAGCAAAGCTACCATCAGCTTCTCGTTCCACTGGTAACTCGATTGTGTCTGGGGCAACTTGGGCAATGGGTTTCAATTCTGCTAATCGGACATTCGGCACTAGAGATAACAGCAAGTAGGCATTAGTTAGCCCAATTGACTGAATCCTTCCAAATAGTCGGCTAAATTGCTCCACAGCTTGTTCAGGATGTTCAATATGAGCTAGAGTACCACCACCGACATCGGCAATTTTTTCTAGCAAATCTTGATTCCAGCTATTGCCAAATCCGAAAGTGTTGATAGTTAGGTTCAGTTTGGCAGCTTTTTGCGCCAGTTTGAGACAGCGCTTATTGTCATCTCGCCCAATATCCCACTTCCAAATCCGCAAAGCGCTTTCACCATGCCCATCTGTCAGCAGAAACGCCTGGGAAACAGCGCCTCTTGTGCCCTTCATCAGTTCTGTAATTCCCAGTTCCAAACCCTCGGCGATCGCAGTGCCGCCACTAGCGCTGAGTTTGCTTTTAATTTGGGATTTGATGCTTTCGGGGTCTTCGATCGCTTGGTTGGGGATAATGACTTCCGCAGAACCGGAAAAAGCCACAACTGAGATGCGATCGCCAACTTTCAACCGATCTATTAATCCTTCCACTGCCTGAATCACCGTTTTAATCGGTTGTCCATGCATAGAACCACTTCTATCCAGAATCAGGCAGAGGTTAAGGGGGAGATTTTGGTCAAATTCACCAGCGATCGCAAAAATCGTCATTGCTAGTTGACGTTGGCTACTTGTTTGAGCCACATCAACATTATTGTCATTTAACGCCGAGAGCAATTTAACTTTCATTGAGGAGGGGTATCTTGCAAAACTGTTTTGGAGACAATTCTGGTTTTCTTGCGATCGCTTTCAGATAAATCTCCACCAGATTGTAGCTGAGTGGCAGAAGTTTGCAACACCGTCGCTGCCCCAGTATCTCCCATTTGCAGAGCAGTTTTAGCAGCCGTTTGTAACATTGTCGCTGCACCACTGCGATCGCCCTGTTGCAATTTCGTTTCGGCTAGCTGGGTTTGGCGATATTTAGCTAATGCCAAAATAGACTGTTGCACTTGGGGATTCGGATCTGCTTGGTAGTTTTTGACTACATGGGCATAAACTGGGATATTTGGTGTAACTAAACCTACCTTGTTGGCGGCCGGATCGTCGTAGCGGACTTGCACATTAGCGATCGCTTGTTCACCTGCTGGCAATTGTCCCAAATAAATATTAGCTAAGATTATCCGTTCTGCATCTTTCATTAAATCTCCCAACCGCACAGCGAAGCATCCATCAGCTTCTTGTTGCAGTGGTAACTCAATTGTGTCTGGGGAAACTTGGGCAATGGGTTTAAGTTCTGCTAGCCGGACATGGGGCATCAGAGACAATAACAGATAAGCGTTAGTCAATCCCACTGTTTGAATGCGGCTAAACAGGCGATTAAACTCATCCACTGCCTCTTCCGGCTTTTGAATGTAAGATAAAGTCCCTAAACCAGCATCAGCAATTTTTTCTAAAACATCTTGGTTCCAGTTGTCACCAAAGCCCAGAGTGTTCAAAGTCAAATTATAGCTAGCAGCTAATTGGGCAAATTTCAAACAGCGATTATTATCACCATGTTCATTTTCCCCATCGGTTAATAAGAAGGCTTGGGAAACAGTATCTTTCTTTCCCTTCGCCAACTCCTCAATCCCCAAACGCAATCCTTCATCAATTGCAGTCCCACCATCGGCGGCTAGGCGGTTGATTTGCTGTTTGATTTTTTCTGGATCTTCGACACTTTGGCTAGGTACTAAGACTTTGGCACGGTGATCGAAAACTACAACACTGAGGCGATCGCCAGGATTAAGTCTATCTACCAGACGATTCGCTGCTTTTTTAACCGTTTCTAGCGATCGCCCATTCATAGAACCACTGTGATCCAGAATTAAACATAAATTTAGGGGCACATGGCGGTCTTGAGTCTCTGCGATCGCCGAAATCGATATTCCCAACTGACGTTGACTATTCAGTTGATTCGCGTCCAAATTACCATCATTCAAGGCAGGCTGCAAGCTAACCTTCATAACTTAAAGTCCCTATTCAGGATATACATATTAATAAATAACTTCAAAGCACCACTTTAGCTCTACGGAAAACCTATCCAACACAAATACATGAATATAATCAGAATATCTTAGAAGCCAAACATTGGCAGATGCAAAGCCACCTGAAGCATTAGGGAGAAATCCGCACCTTGAGGGAAGCGTGCATCGCGCTAGGATGTATTACAGTTAACGGCATAGTTTCAGGCGATCAGTTGCTATGGACATTTCCCCAATCAAAGCTGTTCAAGCCCCATATTACGGCGATAGCTCTTACCGGACACCACCGCCAGATTTACCTTCCCTTTTATTGAAGGAGCGAATTGTCTATATTGGGATGCCACTGGTGCCTGCTGTCACGGAATTAATCGTGGCCGAATTGCTGTTTTTGCAGTCCGACGACCCAGAAAAGCCCATTAAAATCTATATCAACTCCACCGGTACATCTGGTTACAGTGGCGAACCCATTGGCTTTGAAACCGAAGCCTTCGCCATCTACGACACCATGAAATATATCAAGCCTCCTATCCACACCATCTGCGTCGGTTCTGCGATGGGTATGGCAGCCATGCTTCTCAGTGCTGGTACAAAGGGTTGCCGCGCTAGTTTGCCTCACTCTTCGATTATCCTGCATCAGCCCAAGAGCTACGCCCAAGGTCAAGCAACGGATATTCAAATTCGGGCAAGGGAAGTTTTGGTAAATAAAGGGGCGTTGGTTGATATTTTAAATCGCACCACCGGACAGCCTCCAGAAAAAATTGCTAAAGATATGGATAGGTTGTTATATCTAACACCTTACGAAGCAAAGGAATACGGTCTAATTGACCGAGTTTTTGAGAAAGAAGAACTCGCAAATCCCCCCCTTCCAGCCAGTGTCCTTTAATTTTTTCTTTGTCATTTGTCCTTTGTCCTTCGTCCTTTGTTAATAACCAATGACTAATGACCAATGACTAATGACCAATGACTAATGACTAATGACTAATTAAAAACGGAGTAAATTATGCCTATAGGCGTTCCTAAAGTCCCTTACCGGATGCCCGGAGGACAATATACAGATTGGATTAGCATCTACGATCGCCTTTACCGGGAACGGATTATTTTCTTGGGGCGAGATATTGATGATGAAATTGCCAATCAAATAATTGCTGTAATGCTGTATCTGGACTCAGACGATCCAGGTAAAGATATTTATTTATACATCAATTCCCCAGGTGGAATGGTTACATCTGGCATGGCGATTTTTGACACCATGCAACATATAAAATCAGATGTAGTGACTATTTGCGTTGGTTTAGCTGCTTCAATGGGGTCTTTCCTGTTGGCTGCTGGCACCAAAGGTAAACGCCTAGCATTGCCTCATTCACGGATTATGATTCACCAGCCTTCAGGTGGAACCCGTGGACAAGCAACCGACATCGAAATTGAAGCTAGAGAGATTCTGCGGATTCGTCACCAGCTTAATGGCATTTATGCCGATAAAACCGGTCAGACCATAGCAAAGATTGAAAAAGATATGGATCGTGACTTTTTCATGTCTGCTGAAGAGGCTAAAGAATACGGTTTAATTGACCGTGTAATTGAAGAACGAACCTCTATAGTAGCAGGGGAGTAGGGAAGCAGGGGGCAGAGGGCAAGGGGACTTGGGGACAAGAAGTGAGAACTTGAAACAAGTCTTTCCCCTTGTCCCCAATTCTCCTTGTCCCCAAGTCCTCTTCCCAATTCCCAAAACAAACTGTCAACATTGAACTTTAAAATAGAAAATTAGCCTTTATCATTAATAGTCCAGGCTTAAAGCTGATATTGACAGATAATAGCCGATAGCTAAATATTCGATAGCTCATAGCTCAAGATGGATCTTGGAGATTGCTACCGTTTGCTAGGTTTAAGATCGGGAGCTTCTTTTGCTGAAATCAAAGCGTCTTATCGACGATTGGCGCAGCAATATCATCCCGATATCAACCCAGATGACAACAAAGCCAAAGATAAGTTTATTGCCTTGACAGAGGCTTACAAACTCCTGCTGACGGTAGTACTGCCAGAGGAAACTGCTGCACATTCAACTCAGGTGTCAACTGGGCGTGATGCTGCTAAGACAACGCAGCGACAGAAAACACCAGTCACAACGGTGGTGAACCAACAACCAGGGAAAGCAAAACCGCCTAATCTGTTGGAAATAGAAGAACGGCTGAAGTGGAAGACTTATGAACAATTGCAGCGATTTTTGCAAGAGAAACGATTTCCGCAAGCGATCGCACTGGTGGAAGCTTTAGCAGATCGTTTGTCAACAGATCCAGAAGTTCGCCAATGGCAAGCGATCGCTTATCAAATTTGGGGACGGGCGCTAATTTCCGAAAACCAATTGCTCAAAGCCAGAATTTATCTCAAAAAAGCTTTGAAAACAGACCCCCATAATAAAAGTCTCTGGTATGAAGTGCAACGCGATTTCCAACGCTTAGAACAAATTTTTTAAAGATTTACAAAATTTATTGAAAAGTTCTAACAACAGGGGCAATTCATAAATTGCCCCTACCTGTAATTAAAATTTTCAGCTATTGTTTGCATAATTCCTAAGTTACTCGACGCGGAAAAAGCAGCAGCGTGTCCGGTTAAACTGATAAGGAAGAAAATAGCAGATTAGGCAGTGAATAACATAGTGCGGTTAATTTTAACAGCAATATTGCTGATGCTAGTTACAGCTTGTGGCAGTATTGGATTGCTACCGACTAGCGAGTTAGTGCAAAAAGCGATCGCACTTGGGCTAGAGCAAACTCAACAAAAACTTAGCCAACAGTTGGATCTAGATTTTCAAGGATTTGAAATCAAGCGGCTATCAATTACCCAAGAACAACCCCTAACGATTGAAAATTTACCAGCTTTCCACGTTCGGGGAACCTACGACTTGATTCTCAAGCTACCAAAACGGCGCTTGACGCAACCAAAACAACCCTTTGATGTTTACTTGCAAATTCAGCAAGAAGGTAAAACTTGGCGATCGCTAATTCCAGAAAAGGGTAGTAAAAATACTCAACCAATTTGGCGTAGTTATCTCATCCAATAGAGACGGGGGAAAGGTTTAAATTGTCTCACTCTTTTCCCAAACTACAGGTTAAATTTTGTGTATCCTGTACCGTCATCTTCTGCAAGAATTATAAAATCGAAGGATTCAACTAAGGCTTGAATCTTGTTGAATCATCTACTTGAAACTCTACAAAGCAGTATTGCATTATTTCTCTCTTCTTTGTTTCTAAGTAGTGGTTCATTTTATTTATTGTATATGTGCAACTCGAAAAACCATCACAATCATTACCTCTGCGACTTTCCAAGAAAAAGGTAGCAAAGAGACTCAACCTAATTAGGGTAGCTATATCACTCAAACCCACATTCCGCAGGTGCGATCGTAAATGCTGTATTTTTAAAAATGACCTAAATGCTGCATTTTAGAAGCATGACAGCATCACCATTAGATATAAGAGTACAGGATATTGACCACTGTGGGATAGTCGCAGGCATATGTGACGAAATGGAACTAGTAGAGCAAATCAATCGGCTACTAGGAAGCCATCCGCAAGAAATAATTAGTGCAGGTCAAGTGGTAAAAGCAATGATTCTCAACGGATTAGGGTTTGTCAGCGCCCCATTATATCTGTTTGAAAAATTTTTTATTGGCAAAGCTACAGAACACCTACTGGGAGAGGGGATACATCCAGAACACTTAAACGATGACCGTCTAGGTAGAGTGTTGGACAAACTCTACTCCTTTGGGCTAACAGAAGTATTTGTAACGGTGGCACTATCTGCGGCTCGTAAATTTGGTGTAAAAATGGACAGTTTACACCTGGATTCAAGTTCGTTTCACGTCGATGGTAATTACACACTCCAAACTCCAGAGGAGGAAGCAGAACCTGGAACAATCCACATAACTTATGGTTATTCGAGAGATCACCGCCCAGACTTAAAGCAATTTATTCTTGACTTGATGTGTAGTGGAGATGGAGACATCCCGCTATATTTAAGAGTCGCAGATGGGAATGAATCAGACTCAGCCATGTTTGCCAAATTAATCGCGGACTTCAAACGGCAATGGCTCCTTGATGCTTTGTTTGTAGCTGATGCGGCACTGTACACAGAAGAGAACTTGCAACAAATGAAGCAGTTACGTTGGGTATCGAGAGTACCAATCACTTTGACTGCTGCTAAACAGTTGTTAGATAACATTCATGAAAATGCATTTGTTTCCAGTTCATTACCGGGATACCGTATCGCTTCATGTTGTAACTTTTATGCCGATATACTACAACGTTGGATAGTAGTTGAAAGTCAAGTCCGTAAACAAGCTGACCTGAAGCAACTAGAAAAACGTTTATCTAAGCAGTTGACTAAAGCCCAAACCGAACTTAAACAGTTATCTCAACAGCAGTTTGCTTGTGAAAAAGATGCCCAACTTGCTGCTGAACGCATGAATTGTAAGTTGCCTTTACATCAGCTAGTTGATATCAAAGTAGTTGAAATTTTGCAGCACAAGGGACGTGGTAGACCGCGAAAGAATGCTGTTATAGAAAAGCACTATCAACTTTGTGCAACACTTGCACCCAAACAAACTGCTATAGATGTTGAAGTCCAAAGAGCCGGTAGGTTTCTCCTAGCAACCAATGTTCTTGATGCTTCTGAGTTAAGTGATGCTCATGTGTTAATTGAGTATAAGGCACAGCAATCTACTGAACGCGGTTTTCGCTTTCTCAAGGACCCGCTATTCTTTACTTCCAGTGTCTTCCTCAACTCACCCAAACGGGTTGCCGCATTAGCCATGATTATGGGCTTGTGTTTGCTTGTTTATAGTTTGGGTCAAAGGGCATTGCGTCAAGCACTCGATAGAGCTAAAAAGACTATCGATGATCAGTTGGGTAAACCTACTGCTGCTCCGACTCTACGCTGGGTCTTTCAATGTTTTATGTCGATTCACTTAGTTACTGTTGCCCAAACCAAGCAAATTACTAATTTGACTTCCGAAAGACACTGGATTCTCAACTTTTTTGGTGCCCCCTGTCGAAAATATTATCTGCTTTGCTAACTAGCCTGCGGAATGTGGGCTCAAAAACTAGTGTGTGCAAATAGAAAAACCATCACAAGCATTTCCGTATAACTGCTGGGATATCGTCATGATCGAGATGATGGTTTCATCGGAGATAGGGCAAGATGTATATTAACTTTTTCATTAGTTCCATCGCTGGAATTGTGGTTGTAGTACTAGCGGCTTTTGGCTTACTGCAATGGTTGCACATCCCTGCTGGTAACTTTCTTGATTGGGTGATTGGTGGTGCAAGTTTTTGGTGGCTGTTAGTAATTGTTACCGTCCCGTGGAATGTGCATTTTCAAGCCAAAGAAGTTTTAGCAGAAGCAGCACAATCAACTGAGAAAGGAATTCCAGTCGATGAGAAACAAGTGAAGTATGTCACATTGTTGGCGAAGCGATCGCTCTGGGTTGCCATTGCTTTACACTTGTTCTCAGCCGTTGGTCTTTATACCCTTGCTGCTACTGGTATTAGTACGGTGGGATATATAAGTTCTGGTGCAGCTTTGTTATTAACGATTCTGCGTCCAGCTATTCGAGCTTATGAGTATTTATATGCGCGATTAGCGATGATTCGCCAAGAATGGAAGTATCCACGCGAAGATATTTTTGAACTGCGCGATCGCTTCTCGATATTGGAACAAAAAATCCAGTTATTAGAAGATCAACTCAACCCAGAACAATCTTATTCATTACCCGCAACTCAACAACGCTTTGCCGAAGAGACTCGCAGAGATTTAGCTCGGATTGCAGCTAATTTTGAGGAATTACGGGCGACAAATCAAACTGAACATGAGCGTTTGGCAAGAGAAGCACGAACTGCGATCGCGCAACTTTCCACCGACGGGCAATTTCTCGATCATGTCCGCGAAATTATTCGATTTTTTAAGACTGCTTAATTATTACTCTCATAGCTAACCAAATTTTAAATTTTGGAGCGTGCTATGTAAATATTCATCATCCAAAATTTAAAAAATTTCTTCATAGAGGGTTAATGAGGCTCTACAAACAGCAAGAGAAGTTTGACAGAACAAAAATGTTACTTATTTAGTATATAAGGATACTATGGTTTTCCAGAGCAAGGAAGAAAACTAAATATGTTATAACTTTGTACGGATGATGTTTGGTGAAGCTCACATAACTTCAGGAGTACTTAAAGTGAATCAGATACAACTGACTTTAACTATTGGTTATCTGTTAATGACATGTTATTTTTTAATCAATTGGTTAATATTTGCTCTACGTCATCCTGCTTCCACTCCAGAAGATAAATTTTTATCGGTTGTGATGTTTGTGGTAACAACTATCTTCTGGCCCCTGATGATTCCGATGTCTTGTTTAGAAATAGTTCAAAAAAAGCAAATAGACTTTAATAAAATGATTCCTGTTCTCTTAGCAATATTTATATTTAGTATTTCATATTATTTGACCGAATAATTCATAATTTCTGATCACAAATTGCATAGATATAAAGAGAAGCCGGAGGATTGACTTGTGACCCTCCGGCTTCTTTATGCAACACATTACTTTAACTTCTTAGGCAGTCTACTTAATTAAATTGAAAATTTCCTAACGTCGTCTGCTGCCAAAACCACTTGAGCGGCGGGGTGCTGTACTACGTCCACTACCAAAACCACTGCCAGAATTGCGTCTGGTAGTGCTGGAATTACCAGAGGGTCGCAACGTACTACCACCAAAACCAGAACCAGAAGGACGGTTATTACCTGTAGTGCTACGCGGTGTATTGCGTATATTTGTATTTCCAGGATATGACCTTCTAATCGTCCCTGTATTACGGAACGCAGTCCGATTTGTCACGGCTGCGGGTGGTGCATTATACCGACTTTGGTAGTTTTGCACTGCTTGGCCATAGCTTCCACCATATCCACCGAAGCCACTTAATCCTTGACCTGATTGATAGACAGGAGGTACATAATATTGGGGTCTAAACAACATACTACCAATTGCCTGACCCGCCAAGCTACCAGCCACAGACCCAGCAAAGGGTGCCCAGAAGTTATTTTCTCGACGGACTACAACCGTCTCTTGTTGTCCAGTTTGGGGATTGGTTTTATTTTCGGTAACGTTGTGGACGTACTCAATTTTAAAGTCTTCCGTTAGATATAAAATCGGTTGTCCTTTTTCTACCTTCAGATAGGTCTTCTTACCTTGCTTGATTTCATCATCAGTTAACCGTGCCATTTGCAAATTTTCGGTTGCAAAGGTTGGGGGATTATTGTTAAGTAAAAACAAGCTGTATTCACCAGTTGCATCGTCATAAGTAGCTTGTTGTATTTTATACTCTCCATCACTCAGCTTTGTGTTAGTAGAGCTTTGGCTAACGTTCTTAGCGGGAGGAGTAGTTTCGTTTCCCCCACCACAAGCGACAGTTGTGATACACAAACTCAGAGCTAAAAAAACGGCTGTAAATTTACGTACTATGGTCATGATCATTGGATTATTGTCCTATCTCTGAGCTTAACAATTTCTCGATGTGAGTAGTAAGTACGGACTACCCAACATATTATAAAGGAATCAATTCTGGGTAATATTGCAACAGCTGATCGCTAGTGAGTTCATCGCCTAACTGTGCTGGGGAGAAATGCACTTGGATTGCCTTTAATCTATGTTTGTAATGCAAATTTATCAATGCTTTCAATCCTTCCTTAAGCGCCTGAACGTTAGAAAGATCGGTTTCTAACTCTGGTACTTCTCCTTCATAAGCTACTGTAATCATCACAATGACGTTGCGAGTTACAGGTATAGATAAAGGTTCATTCAATCCAGAGCCAGAACTGTAATCTGGTTCACTAAGATATCTTTCGGCAGAGTCAGTAAATAATTCATTAACATAATCTCCTGCCTCGCCTTCACTCCAAAATACGTCGCCTTCGTTGGCAGCAGAAAGCCAATATTCATCGTATTGTAGAAGAGTTTGGCTAATTTCTACCAATCCTTCTCCTAAAACTTCTAAGTCGCCATCGGCATCGATCGCATCTCGTCCAGCACTATTTAATACTCCCAAAATTGGCGCTACCTCGCCTCCCCCCAAGTGCAGAAATAGGCGAAAGACTACATAGCGAGTTCGACCGATCATTTTATTAAAGAGATTGCTCATTTTTCCTCCAAAATTTTGTCATTTGTCATTTGTCATTTGTCTAATAACTAATTCCCAATTCCCAATTCCCAATTCCCATTCCTAATGACTAATATAGTGAAATCCTTTGACGAAATCTATAACCATACTTGACGAAGGTAAGATGTGTTTTGTCGGTTCATTAGATATATCATCATAAGTTGAAGCATTAAGAGCAGAGCGATTAATAAATCTTTTCCCAAAGTTGGGATGGTCATGGACAATCAATGTGTGGGCGCTAGAATTTGTTAAAACTATTTGAGTTGGGGCTTTACAAAAATTTAACTTTGTGGCTACTTCAATATTTTTTTTCGTCTGTTTAATTGTTGCCGCCTGGCTCATGGCTTGCTCTAGAAGAATATTTAATTGTTTCACAATTAGGGGCGATTTTGGCAATTTTAAATCTTGATTTCCAACAATTTCACTGTTAATCATTTCCACGACACTGGAAATATTATTGTGAGTAGATGCCGCATCTAAAAAGGGAAGAATCACAATGTAAGCAGTGGAAAATAATGCTTCATCGCTATCTACATAAAATGTGAAAACAGTTCGACGACGACCACTTTCGATGCTTGGGGGTTGTCTTAGTACCCGGTATTCTTGAGCAATTTGATAGTAAGCGCCTGCGATCGCAAAATTGGCTTCGTGTTCTAAGGCTGCATCAACAATAATGCGGATTGTCGGCGGTGTTTCGTTAAAAAAGTCTCGTGAGTCTTCGGAATGGAACTTTTGGATAATGGAGCGATCGCCGGCTGGACTAAGATCGACCCATTCACAAATCATACCTTCGGTTTTTAAACCAAACCTGGAGGTGGCGTAAAGCTTGGCCCCAGTTAATGTTGCTCCAGTTAAGTCAGCACCAATCCATTCCGCCCTAATTAATTTTGCCTGAGTTAAATCGGCGTGGATAAAAATTGTATTCGTTAAATTCGCATTGGTTAAATCTGCGCCAATTAAGGTAGCCCCGCTCAATTTTGCGCCGCTCAAGTCTGCCCACCGGAGGTTCGCCCCGCTCAAATCTGCCCAACGAAGATTCGCCCCGCTCAAATCTGCTCCGCTCAAGTTAGCATGGCTAAGATTCGCTTGTCTGAGTTCAGTATCTCGCAAATTTGCACCACTGAGATCGCAACGACTGAGGTCACTGGCATTTAAGTTAGCCATCTCTAAATTTGCTCCCGTCATGGAAGCGCCTCTTAAGACACTCTCACTCAAGTTAGCGTGGCGAAGATTCGTTTGGCGGAGTGTCGCCTCTCGCAAATCAGCACTGGTGAGGTCAGCCTCCGACAGGTCAGCACGACTGAGGTCAGCGCGAATTAACTCAGCGCGAATCAATAAGGCTCCTTTAAGTTGAGCGCGGCTGAGATCGGCTCGAATCAAATTAGCGACGTTGAGACTAGCGTTATTTAAGATGGCGTTGGATAGATTCACGCCACTGAGTCTTGCTACATTCAGCTTGGCATTGCTCAAGTTAGCTTCGCTCAGATTCGCGCCACTGAGGTTAACTATACTCAAATTAGCATCGCTAAGATTCACGCCACTGAGTTTGACCCCACTCAGATTAGCTTCCGCAAGGTCAATACCACTAAAGTTTAAGACTCCTGCTGCGTACTTTTCTAGTAATTCCTCTACAGTCATCGATGCTACCCCTTGGATGCCAACTTTAATAGTTGGTAAAGTCATAAAAACGGAATGTCAAAATTAAAAATGAATATTGGGATTTTAGGGTTGGGATTGATCGGCGGATCTTTGGGTTTTGATTTGCGATCGCAAGGACATCATATCTTAGGAGTCAGTCGCCGTGAATCTACCTGTCAAAAGGCAGTTGCTATCGGCAGTGTTGATGAAGCATCAGTTGATCTGAGTCTGTTAGCAGCCGCAGAGGTTGTATTTATTTGTACACCTCTAGCGCTTATTGTGCCCCAATTGGAGCAAATGATCGCTCATTTGTCTACAGCTACCATCGTGACTGACGTGGGTTCAGCAAAAGCAGAGATAGTCAAAGCGATTTCTCCCCTTTGGGATAATTTTATCGGCGGTCATCCAATGGCGGGAAGAACAGATAGTGGCATAGAAGCTGCACAACGGAATTTATTTGTTGATAAACCTTATGTATTAACACCGACAGCTACAACGCCAACTAATGCAATTGCGGTTGTAGAAGAAATTGTGCGATCGCTAGGAGCTAATATCTACTATTGTCAACCAGAGCAACATGACCGCGCTGTTAGTTGGATTTCCCATTTACCTGTAATGGTCAGTTCCTCATTGATTGCTGCTTGTTTGAGTGAAACTGACCCCGATGTTTTGGAACTAGCTCAAAAGTTAGCTAGTTCAGGTTTTCGGGATACTAGCCGTGTGGGTGGTGGGAATCCAGAGTTGGGCGTGATGATGGCGCGGTATAATCGTCAAGCATTGCTGCGATCGTTGCAACAGTATCGTCACAATCTTGATGAATTAACTAATTTAATTGAGCAAGAAAATTGGACAGTTTTAGAGCAAAAGTTGAAATCAACAAGTAAGGCACGACCTGATTTTGTTGATTAGAATTCAGGGATCAGGAGTCAGAATTTAGAAGTCAGAATGGGCTAAACCTTAGCTATCCGCTAACAGGAGTCGGAGATTCAGACCCGTGACTGAATTGTTGCACCACCAATTTTTCTTGTTTTGTGGGGGTGCAAAAACGCCGATTATTCAGCCGTTTTTTCGCTCAGAATTAATTCTGAATTCTGACTCCTGACTCCTGAATTCTGTTCGATAAAATCTTTAAAAAAATGCTACCTAACAGTTTGACAGTCACCAAACCGATGTACTATACAGATAAATTTACAAAAATCAACAATGGTAGAACGTCCAATCAAAAAATCGGAACGTCAGTCCCAAGCAAATACTGACAACAATTCCGAAAATAAGGATTCTATAACTCCTATTGAATCCAACCCCAAAAGCTCAAAACCGAGCCGTAATCGCTCGTCTGACAAAGGGAAAAAAGCATCCTACGGAGATGAGAACAGGCAGCAGGGGAATCCTGCCCTAGCGCGTGGCCCAAAACCCGTTAAACCTCCAGTCGCCAAAGTCCAAACAGAAGAACTTGAAACCGAATCGGAAACTATCTCTGAGGAGTCTCAAGACTAACATTACTCCTGCGTGTGATGTGGGAGGCTTTAACTCGTCGTTATAAGTATATGAAGACAGGATTTCTGCCTCCGAAGGTAGTAATTATGCCCCCCATCACCATTGGGTTATTCTTCTATTGAATGCTTTTACTAATCAATTTCTGTAACTAGCCATTGCCACTCAGTGACTACAGTGTTGGATAGGTTGAGAACCAATTGCTGTCCATTAGAGAGAGGCACATAGACCTTGAGCGCATCAGTTGTTGGCAATTTCGGTAAGATATCAGTTAAGTTATATTCCCCCACATTGGGGACGGGTGCAGTTAAAGCATAAGCATCCGATGCACTGAGCAATTTTCCGGCTACTGTCTCAATCAACAATGGTTGGGGGTGAGCAATTTCAACGACACCCGGAAAAGCAACTAAGCGTAACCGTAAATCTTTTACTGCACTGGTGTAATTCTGTTTGAACAGGAGTACTTGCCAAGCATATCCTTTTTCATCTTTGACAGATACTTGTGAATGGTAACGTAAGGTACCGGGAGAATCATGATGTTGACGCAACAGTGCTTGTGCTGACTCCACACCCCATCCACATCCAGTTAATGTTAAAAACACTATTAAGGTACAACGCCAAAAATATTGTTGAAATTTTCGCTTCATCTAACATATTTTACAGCACAATTTAGAAGCAGAGCCGGGGAAGCTCCAGCAAGATGTCAGAATTAACTGTCAAAGCAACCATTCTAGTCTAAAGACTGCGGTGTATGCTGGGATAAATAGCGATGTCTACGCCGGCCTATGCTTAAGCATATATTTGGCTAACTTGCTTAATTTAGCTGGTGTGTGCGAAGTCTGGTTCTATTGGTCAACTCTGCCTTAGCATTTCTTCTGGTTACAGTTATACTGCCATCATTGCTGCTTGTATTGGTCGGTTAAACCCATCAGGTATTATTTTATGCAGTATTTTTATGACACTTTTGTAAGTAGACAGCAAATTAGTGCAGATTAAATTGGGACTTCCTTTAGCTTTAGCTGGGATGTTTCAAGATATCGTATTCTTTTTTCTTTTAGCAGCAGATATATTAATTTACAACTAAGTACGAGTATGTAAGTGGGGAGCAGGAAGAAAAAGGCTGGGGCCTGGGGGCAGAATTAATAACTCAATACCCAATGCCCAATGCCCAATGCCAAATGCCCCATGCCCAATCCCTAATATTTAAGGAGATTTAATGTGTCTAATCGTAAATTATCGCCGTTCCTAAAGGTAGCAACTATTGCATTGCTTGCTGGTATGGGTAGTGTGGGTATCAGTCTGCTTGCAGGCACAACTAAGCCAAAAGGTGAAAATGCTAAAACAAATTTAGGTAAAGCAATGAGTGCAGATGCACAGTCTATCACCTCAGCTACAGACCAGATGAATAAAGTGCCAAAGACTTTTCAGGGAACAATTGTTTATCAAGCAAAACTAAAAGCAAATGAGAAAGTCATTGCCCTAACTTTTGATGATGGCCCTGGCCCAAAAAATACGGCACAGATTTTAGAAATTTTGAAGAAAAATAATATTAAAGCGACATTCTTTATGCTTGGGCAAATGGTGAAATATTTTCCCCAAGTTGCCAAGCAAGTGGCTGCTGATGGTCACGTAATTGGTAATCATACATGGCATCATTGGTATTTTAAAATGGATGAAGCGACTGCGGCTAGTGAAATTGACCGCACAGCAGATATTATTTACAAGACGACTGGAGAGAAAACTACTCTGTTTCGTCCCCCTGGAGGCTTTCTGAATAATGGACTAGCCCAATATGCCAGAAACGAGAAGTACGCTGTCATGATGTGGTCAGAACAGTCGGGAGATGCTGAACGTCATTCGCCTCAAGTGCCAATGCTAGTTAAAAATGTGCTGAAATATGCAAAGCCAGGTGCAATCGTACTTTTGCACGATGGGGGCGGTAATCGTTCTAAATCTGTCAAAGCTTTACCAGAAATGATTGCAGGTTTGAAGGCTCAAGGCTATCGATTTGTGACAATTCCCCAATTGCTGGAAATGCAAGCCCAAGAAGAAAGTGCAGTAACGCCAGTATCAGCTGTAGTCACAAATCATGAACATCCAGACCATTAGTTTAATCATTAGTGACAAACTAAACTATTGGGCAACAATGTTATTGTCTCGGCTGGCAATGCCATTGCATCGACTGGCAACGCTATTGCATCGATTGACAATGCTATTGTATCGGTCTGCATTAACATTGCAGCAATCTAAAATCGAGTTTCATACTGAACTTGGAATAGATTTTCATCCCCTAAATTAGTTGAGCCTCGCATCAAAATTTCATCATTGAGTCGATAAAGGACGTTATAACGGAAAGACTCATCGCTAGAAAGAGGGCGTGATAAAGAAGCAGAGAAATTTCTATTAATATTAAACACACCTTCTGCTGATAAATTCAGAACTGAAGCTGTCTTTGTTTCATTACTAGTAGTAGGGGTAGGAAATATCCGAAATTCGCTGAAGCCAACAGCCTGTCCGATCGCAGTGATAGTTCCTTGCAAACCACCTAAAATGGTAGAACTAGCGAAATTAGTCAGTCCTTGTCCTGCATCTGCTTGACCGAAAGAACCAAGAATCGAGCCACCTAGCAAAGCAACTATTTCTCCACGACTACGGCTAGGTTCACTCGTCAGTTCTAAATTTTCGCCCAATTCACTCGCTGGCCCGTCCACTCTTGCTTGAACGCGAACGGTACGTAAAGTACCGAAGTTAGTCGCAGAAACATCGCTGATTTCAGCAGACAATGGGGATTCCAAAATTCGGCTGTTCGTTGCTGATGCTTCCGGTACGATCGCAGTCAGCCGAACATCCAAAGTAGGGTCAAGTCCTTGGCTTGGAGTAAACCGCGCAGTTTGTTCGTAGCCTCGCGCCAAAGCAAACTCAGTAGAAAATAAGCTTAGTCGTCCTCCTGTCAAACGAATCAATCCTTCAGGAAGTGGCTTGGCTAATGTACCATTGATGGTCAAGTCGCCTTTTGCCTCAAAGTTCAGTATGGGCTGACTTAATGCGGCCCCTCCTGGTACAAAGCTTAATAGGGATTCAGTGGTAACACGAACATTGTCATCTAGACTCAACCTTAAATCTGCAAACTCTACAGGTAAATTGGGTGGAGTTGCTGCGGTGTTAGCATTATTATCTGGTTTAGTAACTCCGCTAGCGCTACTCTCTGCTGTAGTCACTGCGCTAGCGCTACTTTGGGCTGTAGGTGTAGCATTAGCGTTAACCTGTTCTCTATTTAGATTTATGACGTTAGTGTTAGCTTCTGTTGTAGCGGCTGGTTTTGTCTTAGCAGTATTTCCAATAATCACTCGACCATCACTTAGCCGAATCTCTCCACCAATTACGGGTTTTAAGGCTGTTCCGCGAATTACAGCATTGCCCCCGACACCGCCTTCATACAATCCTGCAAGCTTAAAGTTGAGTTTGTCTGCTATTGATATTGTCAGGGGATTCGCTGTGGCTGGCTGAGGATTGAGAATTGGCAGGATGCCTGATGCAATTATTTGCCCTTCATTGTAAAGAGCTTGAATGTTGTTAACACTCACCGTACTACCATTGAATTGTGCTGTCCCTGTCACATTCGTTAGAGGTTCAGATAAAGCTTGAGCGCTAATAGTTGCATTGTTAACTGTGGCGTTTCCATTAATAATTGGTTCGTTTAAAGTACCCTGAACGTTTAAATTTACTTTTCCTTGACCGTCTACCCAACTTACTTGATTATTAGTAAACAGATTTAATAGTGCCAATCCTTCATTGTTCACATCGGCGTTGATGCTGATTTGATTGCTATCTGGTTGCACCTCGGCAAATGGTAACGGTGTAGGTACGCTACCTGTAATCATAACTGGTTGCGTTCCTGTTACTAGTAAGGTACTGTCGAAATTCAAACGAGCATTGTTGTAGTCAAAGTTCACCTGTCCGCTTTGTACAGGTTGCTGGTTGAGAGTCGCATTCGCCAGTGTCACATTCCCTTGCGCTCTGGGATCTTGTAAACTACCTCCTAATGTGGCATCAGCATTTACATTACCAGTGATATCTATGGGATATCTTTCTATAAAAGGTTGTAAAAGTGATAAAGGTAGACTTGCTACATTCAACTTTCCAGATAGTTGCTCAGTTCCTAATTGTCCCGAAAAAGCCACCAGTCCTTGATTGATTCCAATACTCAAGGGCGAAAGTGTGACGATTCCATCGGCAAAATTGCCTTGAGCAACGACTTGATTAATGGAATATTCACCCCATTTCCAGTTAGCACCTTGGAAATTAAAGCCGACATTCAACCCAGATTTTAATGAGCCATTAGCTGTAATTCCTCCGCTCAAAGCACCCGTTAATTCTGCAAGGGTAGGTAAAGATAAGTCTCTTTTTGCCTCTACTTGCTGTTGTTTTGCTATGGATGCCGCAATCTTAGAGAAATATGCTAACTGTGTTTTCAAATCTGCATTAGGCAAACTGATCGGCTTGGTATCAAGTACTTCTGCTCCAGCCAAGGTTGGAGGCTGCAATCCGGTGCCAAGGTCTTGAAAGTCGAAGATATTAAATGCTTGTAAAAGTCTCTCAATTCTGGCTTGGTCTAAGTTAGCTTGGAATTGAAATTGCGGGTCATTCCCTGTTTGCACATTTCCACTTAAAGCGATGTTGCTATCTCCAATCCGCAATAGACCATTAGCCAAGCTAGCAGTGCCATCAGCATAATTAATGCTACCGCGAAATTCATCTGCCGCAACTCTGGCAACGCGAGGCCCTGCGATCGCAACGTCTCCCGCAACTGCATAATTATTAAGATTGACAACTAAATTTCCTGATAATTGCCCCCCTAAAGGTTTCAATTGATTGTTAGGTAAAAAGCCCCCAATCAAAGCTACAGGAAACTGTTGGGCGTTGATGAGCAAGTTATCTCCCTCAGTTCTACCTGTAGTAACTGCCTCATCCCGCTTGACTAAAAATGAAGTTGGACGATAATCTGCACCCAGGTTAAGCGCAATCCTGTCTTGCTTCCCGGCTAATCGCAGACTTGCTCCTTGTCCTCCCTGAAAATTCACGTTTCCAGTTAAAAGCGGGTCAAATGCCAAGTTACTAACCTGAAAATTCCGTAACCGAATGTTGCCGTTAGCTTGCGGTACATCTGGAGTACCTGTAACTCTTCCATTAAAATCAAGTACCCCTGCTAACGCTACGTCTCCAGGAACTTGAAAGCCTGTATTTTTTAAGTTGAAATTCTGTGCGAGTACATTTAAATCAAATCCCGCAATTTTAGGTGCGCCTGTTGGTGGAGACTGAATTGCGATCGCACCATTAGCACTCAATCCTTGAGTACTTGCGTTTTCAACTATAATCTGCTTTCCATTCCACTGAAATTGAGCCGTTAGCGGTTTTGCCAGTAGCGCTACTCCTTGGGAAAGGCGGATTTGCCCTGCGGCGCGAATATCTGCAAGCTGGAAAGATTCTGTTGTCCCTGCTAACTGAAGATTGCTATTAAGCCGTCCTCGCAGTTGTGGTGAGAAACGATTGAGTTGAATTTGAGAAGTTTTGACAGATCCTTGCCAGCGTTGTTGTGCGAGTTGACCTTGAGCCACAATTGTCCCACCTGCCACATTCAACACCGCACCTGGTAACAGGATATTCTCTCCTTGTTTGGCAACAACAACCCTTGCGTTAGTGGGATAGGTAGCTGTAGGCGCTTGCACCTGCGCTACTGCTTGCAGGTTGCTCAGAGTGCCGGAAATATTGGCATTTGCCGATACATTCCCAATGGTAATGCCGGGTGAGGATTTGTATGCTCGTGCGATCGCATCCCCTGGTAAATTTTGGGCTTGGACATTCAACGCCACCCTACCTTGAGGTGCAAGCTGAAGTTGACCGCTAGCTATTACTTGCCCTCCCACCTCTGGATTTGCTTGAACGCGAGCAACATTGACATTTAAAGGTGTACCTAGCGATCCAGAAACTTTAGCGTTCGCAGATATACCACCAAGATTTAGAGGAGTTGAAATATTGTAACCTTGAGCGATCGCATTTCCTGGTAAACCTTGAGCTTCAATACCTATATCTACTTGACCTTGGGGAGCGAGTTGAATTTGACCACTGGCTGTAATTTGCCCCCCTGTTGGCGGCGTTACCTGAACACTGGAAACATTAAGGTTCAACGGCTGTTTGCCAAGTGAGCCAGAGACTTCTGCTTTTGCCGAGACATTTCCAACTGCGATCGGTAAACTAACGCCATAGCTACGCGCTAATATATCTCCGGATACTCCGTCAACTTGAGCATTAAATCTTACGTCGCTTTTGGCTCCCAAATTAGCTTGACCGCCTCCTGTGATTTGACCACCGGCTGCGGGGACTATTTTCAAATTAGAGACAGCAAGTTGAGATGCCGTTTGAGAAACATTCAAGCGGAAATCAGTGTTGACAGCTTTGAAGAGAACGCGGTCAACTTGAATAGGTTTTGTGTTGCTTACTGTACCGCTAACAACTGGTTTTTGAAGTGCGCCTAACACCTGAATATTTGCTTGAATTTCGCCACTAGCTGGGACTGACGAATTTACATTCAATGTATCTAAAATATTTTTAGCACTAACTGGTTTTATCTGAGCAGAGACATTAAAACCAGTTTGAGTATTAATTGTTCCATTAGCCAGAATGGGAATTTTGCCAAAGCTCGTACTCAAATTTTCTAAAGCAACTGTCTGACCTTGAAATGAAAATCTTCCATTAAAATTAGAAATTTGCTGAGGGATATTTTTAATTTTGGCAGTGATTTGATTAGCAGTAGCCGTTCCTGTAATTGCTATATCTGATAGTTTGGGTGGAATCTGAAGCGCTAAGTCAGCATTTAAATACCCTGCTTGCAAGGCAATTGGTAACTCAATCAATCGACTTATATCAGATGCTTGTAAATTTTGTGTTGAAAGGTTGAGGCTAGTTATTTGAGCTTTTACTTGTGTCTCACCAGCGATTTTTACTCCACCTCCCCTAGCGAGTTGAGCATTGATGTCATAACCAATCCTTTGATTTTGATCAAAAAATCGGGCAACACCACCAACTTGATTTAATATTACTGAACCTTTAGGTTTAGTTGGTGCGGCGAATGGCATCAACTCCACATTTCCATCTTGAATCTGAAGTGTTTGCAACTCTGTTTGAATAGCACCTTTTCCTTCCCCAGCCTTCACTTGGGCTGTAACCCAACGCCCATCTCGATCCTGTTGGATGTAGACATTGGGCTGAACTAAAGTTACATTTAATACCAGTTTTCGAGTTAAGAGAACTTGCAAGGGCGAGAACTGCACATCCAAGGCTTTTGCTACCACTTGGTCTGCATCGGTTGTAGTTGCTGGTATGGATAAAGAGCTAAATCTTAAACTAGAGAGCGAAAAACGTTCAACTTTCCCTACTTTTACTGGTCGCCCAAGCAATTGTTCGAGATTTTGCTGCACTAATGGCGCTAAATCCTTATATACATAGCTTCTAGCCCACCAAGCACCGACTGCAATTCCTACCAGCAAAATGACACCGAGAGCCAAACTGGTACGTCCTAAGAGGAGGAGCCATAAACGAGGATTAGATGGTTCCTGATTATTTTTTGAATTTGGAGAGCGCGTCATTATCGTTACTAGTACCAGTACTTTTTTCTGGAGTGAGCCGAGAGACAGGCTAGTACCGCAAGGCGGAATTAAAAATTAAAAATTAAAAATTAAAAATGAATACAGCATAGGCATTTCGTTGATTTGGAAAGGGTGGTTTATTTACGCCGTGCTGTACTAGCCTCAGTTGTATCAGTAAGTTACAAACTATGGTTTCATAATATGAAGACTTTCGCAAGAACTTTGCGGCAGGCTACTTCTATTCTCCAGGAGAAGCTGCCCCAATGAGACGCTTTGTAAATGTTTCATATTATTCCATAATCTTGCATAATTCCTGAATATATTTTGTGATAACTCCTGTATATACAACCCTGGTTAGAAAATTAAAACTCTGTATAATCTAACTTAATATAGATGACAGAAAGTAACTTTAAATTTAAGGGTAATCTAGAGTTGAATGAAATTCCTGAAGCTAGATTTAAATTCCCCGTTCTTGAAGAAGTCGGGCATTTGGGCAGCAATTTTACTCAATTAATACTAATTTTATGTATACTGAATTAGGCTGAATCTATTTAGACAAATTATGGATTACAGCTTAATCATGGTGGTTTAAATAATTGAAAAAAGTTAGCTTATTTTTATTTAGAAAAAAACTTATAGTTGATTAATGCACCCAGCTAGAAAGGTAAAATGAGGCATCTATCTTTATTCAGTAATGGGATGCGAATGTCTACGACAAACTACGTGAACGCACTTACAAAAACCCAGATAATTTTATCCACTAATTCATCAAGTAAAAATTGAGATTCCGGCGGTGCTACTACACATCAACACGCCGGAACTATATCAAGAAAAACTGTTTAGTCTTAGACAGCAACAATTACTAACAAGATTATTGGCTTATCTAAAAATTTAGAAACCTGAGCTTTTAGATTACTCCATCGCCAACCCGATCATTGCTCGCTTGAATCATCAATCATTTCTGGTACTAAAGCTGGGTTACTCTTGCGTTCTTCTGGCGATTGCTCCCGAATAACATCGTCGATTCTCGCAGGGTGTTTGATTTTGTCCAGTAGTTCTGGACTTAGTTGCGTCGGTTCACCTTCTGGATTCGATTTTTCAGCTTGACTAGGAACTGTTTCCTTATTCATCACTATTTCCTAAAACTTATACGCCAAGCTTAAGTCCTTCTGTGGTGAGCCATACACTATCTTGAGACTTATTTCACGCAGTGGTAGGTAACAAGTTCTGTTAATCTTTGGGTTGCCGATTGTCTAAAACTCTATGAGTTTAGTAGCGATCGCGTGCCTTGTGTAGTCCAAGAAATTCAGCTACATTAAGTCCATAGAAAAACAGTTGACAAATAATTTGTCGCTCTACAAAAAAAATCGGGATGACTGGATTCGAACCAGCGGCCCCTTCGTCCCGAACGAAGTGCGCTACCAAGCTGCGCCACATCCCGCCATAAAAATGGCATTGTAAATTAAGAATATCACAACCCGTGCCAAATGACAGAATTACATCTATATATATGAATATATGATCGCTTCACCCAAGGCTTTGCTTGCTACGATTAAATTTGTATAACTCTAGTGGTAAAAGCGGATTGTGACTGTAAAACCAGACTGGTTGCGGGTAAAAGCACCTCAGCGTGAGCGCATCGGTAACGTTAAAGACATTTTGCGGGATTTATCCCTCAATACAGTTTGTGAGGAAGCATCCTGTCCGAATATTGGCGAATGCTTCAATGCCGGTACTGCTACGTTTTTGATTATGGGCCCGGCTTGTACACGCGCTTGTCCCTACTGCGATATTGATTTTGAGAAAAAACCGAAACCACTAGATCCTACTGAACCTGCACGGCTAGCAGAAGCTGTTCGCCGCATGAACCTTAATCATGTAGTAATCACTTCTGTAAATCGAGATGACTTGTTTGATGGTGGTGCATCTCAGTTTGTAGCGTGTATTGATGCGGTTCACTCTGTTTCACCTAACACCACAATTGAGGTGCTAATTCCTGACTTGTGCGGTAATTGGAATGCTTTAGAGTTGATTCTACAAGCAGCGCCAGAGGTATTAAACCACAATACCGAAACTGTTCCACGCCTGTATCGCCGGGTGCGCCCCCAAGGAAACTACGATCGCACATTAGAATTATTACAGCGAACTCGCCAACTCTCTCCTAGCACATACACCAAATCCGGGATCATGGTTGGACTCGGTGAAACTGATGCCGAAATTCGTCAAGTCATGCAAGACTTACGAAACGTAGATTGCGACATTTTGACAATTGGGCAATATCTCCAACCCAGTCAAAAACATTTACAAGTAAATGAATTTATCAACCCAGAACAATTTGCTGCTTGGAAGACATTCGGCGAAGAAATCGGATTTTTACAAATTGTTTCTTCTCCATTGACAAGAAGCTCATATCATGCAGAACAAGTCAGGGAATTAATGGAACGTTATCCTCGGAGCTAATTTTAGATTTTAGATTTTAGATTGCTAAGAGAATGGGGTGATTGGGTGATGGGGAGAATGGTGATTAATGACTAATTCAAAATCTGTAGCAATTCTGGGTGCGGGTGCCTGGGGTGCATCTCTGGCAAATCTCGCCGCAGCGAATGGTCATCAGGTGCGCGTGTGGTCGCGTCAAGGTTCCCAAACTCTCCAAGCAGTGTTAGAAGATGCCCAAATAATCCTATCCGCTATCTCAATGATTGGTGTGAGAGATGTTGCTTCCCAAGTCAAGTCTTTCCCCCTTTCTCCAGAGACGATTTTTGTGACGGCGACCAAAGGCTTAGATCCCCAAACCACTTGCACGCCGTCGCAAATTTGGCAAACAGTATTCCCTAACCATGCAGTGGTTGTTTTATCTGGGCCTAATTTATCTAAAGAAATTCAACTAGAGTTACCAGCAGCAACGGTGGTAGCCAGTAATATTCCCAGGGCTGCGGAAGTAGTGCAGTTAGTATTTTCTTCTCATCGTTTCCGGGTATATACCAATCCTGACCCCTTGGGGGTGGAACTGGGGGGAACGCTAAAAAATGTGATTGCGATCGCAGCTGGTGTGTGCGATGGTTTACATCTAGGAACCAATGCCAAAGCTGCTTTAGTCACCCGTGGACTTACAGAAATGGTTCGCATCGGTAATGACTGGGGTGCAAAGACGGAAACATTTTATGGATTATCGGGTCTTGGAGACTTGTTAGCAACCTGCAATAGTCCCTTAAGCCGCAATTACCAAGTCGGCTACCAGCTAGCTGGTGGTAAGACACTTAAAGAAACTCTTGCAAATTTACAAGGAACAGCCGAAGGAGTGAACACTTGCCAGGTTTTGATGCAACGAGCCAAGCAACAAAACATTCCAGTTCCAATTACTGAGCAAGTTTATCGGTTACTTCAGGGAGAAATCACACCCCGACAAGCGCTTGATGAACTGATGCTACGAGATATCAAGCCAGAGTACAACTACTAGCTAGTAGTCTGTCAAATCAACTTACTGGCTAAATAAGTTCGTAGTAAGGACTTTAGTCCTTATATTAAGCACTGAAGTCCTTACTACATACCAGGACTTCCTTAGCTTGATGGACTACTAGTTAGTAGTCTGTCAAGTTTAAATTGCACGTCAAGACTGACATACAAGACGACGCAGGAACACGGAGAGAGTATTTAATAACTTTCCTACGTTTTATATCTCCGTATCGATAGGATTTTTGCCGTTAATACTAATCACTTCTCTGATATCTATTAGTTCTACTTATACCTGAATAATCCTGAGAAAAAATTGCTAAATCGTCAGGATATTACTTTTGTAACCATGTAAATGTGACTATGCCAATTATAAAGATGACATTCACTGAAGGATGTTTATACTGTGTTACAAAAGTTACTATCACAACCCACCAAGGTTGAAATGTTAACTAAGTAGTTGAAATATTGAAAGCCTAGCTGCCGATTTAAATAGCTATTGGTTAAATCAAAAATTTAGCAGCCGATTAAGTCCAGTAATACTGTATCCAATAAAACCATTACAGTTAATTTCTAAAAAAATTGTAATGGAACCTTCAACTATGTTAGTTCATCGTTAATCGCGGGAACAATAGCAACAGTTGAATAGCTGACCGTAATCTAAGCTGACCGAAATCTATTGTTACCTGGAGCCATTGAGACGATCTTATGCCAGCAACATCTTTTTATGCAGACGCACCCTACAACACCAAAAAGTCCCGCCAGGCTTTGGACTCGGATCTCACGGTTGATGACAGTGAGTTATCGGTAGATGACCTACAGGAGCTAGAACTGGCTTCTGTTGACAATGCTAACTTTGCTGCTAGTAGTAACCGTCGGAGTACAGACCTAGTACGTCTATATCTTCAAGAAATTGGTCGGGTTCGCTTGTTGGGGCGCGATGAAGAGGTTTCAGAAGCTCAAAAAGTCCAACGCTACTTGCGGATGCGGATAGTACTTGCTAAGGCCGCCAAGGAAGGGGATGAAGTGATTACGCCCTATTTGAGGTTAGTTGAAGTTCAAGAACGTCTTACTTCGGAACTGGGACATCGGCCGTCTTTGGAAAGATGGGCTGCTACTGCTGATATAGTTTTATCCGATCTTAGGCCAACTTTGGCAAATGGTAAACGTCGCTGGGCAGAAATTGCCAAGTTGACAGTAGAAGAGTTGGAGCAAGTTCAGTCCCAAGGACTCCAAGCAAAAGAACACATGATTAAGGCGAATCTTCGCTTAGTTGTGTCTGTTGCTAAGAAGTATCAAAATCGTGGTTTGGAATTGTTGGATTTAGTCCAAGAAGGCACACTAGGTTTGGAGCGGGCTGTAGAAAAATTTGACCCCACTAAGGGTTATCGCTTCAGTACTTATGCTTACTGGTGGATTCGTCAGGGAATTACACGGGCGATCGCAACTTCTAGCCGCACAATCCGCCTACCGGTTCATATTACCGAAAAGTTAAACAAAATCAAAAAGGCTCAACGCAAAATTGCTCAAGAAAAAGGTCGCACCCCAACTCTAGAAGATTTAGCAACAGAGTTAGAGATGACACCGACCCAAGTTCGAGAAGTTTTGTTACGGGTTCCTCGCTCTGTTTCTTTGGAAACCAAAGTAGGCAAGGATAAAGACACTGAGTTAGGCGAATTACTAGAAACTGACTGTGTAACCCCAGAAGAAATGTTAATGCGAGAATCTTTACAAAGAGACTTGCATCATCTTCTGTCAGATTTAACTAGCCGGGAACGCGATGTAATTTTGATGCGGTTTGGTTTGGCAGATGGTCATCCTTATTCCTTAGCAGAAATTGGCCGCGCTCTCGATTTATCCCGCGAACGAGTTCGACAAATAGAATCCAAGGCTTTGCAAAAGCTACGCCAACCTAAGCGTCGCAACCTGATCCGCGATTATTTGGAATCTCTAAGTTAGTCAATGATCGAGAGTCATTTGTCATTAGTGAGCCAGTGCGGTCTTCTCCCAAAGGGAGAGGCTAGCGCCAAGGGGGTTTCCCCCATGAGCAACTGGCTCACCCGCAGGGTCATTTGTCATTAGAAAACTATACTTGACAAATGACTAGGGGCAAAGGACTGATTTGATACCAGATTGAAAGCCTTTTATAGGCTTATAGCAAGTAATTTGCATTTAATTGTATAAGAGTTCCCCCAGAGCTTTGCTCAGATATCTTGAAGGTGGGGATCGGTTCAACAATTCAAAATTCACTCATCTAAAATTTAAAGTTAAGGGATGCAATCGTTACAAGTGTCCTAACTATTAACTGTATGCAAATTAAATGCAATACAGCTTATTATTTGAATTTTGATCGAGATTTTATGAATTGTTCTTAAATATTTAGCATAAATTCTCAATAGGCAATGATTGTTGCAAATTGCTCCCAAGATTTGTTATATTCTCAACTAACAAGCTTTGTTGAGAAATATTAGTATGACTGTCTACACAACTACTTCACTCAAGGCAGAACTGAACGGGCGAGGCTGGCGATTAACTCCCCAGCGCGAAACAATTTTACACATTTTTCAAGAACTTCCGCAAGGTGAACATTTAAGTGCGGAGGATCTTTATCATCGGCTAGAAACTGATGGTGAAGGGATCAGTCTGTCAACTATTTATCGGACATTGAAGTTGATGGCCAGGATGGGCATTTTACGGGAATTAGAACTGGGTGAAGGACATAAGCATTATGAGATCAACCAGCCCTATCCTCATCATCACCATCACTTGATTTGTGTTAGATGCAACTCAACTATTGAGTTTAAAAATGATTCAATTTTAAAAATTGGATCGAAAACCGCTCAAAAAGAAGGTTTCCACCTGCTTGATTGTCAAATGACAATCCATGCAGTGTGTCCCAAGTGCCAACGGGCGCTGATGCCGCTTTAGCACTTGGGTGAATAATCAGACGAAACTACTCAAATTAACCAAATAAGTGGAATTTTGAGCAGTTCGTAATTTGCTGTTACTAGAGGCTAGCAACGAGTTGGGAACTGATACTAACAAGACCAAAGCGGATGTTAAAAGCGTCCGCTCTTAAGATCCTTGAGGCTGATGCCGTAGAATTCTTGGGCTTGTTTAATCGCTTTTTTGGTGTCATCTGCCATCACACCGTTCAGCTTGCCTTTATAAAAACCCCGTTCCCGTAGTCGCGTTTGGATTTCCAGGGTATTAAATTCGCTTTTTTTAGCAGTATTAACTGAGCTATATAACTTAGCTCGTGTAGTTGGGCCAGCAACGCCACTTGCTGTCAAGAAATTAGCTGCCTGAAATCGGCGTACAGCATCGGCAGTGTAGGGGCCATAGTAGCCATTTGGCTCTCCCTCTAAATATCCTGCCTGGATCAATTGTTCTTGGATAATTCTAACTGACTCACCGCGATCGCCTACACGGAGTTTATCTCGATTGACTACCTTTTTGGGAGCCTCTTCTCCATCGCCAATGCCAATTCCTGGCAATTTACGCAATGTTGCGGGGCCAGCAATTCCATCAACGCTTAATTTATAAGAATCTTGGAACCGCTTTACAGATTCTTCGGTAATTGGGCCAAATATTCCCGTGGCGTTCCCATAATAAAAGCCTGCGATTCTTAAGCGTTCTTGCAAGGCTCTGACATCTTCACCTTCATCACCCTTAGCAAGGTAGTTAGGATTACGGCGTTGGTTGGTGGCTGAACGAACCGAACTAGTAGTGCCGGGCTTTTTAGCTTGTGTACTGACAACAGTGGCTTTTTTAGCTTGTGTTGTCGTACTACTGGGCTTTTTAGCTTGCCAGTTTTCTAACTTTTGCAGTGTGCTTGCTCCAACAATGCCATCCACTGGTAAACCGGCGGCTTTTTGGAAGCGGCGCACAGCCTCTTGTGTGGATACGTCATATACTTGGGTAACAGAAGCTTGGTAAAAACCTGCTGTTCTCAACTTTTGTTGGAGATTTCTAACAGAGGGGCCTTGATCGCCTTTTTCCAGTGCTATAACGCTGCTGACAGCGCCAAGAATAGACAAGGACAGAGCAAGGGGCAACATATACTTCCAAGCCCTACCAGAAAGCCTTTTCCAGTCTGGTGCAGCTGCTTTGTTAAACAAAGAACTGAGGGATACCAATTCACTGGGTGTGCTGTCTTCGTAGGCGAAAGCTAGGTGCAAATACGCAAGATTTTCCATATTTGTTTCCTACACCATTGATTTTTCTTCGATAACTGCTTCAGCTTGATGTACTAGGTTCCTCAAAGCTTCTAATGTTCCTATATTTACATCCTCCCATAAATTGCGCTTGTGTGCTTCTAATAATTTTTCAGCAATATCACGCAGAGCGTAAGGGTTCTTTTCCTGAATAAATTCTGACACAACTGGATCGAGCAAGTAAGCCTCTACTATGCCTTGATACATATAATCTTCTACACATTTAGCTGTAGCGTCGTAGGCGAATAAAAAATCTACTGTCGCCGCCATTTCAAAAGCACCTTTGTAACCGTGGCGCATAACTCCTGCAATCCATTTAGGATTAACTACACGAGAACGATACACCCGTGAAATTTCTTCTTTGAGTTGGCGGACTCGTGGTTGAGCGGGTATGGAATTATCACCAAAATATGTTTGGGGGTTTTTTCCCTGTAGAGAACGCACGGCTGCGGTTAAGCCACCCTGAAATTGGTAATAATCATCAGAATCAAGTAGGTCGTGTTCGCGGTTATCTTGATTGTGCAGGACAACTTGCATTTGGGATAAGCGTTGCTTGAAGGCTTCGGTATTGGGGATTGGGGATTGGGGATTGGGGACTGGGGATTGGGGATTGGAAATTGTATCCTCCCCTGCCCCCTGCCCCCTGCTCCCTGCCCCCTGCTCCCCTGCCCCCGAAGAATAGGCGTAAGAACTCCAGTTAATGTAGGCGCGGGCTAAATCTTCATCGTCTGTCCAGTTTTGTGATTCGATTAAACCTTGGAGTCCTGCGCCGTAAGCACCTGGGCGAGAACCAAAGATGCGATAGCGCGATCGCACCACGGCTTCTTCTAAAGTTAATCCTTGGCTTGTCCACAATTCAGTCTCTTGGCGAACTGCATCCGCTAGGGGGTTTTGTTCTGGCGGTTCATCCAAATCTGCTACTGCTGATACCGCTTGATCGAATAAGTCAATTAAGTTGGGAAAAGCATCGCGGAAGAATCCTGAAATTCGCAAGGTGACATCTACACGGGGCCGTCCCAAAATTGCTAGAGGCAAAATTTCAAAATCTACTACTCGCCGCGCTGCACCATCCCATACAGGTTGGACTCCCAATAAAGCTAACGCTTCGGCAATATCATCACCGCCTGTTCTCATGGTGGCTGTGCCCCACAATGATAAACCTAGTGTTTTGGGATATTCGCCATGCTCTTGAGTGTAATATTCCACAAGGGTTTCAGCAGCTTTTCTACCGATATCCCAAGCTGTTTCTGTGGGAATGGCGCGAATATCGACAGAATAAAAGTTTCTCCCTGTTGGTAGAACTTCTGGGCGGCCGCGCGTGGGTGCGCCAGATGGGGCGCTAGGGACGTAACCGCCATCGAGTCCATGTAATAAATGGGTGATTTCCTGATCGGTTTGTTGTAAAGCTGGTAGCAGGCGATCGCGTATCCAGGTAGAGACGCGATTCATCGCGTCTCTACAAGATTCCTGATTCCTGATTTCTAAATTCTGAATTCTGAATTCTGAATCCTGATTTATGAGTTGTTCTACTAAAAGGGCGGCGTGTTCTTCTAGGACTTCAACTATATCGCCGATGGTGCGGCATTCTGTGCCATTGACTACTGAATATTCACCACTAGACATTGACAAATCGGCTGTGAGGGGATCGAAGTCTAAACCCCAATCTTGAGCTATGGCGCGGGTAATACCTGAAGAATGGCGATTGGGGATGCGAGCGATCGCTACTATCAAGTCTCTTAGCTGCCTTCCTTGGGGACATTGCCCAAAAATGTGCAAGCCATCGCGGATTTGGGCTTCTTTCAATTCACAAAGATAGCCACCGATAGAATTCAAAACTAGAGATTCCGACTTAAAAATTTCTGTTTCATTTTGGATTCCCAAATCTAGATGAAGATTTTCTTTGATCACCAGTTCGTGGATGCGATCGCGAATTACTGGTAAACGCGAAGGATCTAAACTGTCGGCTTCATAATACTCATCAATTAAATTTTCTAACTGTTGCAAAGAACCGTAGAGTTCCGCACGAGTCATCGGTGGCGTTAAGTGATCTATGATCACCGCTTGAGCGCGACGTTTCGCTTGGGAACCTTCACCAGGATCGTTGACAATAAACGGGTACAGGTGGGGAAGTGCGCCAAAAGCCACTTCTGGATAACAATTATTAGATAAAGCCACGCTTTTACCGGGTAGCCATTCTAGATTTCCGTGTTTCCCTACATGAACTACAGCATCAGCACCAAAACATTCTCTAACCCAATAGTAGAAAGCTAAATAATCATGGGTTGGTTCTAAATCCGGCGCATGATAATTCAAACTGGGGTCATTATCATAACCTCTTGCTGGCTGAATTCCCACAAAGATGTTGCCGAGTTGAATTCCGGGAACGGGGAAAGAGGCAGGGGGGCAGGGGGGCAGGGGGGCAGGGGGGAATAATTCTTGATTGCTCCCCTGCTCTAAATTTCCCCACCTTTCAGTAATACTTTGCTGAACTGCTGGCGGTAATGAAGCGAAATATTCTTGATATTCTTCCCAAGAGACACTTTGGTGTACCGGAAGCCATTCTCTACCTTCCGAATCGTTGGTTACACCATCTGTCAGCCGTTGAATCAACTCGTCTCCTTGAGCAGGTGGATTTTCTACTTCATACCCAGCCAGATGTAAAGCTTGCAGGATTTCTACACAACTAGCTGGGGTGTCGAGTCCCACACCGTTGGCGAGGCGGCCATTGCGGTTGGGGTAGTTTGCCAAAATTAGGGCAATTCGCCGTTCTTGGGGTGGTTTGGAATGCAGACGCGCCCAATTTGCTGCTAGTTTAGCAACGAACTCGATGCGATCGCTGACTGGTTCATAAATTACCACATCTGTCTCTAAATGGGGATTACGAGTTTGCACGGCTTTAAAAGACACAGCACGCGTAATAATCCGCCCATCTACTTCTGGTAGCGCCACATTCATGCCAATATCGCGGGGAGAAAGCCCTTGAAACTGTGACTCCCACTGTTCAATTGATCCGCCACTGAGGATTACCTGCAACACAGGCACATCTAATTTTTCCCACAGTTCAGTTTGGGGTGTTTCGCTTTCCAAGCGTGCTAGAGAAAAACTAGTGGTATTTAGCAGTACAGCTATTGATTCGGCTTCTTTGGGTTGGAAAAATTCACTCAACTCCGCTTGAACATCGGGTTCACGCAATGAGGAAACAAACACTGGCACTGGTTGTAAATTTTTCTGTACCAAGGCTTGGCATAAAGTATCAATTACTTTAGTGTTCCCCGCTAAATAATGAGCGCGGTAGAAAAGGATGCCGATTTTGGGGATTGGGGATTGCGAGATTTCAGGTTCAAAGGTGGATGAACGAGTATCTGAGGTGGATTCATCCAGTTCAAAGGTGGATGAACGGAGTTCTGAGGTAGATTCATCCAGTTCAAAGGTGGATGAACGGAGTTCTGAGGTGGATTCATCCAGTTTAAAGGTGGATGAACAGAGTTCTAACTCTCCCCTGCCCTCCTGCTCCCCTGTCCCCCTGCTCCCCTGCTCCTCCACTCCCCACTCCCCACTCCCCACTCCCCATTCATACAATCCCACGCGCGGAATCGGCCGGGGTGACGGGGGATTGTATGCAGTTAACAGGCAAGTGTCAGAAATAAATTGGAGAGCATTAACAAAATTTTCTACGCCGCCTTCGCTAAAATACTGCCATACTTGGTTAGCAACATTTAAAGGCACGGTAGACTGAGAAATTAAGTCGGGATCAAAAGCGTCGTCCCCTGGCATTACAATGAGGGTTCTACCATTACGTTGCACAATTTCTTGCACTACTTCTAAGCCATAACTCCAGTAAGAACGTCCTCCTAATAGGCGCAAAATAATTACTTGAGCAAGCTCCAAAACTTGCTCTCCATAAGTATCTATGCTTAACTGTTGCTGCAATTGCAACAGATTGGCGACTCTTAAGGCAGGAAATTGTGAAGGTAATTTTGTAACCGCAACTGCCAAAGTTTGAATGTCGGTATCAGCAGCCGTAATCAACACGAAAGGCGCTGGAGTTTGTTCTAGAAAAATTAAACCCTCTGACTGATTCCATCCACCCGATGTGCTACTTATACGATGCATAATGCTGTATTACCGTCTTAAACTATTGGTTATTACACAATCAAAACAAACTTTTTCCCTGCATTTAGCCCCCTCTTACCAGTAATGATTAAAAATGCTTAGTTCTCCTGATTTGAGCTTTTCTCGAACCTTGCCTATTGTTGTATTTAATCAGCTTGGGGAATTGTTGGAACAAATGGCTCAAACAGTGGAAAGTGCCACTCTGGTACTGACAGAAGCTGTTTTGGCGCGGATTTGCATACCTGTGGAGTGGCAAAGGCAAAGGTTTACGTTGGTGGTTTCTGGGCAGTTTAGTGCGCTTTTGCTAGGAAATTTTGAGCAAGGGGAGCAGGGAAGCAGGGGAGCAGAGGAGCAGGGAATTGATTCGGCACTCAATGCTAGATTGACATTTAATTTAGAGGCGATCGCTTCTTTTCTTTACGAATTGAGAGACTTGTTTGAGTGCGATTCCTATACTCACCAAAATCTCGAACGCTATCGTCAAATTATTGGGCCCAATGATGCTACCCTCCAAAGTAAGTTCTCGCTGTTGCTATTAGAATATTTTCTAACTCAGCCAAACCAAGAAATAATAGCACCTCCAAGCCCAACTGCGCCGGCAGTTTATATCTGTCAACCAGTGGAAGATGCCTTAAAAAAACAGGTTTCCCAAGAACGGTTATTGAATCAGGTAACAACGCAGATCCGCAAAAGCTTGGATTTGCCTGTCATTATGGCAACGGCAATTACACAGGTGCGTGAGTTTCTAGAATTAGACCGATTAGTAATCTATAAATTTGAAGGTTCCAAAGTCAAGACTCAACAATACCAGTCTTCTACAGATGAGGATAATGGGAAACGCTCAACTTCTATCTCAGTAAATAATCAATCCTTAGTAGAAGATTACCAACAGCATGGAGCTTATATTGTCTATGAAGCCCGTGCTACAGATGCGATTACCTGCGTGTTGAATTACACAGAAAAAAATTGCTTTATGCGAACCTCTCAATGTTGGGAGAAGTATCGCCAAGGCTTTACCTTAGCTGTGGATGATGTCGAAAAAACTTATGCTCTAGAAGAGTGTTTGTTGAATTTTTTAAGGGAAAGCCAAGTGCGGGCTAAGTTGGCAGCACCAATTATACTTGAGGACAGGCTGTGGGGGCTGCTGATTGCTCATCAGTGCAATGAACCACGCCAGTGGATTGATAGTGAAAAAAACTTGCTGATTGCGATCGCCGAACAATTAGCGATCGCCATTCACCAAGCTGAGTTAATGCAAACCCTCACCCAAGAAAAACAAACTCTCGAACAACGAGTTATTGAACGCACAATCGGACTACGTGATGCTCTCCTCGCCGCCGAAGCTGCTAACCGCCTCAGAAGTGAATTTCTCGCTACTATCAGTCACGAATTACTCACGCCTTTAACTTATGTGATTGGGATGTCGTCTACATTATTGCGCTGGCCTTTGGGTGAATTGAGTCAACGACAACGCGATTATCTGCAAACAATCCACGATAGTGGAGAACATTTATTAGAAATGATTAATGACATCCTTGATTTATCGCAAATCGAGGCTGGGAAGACAGCTTTAAATATTTCGGAATTTTCTTTGGTGAATGTTGCTGAAAATGCTGTAGAGTCACTACGAAAGAAAGCAACAAGCGAACAAATTAATCTCAACCTTGATTTGCAAATCGATCCCAGGCGCGATCGCTTTACCGCCGATGCCGAACGAGTAGCACAAATTCTCTCGAATCTGTTAACTAATGCAATTAAATTCACCCCTGAAAGTGGTAACGTTACCTTGCGCCTTTGGGTGGAGGATGATACCGCTATTTTTCAAGTGGAAGATACCGGGATTGGTATACGCGAAGAACAGTTACCATTACTATTTGAAAAATTTCAGCAACTCGATACACCCTATCGCCGCCGCTACGAAGGCACTGGACTTGGATTAGCTTTAACTAAACAACTTGTAGAACTCCATCGGGGTAGAATTGAAGTAGAATCAACCATCAGTATTGGCTCAATTTTTACTGTATGGATACCAACTCAGGCAATGAGAGTCATGAGTTAAGTAAGTTGGCGTAAATAATTGTCGTTGGGATAAGGCAATAGGCAATAGGTAGAAGGATTTTAGGCTAGTTCGTTTTTCTTTACATAGTTTGATTTTATTGTGCCAACTTACTTAGGAGTCAATACAGTTCAGTTAAGCATCTCTTTCTTCTCTCTGCGTTCTCTGCGCCTTGGCGGTTCGTTAAAAAAACGACTTTGGTAACAGAGTTTTAGCCTTAACTGAACCGTATTGACTTATGAGTTAAGCAAGAGACGGCGATTTATCGCGTCTTTTTGATGATTTATTTCTTCAATTTGAGGCTAGGCTAAGGAGCATTTTTTCAAAAATCCTCAACACAGGCTCTTCTCCATTGTCTCTAGTGAAAATAGTATAATTTGGGTGAGAATTGATTTCAATTAACCAATATTGGTTATCCCGATCTAAGACGATATCTAAACCACCATAATCAATATCTAATTCTTCAAAAATTGGTTTAGCGAAATTAGCAATCTCTGACAATATTTGTGGATCGTTGATATATTTTGCTTTCGCACCATCCCAGTGAAGAGGGCTGAGGTTGCCTACAAATTGTGCATTAGTTATATCTTTTTCATAGAGTAGAACTAACTCTTTATTTAGAAAAACGGCTCTATACTCAGATTTTATGTCAATGAACTCTTGAGCGATCGCAACATAATCATACTTTTTATTATTAATATTAAAAATCTCTTTTAAAGCAGTTTCAACTTCATCTGTATTCTGACATAAAAAAACGTTATGTCCACTTGAGCCAGAATTACGTTTAACAATTACAGGCGTTTCAAAGGTTTTTTTTATTTCTAATATAATATCTTCAAAGCTTGGAAATTTTAAGTAAATCTTATATTGCAGGTCACAAAAAGGGGAAAGAAAACCTACTGTCCGAGGAAGTTTAACTTTGTTCTTTAAAATATGGTAAGTATATTCTTTGTCTTTAATAATTTGTGCTACGGCTTGATTTATTATCGGAGTACTATAATTACAAAAAAAATGTTGTTTATTATTCAGTTTTATTTTTACTAAGTTTTCAGCCGGATGAATAATTTCATAGCAGATATTTAAATTTTCACAAGCTTTGAGCAATAGCGAAAGGTTATCTAACATAAATATTTGAAGTTAAAGATAAAAATTACAAATTAAGTTAGCGTAGCAGGGCGAAGAAGCCCATTACGAATTACGTTAGCGCAGCGTTAGCGACGCAGGAGCGTCATTACGAATTACGAATTATTTTAGCTTGTTGTTTGCCGTTTAAAAATCACCATTTCAGTACCGACAACTGGGTTACGCGCTATCAGCTTATCTTGGGAGTCAATAATTTCTAGATGGGTAAAATCAAGTTCTTGAGAACGTTGTAATATCTCCGCAGCTAGTTTGTCCTGCTGAGATTCTTTGAGAGTGTACCAATCATCACTAATTTTGACAGTCAAGTTACTCGTGCGGAAGTTGGCTTGAATTGACTTTATCAGACCAGAGGCAATGCGATCGCTAATTTCGGCTACCTGATTTTCAATAGCCGCAATCAAAGCTTGTTCTGGTGTTAATTCTATAGCTGGTGTCGGTGTTGGCGTTGGGGTGGGAATTGGTTCAGGTTCCGGTTCTGGCGGCGTAATTTTCTCTGGTGGCTGTGGCGGCTGCGGTTCTGGTACAACTGACTCCGGTGGAGTAGTTATCGTTGGTGTCGGTGCAGGAACCTCTTCAACTGGGGGAACTGTTGCTATTTCAGTAGGTTTACCAGTAAAGACAGTTGCAGTTGTCCAAACGAGAATTACAGCAATTCCAGTCACAATTCCCGTCAAAGCTGTATCTGATAACTTTGTTGATAAATTTGATGGCAAAAACAACCGGATTGTCCTTAACAGTCCACCCCATCGCAACTGAAGCTGCTGGAAAAAGCCGGGTGTTTCCTTAGTACCTGGTGGGGGTGCTGTCTCCAGTTTGTCCACCGTTGTTTCTAAAACCCCAATCGTCCCTCGGAGAACTTGGATAATTTTAGCCTTCCAAAATGGCTGAACTCTCTGGTAAGGTTTTTGGGGAGGTTGATTTACCTGTTCATCCGTCGGTTTTGACTGATTGTCTTGTGACATGGAACTTTCACCAAAAGCAGCGAATCAAAGACAAACAACGTACATTATTACTGGTGCTGCCTTCTTTTGCCTTAATGTATCACTTCATTGCTCATTGTTTCCGCTAAACTGACTATTTATCAAATTTGGTGAATTATGAACTTAAAACGCCGTCAATTTTTATTTTTAAGTAGCTTCAGCGCCATTAGTACGGGATTTTTAGCCTGGATGTTAACTAATCAAAATCATCAAAGTGCTGATATTACCGATTCAACTACAGCTATAGCCGCCAACCCAGTCAAAAAAGACTTGTTATTACGTTTTGTATCTGTGGCTGATACAGGGACTGGGGCTAGAGGACAGTATGCTGTGGCTGGGGCAATGAATGCCTATCACAAACAAAATCCTTATGATTTAGTAGTTTTAGCTGGAGACAATATTTACAATAACGGCGAAATTGAAAAAATTAATGCAGTTTTTGAGCGTCCTTATCAAGGTTTACTCAAGCAAGGTGTGAAATTTTATGCTTGTTTAGGTAATCACGATATTCGTACCGCCAATGGCGAACCACAAGTCAAGTATGCTGGCTTTAATATGAAGGGACGTTACTATACATTTAAACGTAATCAAGTACAATTTTTTGCTTTAGATACTAACAGTAATGCTGATTGGAAAAATCAGCTAATTTGGTTAGAAAAAGAATTAAATCTTAGTAATGCTCCTTGGAAAGTAGTGTTTGGTCATCATCCAATTTATTCATCAGGTCAGTATGGGAGTAATCCAGATTTTATTAAAACTTTTACTCCCCTATTTAAAAAATACAATGTTCAACTTTATATCAATGGTCACGAACACAATTATGAACGTACTCGTGCTATTGATGGCACAACTTACTTAATTTGTGGTGCAGGTGCTGGCAACCGTCCTGTAGGGCGTTCTGAGTGGACAGGATATTCTACCAGTGACTTAAGTTTTGCCTCTTATGAAGTGTATAAAGATAGAATAGAAATAAGTGCGATCGCTACTAATAATCGCGTATTTGATAAAGGCATTATTCAATTAAAATCAGCCTAATTATATGACTCAGCAAGACTTTCCTGCTGCAATCAAAAATATCGTAGAATCATCTCAAGAACCAGATGCTTTATTTTCTGCACTATTGGCAGCTGTAGGTGATTTTTTACACGCTGATAGATGTTTTCTATGCCTGCACAATCCACAGAATAATCTTAGTAGAGTTGCCTTTTGTTGGATTCGCATTCCAGATTTACCTACCGTCTATAATGAAGAATGGGCAGCACAACCACCATCTTTAGCAGATGAAGATCCGATGTTTGCGGCTGCGCTACGTGCCGAACCTTCAATCTATGTAGAAGATGTGGAAACTGCTGATTCCCAGATTTTAAATCGGGAATTTGAACAGAAAAATTTTGGACATCGCGCCCTGATTCATGCTCATATCCGCCAGGATGGCCAACTTTGGGGAATTTTACAACCATGTATTTTTGGTCATCCCAGAATTTGGACTGAATATGAACGAGGGGTGATTAATAATCTTGTTGAAAAAATTACACCTTTAACAGTTTCTTATGTAAAGTCTGCTTTTGATTAGCTGTTTTATTTTCCGATTTGTTAGCCGTAGTAAATTACGTTCAGCGTTGTTAAAACTATGAAAGTCAAGCGCCTGAAAATGCAATCTTTCCGTGGAATCGGCGATTTGACCCTGGAGTTTGATGAAACGGGGCCAACGGCACTAATTGGTATTAACGGCGTTGGGAAATCGAGCATTCTTGATTGTCTAGCTATTTTTTTATCACAGTTTACAGCATATATTCAAAGTTCTTCGGATTCCATACGTTTTTTTAATAATAAAGACATTAGTAATGGCTGTGAGGAAACACATAATGAAATTACATTTTTAATAGATTCCCAGGAGATAGTTTTAAATATAACTAAAATTAGTTCAGGTGATATTCAAGAATCTCTGACAAGACATAGAGAGCTTTTTCAGTTTAGCCTTTTGCTCAAAGAAAAGTTTCAGATGCAACAAATATCAAATAGTGAATATCAGAAATTGCAACCAATATTTAACTCTATATTTACAACTATTGATCCTGAAATTTCTGATCCTGTTAGTTTGGATAATGATAACCCTGCTACTCTTTCTAGTCTTCAATACACAAAAGGTTTACAAGCTGTAGTTGATGCTCTGCGTCATCAATTAGAAAATGGTTTTGAAGCCAACATTCCTTTAGTAATCTACTACCCTGTTAATCGTGCTGTTATTGACATGCCTTTAGAGATTTCAGAGGTAAGTTCATTTAAGCAAGTGGATGCATATAATCAGGCATTTACAGGAGGAAGAATAGACTTCAAAACATTTTTTGAATGGTTTAGAAATCGAGAAGACTTAGAGAACGAGAGACGAAGAGATAATCCTGATTATCGAGACAAACAATTAGAAGCAGTCAGACAAGCTATATCTTCATTGATACCAGAATTCTCAAACTTACGGGTTGAGCGTTCACCTCTGCGAATGACTGTCAGAAAAAGAAGTGAGAAACTCATCGTTAATCAGCTATCTGATGGGGAGAAATGCTTGTTGGCAATGGTGGGTGATTTAGCAAGACGATTAGCGATCGCTAACCCTAGTTTACCAGAACCGCTTCAAGGTGAGGGTGTTGTTTTAATTGATGAAATTGAACTACATCTACATCCCAAATGGCAACGAGAAATTATTCCAGCTTTGACAAGAACATTCCCCAATTGCCAATTTATTGTCACCACACATTCACCTCAAGTAATTAGCCAAGTCAAACCAGAAGGAATTTATATTCTAGAAAAAACAGACGAAGGTGTTGTTGCTAAAAGACCAGAAAGTTCCTTTGGGAGAGATAGTAATCGGATCTTAGAAGACCTCATGGGTGTTCCAGCACGTCCACAAGAAATTAAAGATCGTTTACATGAGTTATTTAGACTAATTGATGAGGGTAATCTTGATGGTGCTAGGCAATTATCTCAGGAAATTGCTGATATTATTGGACAAGATGAACCAGAATTAGTAAAAGCAAGTGTATCTATTCGACGCAAAGAGATTTTGAAGCGGTGAAATATATCAAAAAAAGTGAGGAACCAGAAAGTTTTACCGTTTGGAAAAATCTAGCAAATGAGGATTGGCAACCAAGTTGGGACGACTTCAGGAAACCACAAAAAACCGATGTACATGATTCCTTATTGCAAGAGCAAGGTTTTATTTGCTGTTACTGTGGAAGGCGTATTACCAAAGAAATTAGTCATATTGAACATCTAAAACCTAGATATCCTAATACTGAGCTAGCGCTAGAATACACAAATATGCTGGCTTCATGTCAAAGAGAAAGAGAGCGTAAAGAACCTCTGCACTGTGGAAGCAAGAAAGATCATTGGTACGATGAAAATTTGATGGTTTCACCCATAAATGCAAATTGTGAGGAGTTCTTTAAGTACACTGATGACGGTCAGATTTTGGCGACAAATAATTCAGAAAAGCAATTAGCTGCTAAAACAACAATTGATAAACTCGCACTCAATATTGACAAGCTGAAAAATTTACGTTCAAAATCTGTTGAGCCAATATTGGAAATTATTAATACGATTACAGAGGAAGAGAGACAAGACTTAATTCTAGGTTTCAGTGGAACTGATTCTCAAGGATATTACGAAGAGTTTTGCGCTGCGATTATCTATTTACTAAAAAATTAGTCTTAATGGCGTAGCCCGTTATAGACATCACATTATACTAAATAACATTAGCTTAATACTCACTGTAAAACTATATGATTCTTGAGGCAGTCATGCTTCCTGTTAAACCTGGTCTAAAATCCGATTTTGAAGCTGCTTTCAAAAAAGCTTCTAAAATTATTTCCTCAATGGACGGATATTTATCACATGAATTGCATAGATGTATAGAAGTCGAAGGAAAATATTTATTACTTGTAAAATGGGAAACTTTAGAATCTCATACTGTAGGATTTAGAAGTTCTACTGAGTATCAAGAGTGGAAAAAACTTCTGCATCATTTTTATGAGCCATTTCCCACTGTTGAACACTTTGAAGAAATTGAAATATGAAAAACAAGATCCCCAACTTCTTTGAAAAGTTGGGAATCTGTGGCTTTGTTTTCAAATTTTTTGCAATTGTGCTACTCTTGGGTCAACAATTTTTTGTCCTAAGCTGGCAAATTTAATTGCTACAGACATCTTATTACCCGTTCCGAAGACGTGGGTGATTTCACCAAGACCAAAAGTCTTGTGTAATACTCTATCTCCTACTTGCCAATTCTGGTTTGCGTCTTGTTTTTCACTAGAATTAGAAGCACTTTTGGTATAACTTTGACGACTCGCGCGTTTTGTAGATAATAATTCTTCTGGTAATTCGTCGAGAAATTGCGATCGCATCGCAGGTTCACGAGAACCATACAAACGGCGTTCCCGCGCGTGTGATAAAAATAACCGCTCTTGGGCGCGAGTAATTCCCACATAACACAGGCGGCGTTCTTCTTCCAAAGATGCAGGATCGCTTAGGGAACGGTAGCCGGGAAATAGCCCCTGTTCTAATCCCACTAAAAATACTACGGGAAATTCCAAACCTTTGGAAGCGTGCAAAGTCATCAAAGAAACGGCTGTCTGTCCTTCTTTTAAGTTATCCAAATCGGAACTGAGGGCGGCGCTACTTAAAAAATCTCGCAGGGAAATTTCTTCGTTTTCTTCTTGAAATTGCAGTGCAGCGTTATAAAGTTCCTGAACGTTTTGTACTCGATCTGTGGCTTCGTCTGTACCTTGATTCATCAAGTCTTGAACGTAACCAGAATCTTCTAGTATTCCTTGCAAAACCTCAGTCACGGGAAGCGTGGCGACTTGTCCTTGCCAACGGCTAATCATTGCAGCAAAGTTATTTACAGCTTTTGTCGCCCGTCCAGCTAATGTATTAACTGATGTCTCATCGCTGAGGATTTCCCACAAAGTTGTCCCTAATTGCTGAGATGCGTTTATCAAAGCATCAATAGTGGTTTTGCCAATTCCCCGCCGGGGAGTATTAATAACTCGTAATAAACTGACTGTATCAGCCGGATTATTTATCGCTCTTAAATAAGCGACGACATCTTTAATTTCTTTGCGATCGTAAAACCTCATTCCCCCCACAACTGTGTAAGGAATTTGATATTTCACCAACAATTCTTCAAAGGGACGAGATTGGGCATTCGTCCGATAAAGTATAGCAAAACTACCCCAGTTTAACTCTGGATTTTGCTGTTCTAAAGTGCTAATTTGATTAATCACAAATGCCGCTTCTGCAAGTTCTTCATCGGCTTTGTGACAAGTAATCTGTTCACCCGATCCCCGCGTCGCCTTCAGGACTTTATCAATCCGTTGGGTGTTATTTTCAATCAGTTCATTAGCCGCTTGCAGAATGTTTTCACAAGAACGATAGTTTTCTTCTAGCTTAACCATCGTTCGGGTGTCATCATCTACCAAACCATCGCCAAAGTCTTCCTGAAATCCTAGCAAGATGGTGAAATCTGCCATCCGAAAGCTGTAAATTGATTGGTCTGCATCACCGACAACAAAAACTGAGCGATTTTCCCATTGCCATTCGCTCTTTTTGGTTTCGCCATTAGTAACTAATAAATTAATCAGTTGATACTGAGTACGGTTAGTATCTTGATATTCATCTACGAGGATATGACGAAATTTGCGATGCCAGTAACCCAATACCTGCTCGTTTTGTTGAAATAATCTAGTAGGTACAAGAATTAGATCGTCAAAGTCGAGAGCGTTATTTTGTGCTAACTTATCTTGATATAAATTGTAAACTTGGGCAATTACCCGTCCGCGATAATTTGGTTGATCTTGCTCAAATTCTTGGGGTGATAAACCTTGGTTTTTAGCGTTACTAATAGCGTAGCGGACAGAGCGGGCATCAAACTTCTTATCGTCTAAATTTAGCTCTTTATTAACGATTTCTTTGATCAGACTTATAACATCTGATTCATCAAAGATAGAGAAATTACGATTCCACTTGCGTCCTTTTTCGTCTACGTATTTTTCAATATCAAAGCGGAGAATGCGAGAAAATAGACTGTGGAAAGTGCCACACCACAAATCTTTGATAGTGCTTTTATAAACTTGCGATCGCAATTGCGTTTGTTGGTATTCTGTCAACAAATCCAATCGCTGACCATGTTGTTTCATAGCCAGTTGTTCTGCAAACAGCCGTTGAATCCGTTCTTTCATCTCCCGCGCAGCTTTGTTGGTAAAAGTAACCGCCAGGATATGTTCTGGATCAACTTTGTGTTTCAGAATCAGATTCGCAATACGATAAGTCAGCGCTCGTGTTTTACCGGAACCTGCGCCAGCAACAACTAGCAACGGCCCGCAGTAGTGTTCGACAGCTTGACGTTGGCTAGGGTTAAGGTGACTGAGAAAGTCGATGGTTGTTGTCATGGATGTGAAAAAGCGATTGCCTGGTGTCACATCAATAGAAAGTCACTATTGCCCAGGTTACAATATCCTAACGAAACTTGGTCAATAAAGATTGTGCGGCAATCTTCTTAACCAGAATGGTACTGTATCATGATTTATGTAGAAGCAAGAGAAAGCCATGCTCTCAGTCAAAGGCACATTCCAAAACGGTGTGGTTCATCCTAACGAACCAATTGAAGGGTCTGAGGGGCAGTCAGTTATAATTGTCTTTGTCGAAGAAAACCGCACACCTGAGCCAGCAACGCCAGAAGATTCAGATTGGGATAAGTTGAGGCAGTTGATTAAAAATTGTGCAGTTTATACAGATATTAGTGATTTGGCACACCAGCATGACCATTATCTCTATGGAATGCCAAAGCGAGAATCATAACCTTGACTTTTGAGCAAGCAGGATTTGCAAAACTGTTGTAAATCAAAAATACTGGGATTTAAGCAAGATTTGTGTAAGAGCAATTCATAAATTGCCCCTACAATACGTTAATTTTTTCTACGCTAAATACGTTGATTGCGAGTTCTCCCTACACTTTCTGTCGTAAGATCAGCGACGGGGAATCCAACATCAAAAAATGTTGGGCAAGCTCTCACTTTTTCTGTTCTCAGCGCTGTTTAACACCTAATCAATAAGTATTGTCACGAATAAGACAATTCACTCCTTGAGTACCCAATTGATACGGGGTAGCCATACACAATACATCACGATTCAACCGTTGAGTTTTTAAAGATGAAAAATTTCTTTAATTTCAGGTTTAACCAATACAAGGATAGGTGGATATGGATCTGAGCTTAATTGTATCCAACATTTTGAATCCGCCAATCCTGTTTTTCTTTTTAGGCATGACTGCGGTTTTTGTCAAGTCTGATCTAGAAATTCCCCCACCAGTGCCTAAACTCCTTTCGTTGTATCTGCTGTTTGCCATTGGTTTTAAAGGAGGGGTAGAACTAATCAAAAGCGGACTTAATCAAGAAGTGATTCTAACACTCGCAGCAGCAATGATGATGGCTTGTGTTGTTCCAATTTACACCTTTTTTATATTAAAGTGGAAACTGGATACTTACGATGCTGCTGCGATCGCTGCAACCTACGGTTCTATCAGTGCTGTCACTTTCATCACTGCTGGCGCTTTTCTTAGTGAGCTTGGTATTCAGTATGATGGTTACATGGTAGCAGCTCTGGCCCTGATGGAATCTCCGGCGATCATTGTTGGTCTGATCTTGGTGAGTATATTCACCGCCGATGAAAAGCGAGAGTTTGCTTGGTCGGAAGTTTTGCAAGAAGCATTTCTTAATAGTTCAGTTTTTCTACTAGTTGGTAGCCTTTTAATCGGTGTGTTGACAGGAGAACGTGGTTGGCACGTATTAGAACCCTTTGCTCAAGGGTTGTTTTATGGCATTCTCACCTTCTTTTTACTGGATATGGGACTGGTTGCTGCCAGAAGAATTAAAGACTTGCAAAAAACCGGAGTTTTCCTGATTTTATTTGCCATACTAATTCCTATACTCAATGCAGGCGTTGGGTTAGTGATTGCCAAATTCATCGGTATGCCTCCGGGAAATTCGCTGTTATTCGCTGTATTGTGTGCCAGTGCTTCTTACATTGCTGTCCCGGCGGCGATGCGGATGACTGTTCCCGAAGCAAATCCCAGCCTGTATGTTTCTACCGCTTTAGCAGTAACATTTCCGTTCAATATTATTGTGGGAATTCCGCTATATCTCTACGGAATTAACCTATTTTGGAGGTAATAATATGCACGTAGTTAAAAAGATAGAAATTATCGCCAACTCCTTTGAGCTTGCCAAAATTTTAGAGAGTTTAGACAAGTCGGGTGTACATAGCCATGCCGTAATCCGCAATGTAGTTGGTAAAGGATTACGAGGAACGACAGAAGATTTAGACATGACCATGCTTGATAATGTTTACATCCTCGCATTTTGTATGCCAGAAGAACTCAAGCGTGTTGTTGAAAATCTCAGACCACTCCTCAATAAGTTCGGAGGTACTTGCTACGTTTCCGATGTGATGGAAATTCGCTCTGTCAGATGTATCGCGTCGATTTAAGAGAGTTATAAATTCAATGAAGCATTTCATGGAACGTCGTGACTTTTTGAAGTTGGGAATGACCGGAGCCTTTGGAATGATGCTAACTGCCAGCGATTTACTCTGGCAGGTTAAACAGGCTAAAGCTGCCGAAATCCCCCCAAATTCCCCTGAATCCCTCAGTCCTGATGAAGCATTACAAAAGCTGATAGAGGGAAATCAGCGATTTATTAAACATCACCCCCAATACCCCGATCAATCTGAGCTGCGGTTGCACGAAGTTGCTCAAGCTCAACATCCATTTGCAACTATTCTTAGTTGTGCTGATTCACGAGTACCGGCAGAAATTGTTTTCGATCAGGGTATTGGAGACATCTTTGATGTTCGGATTGCCGGCAATATTGCCACACATGAAGCGATCGGCAGTATTGAATATGCCGTTGTTTTATTAGGTTCTCCACTGCTGATGGTGATGGGCCATGAACGTTGTGGGGCTGTAACCGCAGCTGTACAAAAAGAATCGTTACCCGGTGATATTAGTACGTTTGTGAAGGCAATTGAGCCAGCTCTGAAAAAGGTCAAGGATCAGCCAGGTGACGCGGTTGAAAATGCTGTGGTAGCAAATGTGCAATATCAAATTGAACGGTTGCAAAAATCAAAGCTTTTAAGTGAGCAGGTGCAGTCAGGTAAATTGAAAATCGTGGGCGGTCGCTACGACTTGGATACAGGTAAGGTAAGTATTATTACTTAAATTTACATTTTAGTTCTGAGTGAGAAATCTCACTTCCTTACTCAGAACGGGCTAAACGCCCCGCTAGCGCTAACAAAACTGTTTTACCCCAATTCCCAATTCCCAAGCCCAATTCCCAATTCCCAATCCCTTCAATCCTGTACAGTCATTGGCAGACGAATAGTAAAAGTAGAACCAAGTCCCGGCTGGCTTTTGACAATAATCTCACCACCCATCATCTGACAAAAGTGGCGGCTAATTGCCAAGCCCAGTCCTGTACCTCCATACTTTTTCGTAGTCGAAGTATCTCCTTGGGTAAAAGGTTGAAATAACTGCTGCTGTTGACGGTTAGACATACCTATACCTGTGTCGGTAACGGTAAAAGTAATCATGCCTAAAGGAGCATCCAGCCGTAATTCCTCCTTTTCTCTATTGACTGTCAGCGTCACCTTGCCATTTGTAGTGAACTTACTGGCGTTGCTTAGTAAATTTAACAACACCTGCCGCATCCTAGTTTGATCGGCGTACATAGTTCCAAGTTGCTCATCAAAATGCACTTCTAAAACATTGGCATTTTTTTCTATAGCTGGTTTGACTGTGAGGACGACGTTATTAATTAGCGTCGCAATCTCAAATGTTTCTGGATAGAGAGTCATTTTCCCCGCTTCAATTTTTGACAAGTCGAGGATTTCGTTAATCAAGTGCAGTAGATGTTTACCAGCAGCGTTAATTGTTTCTAAGTCGGTGATAAAGTCTGCTGATAAACCAAGATCGGTAGCGTCGTCTTCTAGAAGTTGGCTCAAGCCAATGACAGCATTTAATGGTGTGCGTAATTCGTGGCTGACATTGGCTAAAAATACGCTTTTTGCCTTGCTAGCAGCTTCGGCTAACTCTTTAGCTTGTTGTAGTTCTTTGGTTCGCTCAGATACTCGCTCAATCAGGCGATTTAGAGATTTGGCAAGTAAGCCAATTTCATCTTCAGTGGTGACGGGCGCTCGCAAATCAAAATTATGTTTCCGCGCCACTTGTTCAGCTACTTGGGTGACGGTGATAACTGGTTCAGCGATCGCTCGACTGGTACGCCAAGCTACAATAGCTGCGATCGCCACCGAAACGAGCATACTGATAATTACGATAAATCGCTCAACTACTTTTGCCTGCTCAACGGCTTTTTGCCTTTCTTGCTCTTGATTCTCAGCAGTTTGTAGGATATTAGCCAAGCTTTCAGAAAGCTGATCTAGGCGCATGGCTGTTTCACCACGCATGATTGTCAATAACTGCGATCGGGCAGCAGAAATTTGCTGAGGCTGCGCTGGTTGGGAGTCAATCTTATCTAAGACGATCTCGATTTGGTCAACGTAAGCTTTTAAATTATTCTTGTAATCTAGCAATAGCGTCTGTAAAGTCGAACTTGTTGCCGCTAGTCTTTTAGGTTTACTGTCAATAAATCCAGAAATTTTTGACTCTAATTGCTGGGCTTTTTCAACATTCTTCAAAAAATCAGCTTTTTTAGTTTGTAGTTGCTGTGAATTTTCTAATACAGCAACTAGATTAGAGCTATGTAATTGCGCCCCTACTACTGCATCTCTATAATTACTCAGTAGTTGTCCTTGTTCATAAGCTTGATTGAATTGCCTTACTTCCCTACCCCGGTAGTAGTTGGCAATCACTAACCCAGTTAGCGCTCCAAAAAAACCAATTCCGATAGCTACAAAGTACCCATAGCCAATTTTTTGATGGATGCGCCAAGAACTGGCTTTGAGTTTCCCTCGTGAGGGAAATTCTATGGTCGGTAGTTCGTCTGTCGATGGCTCTTCGGCTGACACTTTTTTGATTTCTGAACTGCTATCGATAAGGGTTGGCTTTTGAGTTGGCATTTCTCAAACCTCCTTGCCTTCCCGTAAAAATTACCAAATCAGTTTAGCTTGTACAAACAGTTTAATTGGTTATTAACATTTACATTATCTTCTTTTATAGCAACAGCAAATCATTGCTTAGTAGATAATTCGCATAACCTCATATCCTATGAGTTATTTTGATAGCAATGTTGCTAAGTACACTTACTGACAGTGAACCGAATTCACTTTTTTCAACAGTAACAAATAATTTCCCAAACTAAAGACCTGTCTGAGACCGTCTTCTCCTTACCACAATACTTTCCTCAATATACAGCTGATAGCAATTAGTTCTTGCCATCAGGTAAGCCACTAGTCTACCTTACTGCTTCCTTATAAAATTAATACAATCAGGAAAAAAACAAAAGGTTTGATTATGGGGCATGGGGCATTAGGTTATTTCTGCCTCATCCCCAATTACCAGCACGCTTATCATAAAATAGGTTGAAAGTCTAGTCGATGTGAATACACAAAAACTTTTATTACGTATTAATATCAATACGAATGCGTTAATTGACGAACCCGGCTTAAGATAGCTTTAATATTGGCTAAAATCGGCTTTTAGGCTTATATAAATGAGAGGTGGGCTGATTTTGCCTGATTTGTACTTAGATTTAGTACGATTATGAACAAATGACACGGAATGGGATAATCACAACCAGAGGATTCCAGTTGATTTAGAAAAGAACTCAGAAGGACGATTATAATACATCCTACTCCCTTCTGAATTCTATCCTCCTACTGACTGTCTACCTTGTAGTTGATGCAGTAGATATTACGGGGCAATTATAGTTAAAGGACACTAAAACCCTTTTGTGCCCTTTAATCAATTGTACTGATGCGCTTGTGCATTACCTAACCAACAGCCTTTTGGTTGCAATTATCCAGATTAGAAAAACTCAACTGTCAAATTAATGGGAGTGAAAATGCCAGAACAAGATTTTACTGAAACCGCATCCAAAGAGACTACAGTGGCAGAGATCAACACCCAAACGGGAACCATCACAAAAGTCCAGCCTCCCGCACAGTCTCAAGATGAATGGCTAAAATACGGGGAGCAAGTTTCTACATTTTTAGCAACATTGCCAGAATATGTGGGAGGCTTCTTTAATGAATATAAGCAACCTCTGGTAACAGTTGGTTTAATTGTAGGATCAATTGTTGGTGTTAAAGTACTCTTGGCAATATTAGATGCTTTGAATGATATCCCTTTAGTAGCGCCTACTTTTGAGTTGATAGGGATTGGTTACTCTGCCTGGTTTGTTTACCGCTATTTACTCAAAGCCTCAACGAGGAAAGAGTTAACTAGTGAAATCACCACTCTAAAATCACAAGTGGTTGGTAAAATTCCAGAAGCTTGATATCTAAATATCGCTTATCCTGCAAAGACTCTACGCAAATAATCTAATTCAAAATCACCCTCTGAGTCTGATCTAAGGAAGCCTTAGCTCAGACTTTTCTCAAAATCAAAAATTTTTGAATTTCTAATTTTGAATTTTGAATTTTCTGCAATGGGTTGGCCAAGAAGCAGAGGAATAAAGGATCGTTAAAAATCTTTTTCCTCTGCTTCTTTGTTGAACACTTTCTCTAACAAACTCACCGAGACGAGCCTCCTGGCGACAATTTAACCTTGGGAGTGCGCGAAGTTTCTGGAGATGCACTGGGCAATCGCACTATACTTGGAGATGAAATTGCCTCCAACTTGCCCCGTTTTACTAAAGCTTGATGAATCATCGCCGCCACTTCAGCCCGACTAGCTACTTTGTTGGGAGCAAGAATTTGTGGGTTTGGATAGTTAACTACCAGACCATTGGTTGTAGCAGCAGCTATTTTGCTAATAGCATAAGGTGGAATATCTTTAGCATCTTTATAGACACTTAAAATCTGATTTGGAGAAGTGGGCGCTTTCAAATTCAACCCACTAACAAGGGCAACCAAAACTTGCACTCGTGAAATATTTTGTTGTGGCTTGAAGGTTTTTTTCGGGTAGCCTTTGAGAAATCCGGCATTGATGGCTTGGCCAATTGCTGGAGTTGCCCAGAATTTTGTTGGTACATCTTCAAATGCGATCGCAGTCTTAGACGGTTCTTGGTCAAAGGCTTTTTGTACAATCGCAGCAAATTCAGCGCGGTTTACAGGCTGATTTGGTCTAAAAGAATAATCAGGAAATCCTTTGAGAATACTACGAGAAGAAAGAACATCTATAAAACGCCGACCCCAAAAGTTAGTGGGCACATCGTTAAATGCAATTGGCGGCGGAATAATAGATTTTTGTTTTGCTGGAGTTACTAAAGGTAGCGCTGATGATTTAAGTGATGACTCAAGTACTGCTGAAGAGGGTACAGGTGTCTGTAGTTGTGGGGGTTGAGTTGGGATTACCTGAGCAGATGGTAACACTGCACGGGAAGGGGCGCTGTTAGTTGGCAATGAAGGTGTCTTGGGTTCAACAACAGCCTCCGGTGGAGAATAGGGCAAAACTGTCTTAGGGACTACATTTGGTTCTACCTTGGGATTAAGGGAGGGCAATACTTGATTTGGTTGAACACTAGGCGAAGGAGTGGAAGAAGCCGACAGCAGCCCGTTGAAGTTCCAGCTAGAATCCCTGCGGGACAATGACCAAAAAAGAATCGCTCCGATAGTGGTGAAGGCAACCAGAATGGCTATAAATTCATCAAAGCCAAGGGCAGTTCTTTGGGATGACTCCGGTTCGGAAGGAGGTTTATTTGTCATCGTGATTACCCTGGTAGCAGTAAAATTTGTGTCTAAACAAATTAAGCCACAGATGACTCTTTTACACCAGCCCTTTTTAATTCGTAATTCTTAGTAAGATATCAGGCTTCTGGTTCAATGCCGAGCGATCGCAATTGGGTAGCTAGGCGATCGGCTCTTTGGCGTTCCTGTTCTGCTCTTTGGGATTCTTGTTCTGCCCTTTGAGATTCCTGTTCGGCTCTTTCATCGCCATTCAACAACAAATTACCTTGTAAATCCCACCAACGCAGCCAGGGTAATTCCACATTCTGATAAACTCCTAGCCATAAACCTAATTCAACACCCAAAGCAACAATGGGATAATGTCCTCGTTCATTTGCTGGTAAAATCTGATACTGTCCTTCAATCAGATGATAAACTTCTAGGTTGGCTTTACTCGCTTCATAAATGCCGTAGAAGGGAGGACGAATGACTTGCTCATAAATCCAAAATTTACCCTTCAAAGGAGTTTGATCCCGTTCTTCACTACCGTCTCCAGAGACAAATTCTAAAACAATCAACGGGGCAATAAACTCTCGCCACAACACATAAGAACGTCGCGTTTGCCCATTGAGCAAAAATGGTACATTCGGTACATAAAACCAATCTGGTGCTTCTGCGCCTTTTTCCGGGGGATCGGTTAAGCGCCAGTAAATGCCTAAGTCTTGCCCTATACAGTATTCACCTTCAGGATTTAATTGTTTAAGGATAGGTGTAATAGAGTCAGTTAGTAGGATGCTTTGGGGATGCTCTTGCCAATTTTTGCCTCCGGCACGCTCCGCGAACACAAACGTACCATCGGACTCAGGAAGTTGAGTATGATCCGGGAAGGGGAAAGGAGTGAGGGCGTTGGGTGGATTGGTTACAGAGGTCATAACGCTACCTTTGCACTCTTCGTAAAGATTATTTTTAGTTTAGCTTGCGTAAGCGTAGCCCGTCGTAGACATCGCTCTCTAAATATTCACTACCAAGATTTTGAAGGAGGCAGGAGGCAGTTTTTCTCTAAATTGCTTTCATTAATAAATCGCACGCCAATTACTTCTAGTAGTCTGCCAACCCAAAAATGCTGCGTCATGCCTGGGTAAAGGATAAGGGGTAAGGGGTAAGGGATTTGAAACCTTTCCCCCTTCCCCTTTACCCTTTACCCCGCCAAGTTCACTTGGCGAACTACTAGTCACCTGAGAACAATTTTCACCCTGATATACCACTAGTCTTATTAGATACCTAAACCAAAACCTGATTTCGAGGGTGGCAGAATGTAAAATATTAACTTATTGTTTACCCAATCTTTGTAAAAATCAGGGTGTCTAGTGTCAGAAGAATTTAGTTGCCAAATCTCACCGCCATTTTTGTCTCTTGGTAGCGATCGCGATCTGGGTTTAGATTCAACCCTCCAAGAACTACCAATGTACAACTTCCCGGTGGAAATCAATCACACTGGGATGGAAGTGGCTAATTTTTTAGAAAAATATCCCCTGCTACCAGGAGTAGTTTTGGTAGAACAGGGAAAGTTCATTGGGATGATTTCGCGGCGGCGGCTGCTGGAATTTTTGATCCGTCCTTATGGACAAGAGTTGTTGGTTCAGCAACCATTAGCCGTTCTCTACAGCTATGCGCGGATACCGATGTTGCTGCTTGCTGATACAACATCGATTTTAACAGCGATGCAACTTAGCTTAAAGCGATCGCCAGAATTATTAGCAGAACCAATTGTAGTACACACAGAATCTGGTGCTTATAGATTGTTAGATGTCCAAGAATTGAATATTATTTCTTGGCAAATTCGAGGAATCGACAATCTGGTGCGCTATGAACGCAGCCAAGCTCAAATGATTCAAAATGATAAAATGGCAAATCTGGGACGTTTGGTAGACGGCGTAGCGCACGAAATTTTAGACCCAGTGGGTTTTATTTGGGGGAATATAACTTATGTTTCTACCTACAGTCAAGATTTACTCAAGCTAATAGCTGCTTACGATCAAGAGTTACCATCAGTTTCCCAGGCAATTAATCAAATTAAAGAAGATATTGAATTTGATTTTTTAGAACAAGATTTGTCGCGATCGCTTGCGAGTATCCGTACTGGCGCGGAAAGATTAAAAAAGCTTGTTACTAGTTTACAAAACTTTTGCCATATCGATGAACTTTATCCAAAGCCAGTAGATTTACACGCTAGTATAGATACTATTATTTTATTAATTAATAGCCGTCTTCAAGGGGAAATTGAAATAGTCAAATACTACGGTCAGCTACCCCCAGTTTATTGCTTTATAGGGCAGCTAAACCAGGTTTTGATGAACATTTTCAGTGAAGTTGTAGATATTTTACTCAATGAAGCAGTTAGGCAACAGTTGCATTTAGAAGATAAAAATACTGTTCAAAAACCTCGAATTGAGATTACTACGCAAGTAATTTCGCAAGAAGCAAGCAATCCAAATGCACCAGATTCTCGTTGGGTATTAATTCGCATTGCTGACAATGGCCCTGGAATGTCTCAAGAATTGCAACAGCAAATTATGGAGTCTTTTTCTCTGGAAACAAAGAATAGTAAAAATACTAGTTTAGCAGTAAGTTATCGAATCATAACTGTGAGGCATGGTGGTAAATTAAATTTCCATTCACAGATTGGTATAGGTACAAAATTTGAAATTTTATTACCTTTACTTTGATTGATTCAAAATCATGGATTTTAACTCATCCTACGGCTACGAACCCCCCCCTTATTTGATCCACATTCCCGCATTTGCAATGCTCGTAAACTCGCTAATGCCTCACTATCATTTTCATAAAAAGCCGTAGAGAAACCGAAGTCATTATTACCAATCACCAATAACCAATCACAAATGACTAAACTTGTTGCTGGATAGGAATTTGAACTACAAACTCCGTTCCTTTTCCAAGTGTAGAAAAAAATTCTAACTTGCCGCCATGTTTTTCGGTGATAATTTGATAGCTGATAGCCATTCCCATTCCTGTGCCCTTACCGACAGGTTTTGTTGTAAAGAAGGGGTTGAAAATCTTTTTTTGAATCGATTCGGGAATCCCAGAGCCATTGTCAGCGATCGCAATTTTTACCCATTGCGAATCAACGACAGAGGTACGAATCGTAATGGCACTGGGATTATCGCGGATTTCTCGATAAGTTCGTTTAGCATTGAATTCTTCGAGAGCATCGAGCGCATTTACTAAAATATTCATAAACACCTGGTTGATCTGTCCGGCGCAGCATTCTACATGAGATAAATTACCGTAGTCTTTGATGATCTGAATGACTGGGCTTTTGTCAGTGGCTTTAAGGCGGTGTTGCAAAATCATCAAAGTATTGTCGATGCCTTCATGAACATCTACGGCTTTGAACTCACTTTCATCTAAGCGTGAGAAGTTACGTAGTGACAGCACAATCTCTCGAATCCGCTCTGTCCCGATATTCATTGAATGCAATACCATAATCGCGTCTTTTTCTAGAAACTCTAAATCGATGGTTTTGCGTTCGGTTTGAATTTCAGTAGGTGGATTGGGGAAATAACGGTGATAAAGCTGGACAAGTCGCAGTAAGTCATGAATATATTGGCTAATGTAGCTGAGATTTCCGTAAATAAAGCTAACGGGATTGTTGATTTCATGAGCAATCCCTGCCACCATTTGACCCAGGGCAGACATCTTTTCGCTTTGAATCATTTGAGCTTGCATTTGATGCAAACTATCTAACGTATTTTCTAACTCTTGGCCTCTGTGCTGCAAATCTGTGCGCGAATCTTCTAACTCACAAATGACTTTCTTGAGTAAAAATTCCTTTGTGCAAATGTCAGTTTCTAGCTGGCGGCGTTCAGATTCGCAGCGTTCCAGCTTTTTCCGCAAGATACGGTTTGTCTTTTCTAACTCTTGCATCTGTATGGAATTGTCTTGGTTATCCATACACAACTCATTTTGTTCCTATTAACAGTGTGACAAAGGTTTTGTTATGAACTTGCGTTTGGCCTCCACTCGCTATAGGAGCAATTTCACCATAAGCATAGAAACCACAACAAGGCAATGCGTATGGTAAATGAGTTTTGACAAGCTGATACTCCTCTCTGGTCAGAGTTCCCAGAATTCGCCGACGGGCTGCACAGGAAATCAGCAACGCTGCTGTTGGTTCTAAACCAGGATAATCGGCAAGAGCATTTTTCAAAGATGTCTCAGAGGCTAACAAAATATTGTCACGAGTTGCATCAGTGATTTGTACAACGGCCTGTTCAGGAATATCTAAAAAAAACTTCACGCTACCAGACTGTTGATCGTAGCCATTGGGTGCGCGTAAATAGAAATGATTTTGATCCTCAAAAACTGCCAGAGCATAGATGGCATAATTGGATGCAAATCTTTCTTCACCAAGATAATGCTGATAGAAATCTAAGGCACGCTGTCCATCAATTTCATAGACTACGTTTCCATCCACTTTAGTTACACGGCTACGTTGACTAATGGGAGTCCAACCACAGGCAACTCCGTGAGAAAATAGTAGTTTTCCAGAGAATAGCAGCACTGGAATTGAATCACTCAATACCTCACCCTGGAAGAATTGGTAGGTTTTGTCAAAGGTATAGTCATCGGCAGTCATTCCCCCAATGATGGGAATATGCTCTCCGAGGCTTTGTTTTAAAGCTTCTAAAATTAAAACCCCATTGCTGGTTAGACTATCCGGGAAAGTAAGGCACAATTGTGGTACTGATGCACTTTTTGCCTTAGCTTGGGCGATCGCTTCTTGGGCTGCAAGGGCTGGATTTTTGGATGCTCCTCGTCCAATACCTGCACAAATTTCCACTTCATCGCTAGCAAACAGCATTAAGGTCAGAGAATCTTGCTGAAACTCCAGAATTGAAGAGATTTCTCCATTTGTAGTTCCACCAATCAACTCAATTCCGGGGAAAGCGTCTTGGATGCGCTGTAAAATTAACACATGGTCAAAGTCTATAGCAGTAAATAAAATTCCAGCTTGAGGAAGGGAATCGGCAAGAGAACAGCTACATTCTTGAATAACTTCAGCGATCGCATTTTGAGAATCAGGATCGTCGCTATGGCCAACAACAACTCGAAACACAACTACCTCATTGTAAGTTTTAACCCCAGGTAGCTCATCCAATTTGGATCTCAGCACCCAGCAACCTACACTTAGATTTCCCACTTACTTGAACTAAATCTCAATTCACCTGACTTTTTATCGAAACAGAATTCAGAATTCAGGAGTCAGAATTCAGTAAGACTTACACACACTCTACGAATTCTTGTCATCTTTCTCTACGAGACGCTGCACGTAACGTCTCGCAGAAAGGTCTTGATTCAGACTGCTAAGTTCTTCTTCAATTCATCTGCAATAAGTTTTCGCCACGTTGGTAAATTTCCCGTGCGTGATCAGTCCAAGCACCTTGTCCCCAATAACGAAAACAACTGGTTTGCAGCAAAAGGTTGTGTAGTAGAAGGTTACGATAGTGAGATTGTCTGGTAACAGGTTCTGCTGAATTAAGTTGCTGTAATTGATCAAACTTTTGATGGAATGAACTACTTAATTGATACATAGGAGACAACACATTTTCATATCCTTTGACCCAACTGATATGATTTGTCCATGAGGCTCCATCCAGATGAAAATTAGAGTTTATTTGCTTTAATTCTTGAATCGCATTTTCTACAGCTTCGGGTTGGCAATTATCTGGTGAAACTCTCTCCCAAATCTGATGTTGTCCCACTGGTTGACAAGTTGGATAGTCTTCAGGTTTGCATCCAGCAGCTTCGATAAATTCTAAATATTCTGTACCACACATTCCAACAACACCTGATTTTCCTCCCCCATTATTGACCATATCCCACCAAGCTTGTTTAAAAGCACTAGGAAATTCATTCATCATCACACCGCCGTTTTCCCCATCTCCAATTTGGCTAACTATTGGTGGCACAAAAACACTACCAATTTGTTGTTTGGATAAAGTTTTAGCTTCATAATAAGGCTGCATTTGTGCAACTAATTTAGTATCCGAACCTTGAGTTTTAATTAAGACTGTGATGCTAATAGTTTCGCCTTGAGAATTGCGGGCAATCAGACAATGTGGTAAATGTTTATGAGTCAGAGATTGGCCAGTAAGAGTTTCTACAGAATGTTCTTGAACAAGTAGCCAGCGATATCCACATTCTTTCAGCGCTTTCACAAATTCAAACAGAGCATCAGGGTGATTTGGTAGGTGCATTTCTGGAGGCGAAAAGCCTTTGACTCGTGCTAGTGCTTCCCAGCCAAAAATTGCTGCGAAGTGATGTTGCCATGCAATGATATGCAATTTAATATCTGCTATGGGTGTGGAAGGAATAACTGCATGACCCCACATTGTACCCAGCCATTCTACATACGGTTGATAGTTGCGATCGCAAGTGATCCGTTTGAGATTATCGAGAACATCACTGCGTCCCATTTGCCGCAATCCCCACAAAAGATTACCTGAGTAATCCAACATCACACGGGGATTGCAACCTTGACTTACAAGTTCGGGGATCAAGTCTCCCATCCGGCTGTAACAATATGCAAAAGGATCTGCATTGTGGTTATCCCCCTCGTTGGGATGTTCAAACATGTATTGCAGATTGCTGATCAGTGTACCGCCATTCCCAGCAGGTATAGTTGGCTGGTGCATGTGTAAGGCGATCGCAAACACAGCATTTACGTCTTCTAAGCGGATATTTGTTGTTGGTAAAAATACTGGTTGATCGTGGTTAACTACAGAGAGAACCTCTGTTTCCCAACCAGAAATATTCGGCAAGCCATCAATGATTTCGGACAAACTGCTGAGAGTAGTAGGGAAGGAAAGCATTTCTGGTTGCTCCAATATGAGTTATATCTAGAAAACTTGCGTTTGTATTTAATAATACTTAACTCAGCGTATATACAATGAATACTCCAAGTCACGCTATTCTCAACTTGCTGATTTTCAATCAACAATTGCGAACTCAGGCAAGTCCGGCAATTATCATCGGCGCAGTCTTACCAGATATTCCCATCTTTGTGTTCTACTTTTTAATGAAGTTTGTTTACCATCTGCCGACACGCCAGATTTGGTCAGAAGTCTATTATCAACCTTTTTGGCAAGCTATTGTCAGTACGTTTCATTCAATTCCACTAGCGCTGCTTGGAATATTGATTGCCCATATCTGGAGTTGGCAGTTGATTGAAGTTGGCTTTGCCAGTATGGTGCTACATTCTTTTTTAGATTTACCAGTCCATAACAACGACGCTCACCGACACTTTTTTCCCTTCGGTAATTACCGTTTTATTAGCCCTGTTTCTTATTGGGACTCAAATCATTATGGCGCGATTGCAGCTTTGGTAGAAATCCTCTTAGTTCTAGGGGCAACTATTTATCTATTTCCTTCCATACGAACCTACTGGGGTAAAGGACTGCTAATTGCAGTCAATCTGTTTTATACGATCGGGTATTTCCGTTTTTACCTTTCAGCTAAAGGCAATTGACCCCAGTAGGATAAGCGATGCACTAAAAAATTTAGGACTTATGTGCAGACACATGAGAAATCATGTTCTTGACAAGAACAAATCACCGAAACGATGGATTCTGGTTAAAAAATTCAGTTTCGGGATCAGCTTATTGAGCCTTTCAGCAGGCTGTTGTTTTCTTGGCGCTGGCGGAGTTGCGATTCGTAAAATTAGCTCTAAGAACCAAGGGGCAAGGCGTTGACACAATACGGCTAAATGACTTTGCCACCCGACTAGAATTTCTGGTGAATCATTTTGCATACCAGCGACGAGTGCTTTGGCTACTTGCTGCGGAGTCATGGGGATCACCCAGCGAAATAATTTTAAGTCGCGCACCATGTCTGTGTCTGTGAGGGTAGGCAGTAATGCAATCACTCGGATATTGTGTTCAGCTAGTTCTTGGCGCAAAGCTTGAGTGAATCCTAAGATGGCAAACTTAGTAGCTGAGTAAGTCGCCATTGTTGGTGCAGCCACCTTCCCCATCAGACTCGATACATTGACGATTGTCCCTTGCCTTTGGCTGACCATACGTCGAGCAATCAGACTCGTGAGGTTGTACATCCCTAACAAGTTCACAGAGAGTTCTTCTTGAACTTGAGGCATCTTAGATTGCAAAAACGAGCTTTGGTATGCGACACCCGCACAATTAACCAGCATGTGAATCTGTCCGAAATTGCGCCACAGTTGGGCAACAGCGATATTTACTTCAATTGTCTGCGTCAAATCTAATGCCACGATCGCAGTTTCTGTTCCCATCGCCTCGATTTCGTTAGCTACCTCGACTAACTTTTGGCGATCGCGTGCTACTAATATCAGTCGCTTAATGCCGACTTGCGCTAGCTCAAGAGCGATCGCTCGTCCAATCCCACGCGAAGCCCCTGTAATCAGAGCAACTTTACCTTGAATCTCCATTGGTTTTATCCTCCAAAATCTAAGTCTTACCAACCTCTTCGTTATTGCCGATATACACAATCAAGAGTTACCAAAAAGGGGAAAAGGGGAAAGGGTAAGGGGGAAAGCATAAAGAACTTTTCCCCACAAGAGACTTCTTGGCATTTGTGGGGAAGGGGGTAAAGGGAAAGGGGAAATTTCATTCCTTTCCCCTTTACCCTTTAACCTTTCCCCCTTTCCCTTTCTTCATTTGCTTGTCGGCATCAAGTAAGACAAATAATCTATTGCAATTGAAATCAAACTGAAATTAAGCCTTTGGCAACGAGATATTTCTTGGTTAATCTGCAATCCCTCATAATTGTCTATACGAGGCAGAAATTTCTCGTTTTTAACCAGTCAAAGCCTAACACACTTGGCTGAATGGCTATAGCTCATAGATTTTATTTCTCCTAGATCAGAGCGTTCATCAGCATCGTTGTCATACACACGTTAGCAATTAAATCAAGGTATTGCAATATTCTTTAATAAGGATTTCTTAATTCTTCTTAACGACAAGCATATATATATAAAATATTTTATTAAATAAGTTTTTATAAATCCCTCAGTAGAAATATCTCACTTTCCTGACAAATAGCCTTTTTTCGGGCAATTCTGATATCTAATTCATCTGTTAGGAACAAAAAAGACATATAGAATTTGAGTTTATGCTTGCAATAGTTAGAGTTACTGATTAACGCGCAGATTTCCATCAGCATATTTACTGATTTATTGAAAACAAAGGCTTCTGAGGTTGTATTTATTTAAATAATCCAAGAGGGTTAATACATCATTTTTAATGCAAATTACAACAGCGTTTTATCTGCTGAAACTTTAGTGTAAATAGTAATTTGTTTGGGTTTAGCTTTGAGTTTATCAAAGTAATCTTTGAGACTTGTAGTGTTGCTAATTTAAATCATTCCTGAATAACAAGATCCCCAACTTCTGGCAGAAGTTGGGGATCTTGCTGTAAGTTATAATATTCTGCCTTCCACCACACCTATGTATATTTACGTAATCTTCTTTTCTCCCCTGCTCTTTTCACGATGCGGTCATAACTAACGCGGGGTAGGTTGAGGATTTGATAGTTTGCCTGACTGGGGAATTGACGCACTCCAGATTTGATTAAATTGAGCTACTGATAACGACTGTAAAATACTGAGATTAAGCGGCTCTTTGCTGATAAATGTGGCATAAGATGGCTGCAAATAGGAACGGTATTCAGGGCGGTTGAGAAGATGGGTTTCCATAAAAGCGACGCTGAGGGCATTGAGATAAGAATAAACAGCATCACGATCGGGGCCCAGTAAGGCAGGTGGCACAGGTAAGATATCATTTTCAGGAGTAGGTTCTGCGATCGCTGAAAAGTGGGTGGCGTTTTCAATCAAAGCCAGGTACTTATTGGGATCAGAAAGCCAGGTGAAGGGGCGAATTTGCTCAAATACAGGTGGGGCGAAAATATCTTGACTACCTGCTACGAACATTACAGGCATTTTAATTTGACTGATTCCGCTCTCACCCAAAACTAAGCTGTCAATCGGATTAATCGCCATGATTGCCTTGATGCGATCGTCTTTGAGTTCATAATTTTTTTGGGGTAACTTAGTTGCTTCACACTGCAACAACAGCGACAAATTAAAGGATGAATAATTGGGATTACATTCTTGGCGCAGTTGCTCAAAGTTAATCGTTGCTCCTGCTAGAGTCAAAACGGTATAACCACCAAAAGACTGGCCAATCGCCCCAACTTGCTGAAAATTGAGTTTTCCGTGGAGAGTGGGATCAGATTTTTCTAGACGCTGGAGTTCATCGAGGAGATACTTTATATCCAAAGGTCGATTGATAAATTCCTCTGGTTCTGGTGGACTTGCTAAACCCGCAAAGTATTGCTGAAAACGTTTGGCATTACTACCAGGGTGTTCTAGTACAGCAACAGCAAAACCATAAGATGCTAGATGTTCTGCCAGGTAGACAAAGGTAGAGCGGTCTGAAGCAAGACCATGAGAAATGACAATCAGGGGGAAGGGAGGAGACGGAGAATTTTGATCTGTGGGTTCTGAGTTTTGAGTTGTAGGTAAATAGATATCTACCGGTAGACGGCGTGAGCGAGAAATGTCATTTAACTCCAGGCTTTTTTTCAACCAACGGAATTTTCCTGGCGATCGCAAATCTGGTTGTTTTGAGAAGTCAACAGTTGAATTGGCTGCTTGAGCGATCGCTTCTTTTTGAAGAGAAGCTACAACTTCATCCTTTTTCTTGAGCAATTGTGACAAGTCATCAACTATCCTTAACCCCTCTGTGAAATTCACCCGCACAGTATTGCTAGGAAATTTCCGCAGCAAATTCACCACTGTTAAACCCTCGCGATCGGCAGCAGCCAAAATCAAAGAGGCACGGATGGCATAGAAGCCGTTCTGTCGAGACTCAGTGAGGAGTAATTTTCCTAGTTGTTGCACTACCTCCTCTCCGATCGGTGAGTAAGTGACTTGAGATACTAAAGTAGGCGTGATATTGAACCTTTGCTGGAGCAGATCCCGCAGTTGAGCGAGTTGTTGAGGAGTAGCACGGCTAGCATAAAATGAAAAATCTTGATCGATTTTGCCAACTTTCGCAAAAGTTTCCAGCGAGTCCACCGACAACGAGAATTCGCCGAAGGGAGGATAAAAAAAGTTAATGCGTTCAGCTGCTAATCCGGGAGTAGAAGTCAAAAAGGTAGATAGCAAACCTAAACCCAGGTATCTCAGAAATTTTTTCATTAGAAAAACCCACTGTCTAACCCTGCCAAACAAGTTTGGACAGGATATATTCCCTAGAATTATCCAATTTTAGTATAGACAGTTACATTAAGAAACTTATTGTCTGCGTAGACGTACTCTTGGCGGCTTCTCGAAAACATGAGGCTTCACTATGTTAGATTCAAGCTACAACTCCTGTGAATGAGGAATCAGGTAATGGCGGCTTCTGTAGAACATGGCTTAAATAATAGCGCTTCCATCCCTCCCTTAGAAAGTGGCGATCGCTTAACCCGCTACGAATTCGAGCGTCGTTATACAGCAATGCCTAATAAAAAAGCAGAATTAATCGAAGGAGTCGTCTACGTGGCATCACCACTGCGTTTTAGAAGTCATGGTTTACCTCATGGAAACTTAATTATCTGGTTAGGGAATTACAAAGTTTCCACCCCAGGCGTAGAACTAGGCGATAATGCTACCGTGCGCTTAGATTTAGACAATGAACCACAGCCTGATGTTTTGCTGTTGATAGATAAACCAGCCAGAGGACAGGCATATATCAGTAAGGATGATTATATAGAAGGCGCACCGGAATTAGTAGCAGAAGTGGCAGCGAGTAGTGCATCTATTGATTTGTACGACAAAAAACGCGCCTACCGTCGCAATGGAGTGCAAGAATATATCGTCTGGCAGACTTTAGAGAATAAACTCGACTGGTTCTGTTTGCAAAATGGTGAATATTTGCCACTTGTAGCAGATGCAGATGGTGTAATTAAAAGTAGGATATTTCCAGGCTTGTGGTTAGCTGTTACATCGTTAATTACAGGGGATATGACGAAAGTTTTAGCAGTGCTGCAACAAGGGTTAAATTCACAAGAACACGCGGAGTTTGTTGAGTGTTTAGCTTAGAAATGCTGAAACTATGTATTAAATGATACAAATATTTGTATAGATAAAATATTAAAAAATATCTAGTGTATTTGGGTACAATTACTAAATTGTGACTCATTCATATTAGTAAATGCATTGGTATCAATAAAAATAATTATCAAAATCGCAAACAGTCAAGAAACTAACTACTGAAGCTGATCCCAAGAGTTTACATTCATGATGTTTGTACTGACTACAAATCTCAGATTTTAGTTTTCGTCTCAATTCAATATAAAATCTAAAACTTAAAATCCAAAATCAACATGGCAACCCTAACTCCTAATTCTAGTTTTAGTTTGACACTGCGCTTGCAGATTCCCAATCGTGTAGGGATGTTAGCGTCAGTAACCCAGGCGATCGCAACTACTGGCGGTAATCTCGGTCAAATTGATTTAATCGAGCAAACCCGCAAAGAGTCCACCCGCGATATTACCGTTGATGCTGCTAGTACCGAACATGCTGAAACCATTGTGCAAGCAGTGAAAGCATTACCAGATATCAAGTTACTCAGTGTCTACGATCGCACCTTTAATTTGCATCGCGGTGGCAAAATCAGCATTACTAGCAGAATTCCCTTGAAGAGTGTATCCGATCTAGCAATGGCTTACACGCCCGGAGTCGGTCGAATTTGTACAGCGATCGCTCAAGATCCAGAAGAAGTTTACAAGTTAACCATCAAACAAAACACTGTTGCTATTGTTACCGATGGTAGTGCCGTTTTGGGATTAGGGAATCTTGGGCCAGCTGCTGCTCTGCCAGTCATGGAAGGCAAAGCAATGCTATTCAAGGAATTTGCGGGGCTAGATGCTTTTCCCATCTGTCTGGCTACCCAAGATACAGAAGAGATTATCCAGACAGTTAAGAATATCGCGCCAGTTTTTGGGGGTGTGAATTTAGAAGATATCGCTGCACCTCGCTGCTTTGAAATTGAAAAGAGATTGCGCGAAGAGTTAGATATCCCCGTTTTTCATGACGATCAGCACGGTACCGCCATTGTCACCTTGGCAGCGTTGTTTAACTCTCTAAAACTGGTAAATAAGGCAATGGCAGAAATCCGCATCGTGATTAACGGTGCTGGGGCGGCGGGAGTAGCGATCGCGCGGTTACTCCGTAAAGCTGGGGCAGAAAAAATCTGGATGTGCGATTCTAAGGGGATTATCTCTACCAGTCGTGCCGATTTGACAGAAGAAAAACTCGAATTTGCCGTGAAAGCTCAAGGTACCTTAGCGGGTGCGATGCAAGGGGCAGATGTATTTATTGGAGTCAGCGCACCAGGAGTTTTGACACCAGAAATGGTGCATTCAATGGCGAAAGATCCAATTGTGTTTGCAATGGCAAATCCCATTCCAGAGATTCAGCCAGAATTAATTAGTAAAGATGTTGCTGTTATCGCCACCGGTCGCAGTGATTACCCCAATCAAATCAATAACGTCCTAGCTTTTCCTGGGGTATTCCGTGGTGCTTTAGATTGTCGGGCAAAGACAATTACCACCACAATGTATTTAGAAGCCGCAAATGCGATCGCTTCTTTAGTCAAGCCTTCAGATTTGGATCGCGAACATATTATTCCTTCAGTCTTTGATGAGCGAGTCGTCAATGCTGTTGCTGCTGCTGTACAACAAGCAGCGCGTCAAGAAGGTATCGCCCAGAATTAATTAAATTAAGTTTAAAACCCCCTCCAAATCTAGGATTTGGTAGTCTTCTCTACGAGACGCAAGCGCGAACAATCAGTCGGGGATTCAGACCCGCGACTGATAGCGCAGCGTAAAGCCTGCGGCATAGCTTCTCTACGAGACGCTACGCGAACGCTTAGAGCGAGTCCGTGAGCGTCTTGATTCTGACTCCTGAATTCTGACTTCTGAATTCTTCTTCAAGATTTCGGTTGTACAGCTTGCCTAACAACTTCTTCATCCAAACCTAACGCTTGGGCTATCTGTTCAATACTCAATCCTAACGCCCATAGCTGAGGTATTGTTTCTAGCTTGCCTTCTAGTTTCCCTTCTAGCTTTCCTTCTAGCTTTCCTTCTAACTTGCCTTCTAACTTGCCCTCTTCTTTACCCTCTTCAAAAACTTCTTGGTAAAATTTAGTTTGCTTTAACTCACTTAATCCGAACATTTTTCCCATCTCCTCCCGGCTCAAGCGCGGCAATTTGTAGATTAATATCGTTTCTATTAATTGTATAATTTCCCTCTGTTGGGCGGTATTGAGGATTTCTTTTCGAGCGCTGTTGACAATCTCAATAGCTTTTGTTGTTGCAGTTGATTCTGGTTCGATGATTAGTTTGACTGTCTCAATCCCGATTGATGATGTGGGAATTGAGCTTAACTCGTTCAAGTAAACGCAAGTCACTCGTTGTGAGTTCAGTAATTCTGCATATCTCTCTGTATCTCCAGTATCAACGCTGCGATTGGGGAAGATGACAACACCCCGCCAATTGTTAGTTAATTCAGTTTTGTCGAGATAATTAAAGATTTCGGCGAATAAACGGGAATAAATTTTTTTATCGAGTTGAAATTGCACCTCAGCAAAATAAATCGGTAATTCTGGAGTATCAGGTAAAAATACACCATCAATTCTAAATGCCAGTTGTTTGACTTCGACTGATGAAAATTGGTAAGCACTGGCTAGTGACGGCGGTTGGTTAATGAGTTCAAAGAAGGTGCTGGGTAAGCTTTGAAAGATGCGATAAAATATGCTGTCTGTTTTCAAGTCAGATGGTTTTGAAGTTGATAAGCATATTTTACAGTTTAGCGTAGGCGTAGCCCGCCTTACCCCTACGGGGAAGCAAGCTACGCGTAGCGTCTGCAAGAGTTGGCATCGTTCATCATGGATATGTCAGATCGAGGACTGGCGAAACACTCGTCCCCATTTGGTGATTGGATTATATAAATAAAGCAACATCATCTAAAACACCACCATTTGTCAACTGTTTGCAATGAAGTACCAAGCTGGGGACGAGTTTTTACAACAACTGCCGCTAATTTTGGCGGGGCCAATCCTAAAACATACTGAACCAGAGTCAGTGACGGTATGGGTGGCTCTGAAACAGTCTTGTCAGGTAGAACTCAAGGTTTATGAAACAACAAATAATGGTGAAGCACTAGGAAATTGCTTATTGGAGGGAGAACGCTCTAGCTTTGCACTGGGTAAGTATCTTCATGTAGTTGCAATAACGGCTCGATCCCCGGTTGGATATCGCCTAACTAGCGATCGCCTCTATGCTTACGATCTCCAGCTTACTGCTGCTGACCAAACCCTGCAAATGCAACAAGCATTATGCTCAAACTCTTCTCCTACAGTCAGCATCAGCTACTTTGCTCATCAAAAACCAACTTTTGTTCTGCCGCCAAACCGTCTTCAAGATTTGCAAATTGCCCATGCTTCCTGCCGTAAACCTCATGGTCATGGGTTTGATGCACTACCGATTCTTGACAGTTTAATTGAGGCTTCAGCAAATCAACCTCAAAATCGCCCTCACCAGCTATTTATGACTGGAGATCAGATTTACGGAGATGATGTAGCAGACCCGTCGTTGTGGGTTGCCAGTACTCTTGGTGATGCCCTTTTGGGTTGGGAAGAACAACTGCCGGTAAATGGAGTTTACTGCACTCCCCAGCAGCTACCCCCTGGAGAGCGGGCTGATGTTGCGACAACTGAAGCTGGGTTGACCGCAGGATTACATAATAAATCGGAGAAAGTTAACAGTCATCTTTTCAGCCTGGGTGAATATTACGCTACTTATTTACTAGCTTGGTCGCCAGTGTGCTGGCCGACCACATTTCCTCAAGGACATCAAGTAACGCGCGATCGCCATGCTATCAAAGATTGGAACCAAGCAGTCTGGCATTTGCGCCAATTCATTTATACGCTCTGGAAAGTGCGTCGCGCCCTTGCTAATATTCCCACTTACACCATCTTTGATGACCATGATGTAAGTGATGACTGGAACTTAAATCAAGCTTGGTGTTTGCGGGTGCTGGGTCGTCCCTTGGGGCGAAGAATAGTCCAAAATGCCTTGTTAGCCTACACGGTATTTCAAGGATGGGGCAATACACCAGGGCAATTTACAGAAGGTCAATCCGGTGAAAAGTTGTTGGCGGCTGCACAAGCTTGGTCAGCTTCTCAAGGGAAGGATGCAAAGGCTGATGATGCGATCGCTCGTTATGTCGGTATGCCAGCCAACGATCCTGCCACAGGCTTACCTATTTTAGTCCGAGACGGTTCCGTATTCATTCTGGATCGAGATCCTGAAGCGCTCACTTGGCACTATATAGTCAGAAGCGATTGCCATGAAGTAATTGTGCTGGATACACGAACTTGGCGGGGTTATCCAGCCGATCAAAAACCAATTGCACCACCGATGCTATTGTGTCCAAAAGCCTTTGAGCAACAATTAGTTTTACCTTTACAACAAGTAGCTGAACAAACTAAGATTCAAAATACATTTGTAATTGCGCCCACTAATGTATTTGGTCTACAAGTAATTGATTGGATTCATCATTGGCATTTACAACGCGAGAAGGTTTTTTCAACCGATGTTGGAGATGCTTGGAACATTAATGTGGAAGCACTGGCGCAATTCCTAACTACCTTGTTTGAAGAACGTCAACAAGTCATTATTCTATCTGGAGATATCCATTACAGTTCTGTTGCTCACTTGTCTTATGCACACACCCATTCCAAATTGCAATCTGTATTGGTGCAGTTAACCGCTAGTGCATTGAAGAATGAAGAGATTTTGACGCGGCTGATTCATACACGATTGAAAGATTGGCTACTACCCGAAAAGGTGCGACATTGGATCGGGTGGAGTAACCCACCCAATATGGTAGAAGTTTCTGCGAAACAATTACACCATAATCGCCAGATGCTAACTAACTCTGACTGGCATTGTGTGCTGGAATGGATACCTCGAAACACTGTTCAGACTTCTACCTGCACAGCAGATATATTATCTTTGATAGCTCCCTGGAAACGAGCAGAAAATGCTAAGTGGAAATGGTTGCAACCTCTGATGTTTTGGAAATTTCGTTGGTTTCAGGACGGGCGGGAAGTAGTTGGATTGAATAATTTAGGGCTGGTTCACTTTGAGTTTGCAGACGCGAGTAATTCTGACAAAGTTATTCAAGATTTGTACTGGTTTTCTTGTTGGTATCCAACCCAAGTTGTTTACAGCCGTTTTGAGAGCGAGTTAACGCCTAATCAGTCATTGTTACGATAACCAAAGAGGCAGGGGGCGGGGAGCAGGGGAGCAGGGGAGGAAGATTCTGAAATTCCTCCCGTGTAATCAAGGTTTTAAGAGCAAATAAATTTATTTATGGGCTCGTAGAAATAATTCATCAATTGCACTGTTGACGTGCAAGTTTAAAGCTTAAAGTTTGAACGTTTGAGCAAAAAGGTCGAAGCTTCGAGTTCCGAGGCTCAACGTTCGAGCAAAAAGGTCGAAGCTTCGAGTTCCGAGGCTCAACGTTCGAGCAAAAAGGTCGAAGCTTCGAGTTCCGAGGCTCAACGTTCGAGCAAAAAGGTCAAAGTTCCGAGTTCAAAGGCTCAACGTTTGAGCAAAAAGGTCGAAGCTTCGAGTTCCGAGGCTCAAAGTTCGAGCAAAAAGGTCGAAGTTCCTAGTTCAAAGGCTCAACGTTCGAGCAAAAAGGTCAAAGTTCCGAGTTCAAAGGTTCAATATTGGTATTCTAATCACTAAAAATTGAGACTTTATAAAGTCAACTCAATGAACTAAGGCTCAAATCGCCATTTTATACTTGCATCTTAATGAATAAAGTTAATGAATTAGTTCCAAAATTGAAAATTTGAGTTGAGAAAGATGTAACTGATGTTCTTCCTCTTTGCGTTATAAGTAAATTGGCACGAAAAAACCCAAGTATATTACGAAATGTAAATAGGCTTAAAGCCCTTACTCATGGTCAATACTTCGACTACGCTCAGTACAAGTGACAAAGGACAAATAACAGCCTTCTCCTGTCGGAGACGCTACGCGAGCGCCAGTTACTTTTAATTGCGCCGACTTACTTATTTGGAATCATGGACTTGAAGTTGATAATTCAGCACTTGTGGGTTGATAATAAAGAGGCTTTGGCAATCAAATTTAAGTTTATGGGAGATAAGACAATTCCAATTTATACCTGAATCGATAGCTTAAATCTACTGATTATGATCTAGATATATTTGCTCCAGAAACAGAAATTGCAGCACTTTAACTTCTGGCGATCGCTATTTTAGAGGAAGCTTTACGCTGTAGCCGTGAAATAAATCAATCTCAAGTTGGGGCTTGGTTATTGAGCCAGTTTCAGCAAAAGGATGATTATTAATTTTTCTCAAATTACTTTTGTGTCGTTAGATACCGCTTACTGAGCAGGATTACTTAATAATCAAAATGATTTACATAGTAAAACCGTACAACTTTCCCAAGCTGTACAGCCTGCTCAAATTAGTTATAAATGAAATAGGACTTTGCGTAGGCGTAGCCCGCCGTAGGCATCGCATCTACGCCGTTATGAAAGAAAAGTTACCGTTTTTGATTGATTTTAGTTCCGATGAGCCAAAGCTTTACCCAAGATGGGAGTCAAGCATTTGTTAAAAAAATGTTAGAAGTGGAGATGTTAGAGGGAATGACGTAGAAGGTGAGTGCCTTAAAGTACTCCTGAAAGCCAGTCTTTTAATAAGTTTTGTGTAGAATTTGGTGGTGAGGTCATTTACTTGATTCTCAATTGCAACAATCCAGGTTTCATTTATGAGTCAGTCTTTTTCTCAAAACCAAGCAAGGCGAAATCGTCAACAAAAGCTGTGGCCACAAAAATGGAGTTTAAAGACTAAAGCAATAGTTTGGGCACTAAGCATCAGCGTACTTCCTGTGTTTGCAATTGGGATAGCTACTTACTTCTATGGGATTAATTTAAGTAGCAAACAAATACCGCAAGTAAGACTTGAGAGGGCAAAAAGTTCAACAGAAACTGAAGCTCTACAGAGACAACTGTCGCTCTTGTTAACTGGTATGGGGGTAACGGCAATCTTAGCAGGTGCGATCGCTGTTTTTGTAACTAATCGAGCTATCAATCGAGTTAGCAACATTGCTGCAACTTCTAACGATATCAAAAATAGGCTACGTCCAGACAGTGAGTTTACTCAAACTTTCATCGCTAACGAAGATGAATTAGTGATGTTAGAGAGAAACATCAACTTATTCACAGAACTGCTTTCAGTTTTGGTACAAGAGAAAGAAGCCGAAGCTGATTATTCTCAACTATTAACTAAAATTACCCGATGGGTTCGAGAATCATTCAATGAAGAAGATGTTCTCAAAACTACCTCAGAAGAAATTCGTAAAGCTTTAAGCATTGACCGTGTAGCCATCTTTTGCTTCAATTCCAACTGTAATGGCACCTTTATCGTCGAATCCGTAGCACCTGGTTTACCGAAAATACTAGGGGTTACAGTCTCCGATCCTGGCTTCGAGGTAGGGTATATAGAAAAATACCGGAATGGTTCCACCCGTGCTATTGATAATATCTATCAAGCCGATCTCAGTGATGGTGACATTGAGTTGCTCAAGCAATTTGCTGTCAAATCTAATTTAGTAGCACCTATTTTTAAAGGCAAACAGCTATTCGGTTTATTGATTGCACATCAGTGTTCTAGAGTTCGCTTTTGGCAGCAATCTGAGATTGATTTATTCGCTCAGATAGCTATGCAAGTAGAATTTGCCCTTGACTACGCCAAGCTTTTAGAACAGGTAGACACCAAAGCAGATAAAGCTCAGATATTTATAGAAATTACCCGCAGTATTCGCGAATCGCTCAACGAAGAAGATGTCCTGAAAACCACTGTCGAAGAGGTTCGCAAACTACTTAGTACAGATCGAGTAATGGTTTATAGCTTTAACGCTAATTGGTCTGGAACTGTAATTGCCGAATCAGTGATTCCAGGTTATCCAAAAGTTTTGCGGTCTGAAATCCAAGACCCATGTTTCGGTCAGGGTTATGTAGAAAAGTATCAGTCTGGTCGCGTTGCAATCACAAACAACATTTACCAAGCTGGTTTGGCTGATTGTCACATTAGCCTGCTCGAATCCTTTGGTGTGAAAGCAAATTTGGTCGCACCCATTCTCAAAGATGAACAGCTATTTGGCTTATTAATTGCCCATCAATGCTCCAGACCGCGTGATTGGCAACAGCCTGAAATTGATTTATTTGCTCAGATAGCTATGCAAGTAGGATTTGCTCTCGACCATGCAAGACTGTTGCAACGCATCGAGGCTGAGGGTGTGCAAAGTCAGTTGCTGGTGGATACTATCGGCAGCATTCGTCAATCGCTCAGCGAAGAAGATGTCCTGAAAACCACTGTCGAAGAGGTTCGCAAAGTACTTAGTACAGATCGAGTGATGGTTTATAGCTTTAATGCTAATTGGTCTGGAACTGTAATTGCCGAATCAGTTGTTCTCACCTATCCAAAAATTTTGCGGGCTGAAATCGAAGATCCATGTTTTGGTCAAGGCTATGTAAAAGAGTATCAGTCTGGTCGCGTTCTGGCAATAAATAACATTTACGAAGTCGGTTTAGCTGATTGTCACATTAAACTGCTCGAATCCTTTGGTGTGAAAGCAAATTTGGTAGCTCCCATTCTCAAGGATGAGCAGTTATTTGGCTTATTAATTGCACATCAATGCTCCAGACCCCGTGACTGGAAACAATCTGAGATCGATTTATTTGCCCAGATAGCAATGCAAGTGGGATTTGCTCTCGACCATGCAAGACTCCTGCAACGAATCGAGGCTGAAGCTATGCGAAGTCAATTATTGGTGGATATTACCCGCAGAATTCGCCAATCACTCAAAGAAGAGGATGTCCTGAAAACTACTGTGGAAGAGGTTCGGAAGGCTTTGAGTACTGACCGAGTACTAGTTTATAGCTTTTATGCTAATTGGTTCGGAATTATCATTGCCGAATCAGTGGTTCCAGGTTATCCCAAAGTTTTGCGGTCTAAAATCCACGATTCCTGTTTTACTCAAGGCTATATAGAAAAGTACCAGTCTGGTCGTGTTGTCGCAATCAACAACATTCATGAGTCAGGTTTGGCTGATTGTCACATTAAACTGCTCGAATCTTTCGCCGTGAAAGCAAATTTGGTTGCACCCATTATCAAAGATGAGCAGTTATTTGGCTTGTTAATTGCACATCAGTGTTCTGGGCCCCGTGATTGGCAACAGCCTGAGATTGATTTGTTTACCCAGATAGCTATGCAAGTAGGATTTACTCTCGATCATGCTAGGCTCCTACAAGCATATCAAGCTACTGAAGCTGACTCTAATTAATAGTGAAAAGAAAGATTTTTTAGGGGAAATTCATTTGCCGATTTGCGGTTAAATGAATTGCCCCTACCGCGTATAGTAGCCTATTTATGAATAGTCTCGCGCTCTTTATTAGCAGGTTCCTTATCTTTGAATAAGTCAGCTGCTGTTAGAAGTAACTCCCTTAAGGTTTGTTTGATTTGGCGCTCTTTTCTGGCCAGAGATGTACCAGCTTCACCTAGTTTGTCTTCTAGCTGCGATCGCTTCTGTTCTACCTGTATAGCTACAGACTCTGCTTGGGGACGAGCCTTATCATACCAGTGTTTAGCCTCATCTAGATAATCTTGAACCTCCATAGAACGTCCGCCATAGCGTGCAGCCATATTAGCTCTGACAATAGCTAGCTGTGCTTGCAATTGCGCGTAACGTTTCTTTAATAACCCGACTTCTTCACTATCTTTAATGGCATTGACAGCAGAATCAATTGCAGTTTTGGTACTAGCTGGTCTTTCTTTACCCGTCTCTTCAATCTCTGCCAAGATTACATCAACCTCTTGCTGGAGTTGTTCTTCTTCACCATCTAGTTGAGCTTGGAGCCGCTTGATATCTGTCTGAGTTTTAGCAATAGATTCGTGTCTTTGAGTGTTAATTCCTTCTAGCGCTCCTTCAATAGAAGCTGTCACTTCATCTTTAAGTTCGCTACCTTTTTCTTGGAAGTTTTCAATGACAGCAGAAACAGCATCTCTAACCAGGCTACGAAGTTCAGTAGAACCTTGTTTAAACTCAGAGCCTACTTGAGAAACTGCGGATTTAACAATTTCTCGAATCCGATCGGTTCTTAATTGTCCAGTTTCTTTAGCTTGTTGTAAGTCTGCTTGAATTTTTTCTTTGATATTGTTAGGCATTTTCAACTCTTAGAATTTAACTAATTGGGATAAAACTTTCTAGAAATGTTCTTACATCCACATTATGGCGTAGCCAGATCGGGCTTGGTACTTCCTTTAGATAGAAAATTACAGTTCCAAAGAGGTGAACTGTCAATACTACTCGGTTAAGCATATTTGCACGAACTGAAACCCTACAAACCCTACAAAAGATTGGGTTTCGTTACTCAAACCAATCTACAAATTTTTATCGAACAGAATTCAGGAGTCAGGAGTCAGGAGTCAGAATTCAGAATGAATTTTGGATGATTGAACTGTAGCATAGTGCCAATTTGTGAGATGATTAAAGCTTGTTGGTAGTAATTGACAGTGAAATATGTGGCGAGTAAATATTACTTGTTCAAGTGATGCCTGGAAGCTCTATGGTACTGAATTCAAAGCGATCGCCCAGAAGTATCAAGGGGAATTAATTGGTTCCAAAAAAATGCCAGATGGTACGCGCATCATGTCCTATAAAATTGAGGATGTTAGCGATGCAGAAGCCTTTCAAGAAGATTGTGCAAATTTTGCAGGATTTACAACTGACTTTGAATCCCTGTAGTAATTGATTCTGATACAACCAGTATTCAAAATCGGGAGACGTTGATTGAAAAAACTACTCACATTAGTATTAGTAACATTTCTGCTATTGTTCAGCGCTTTTACTATGCCTGCTATGGCAGCAGACATAGTTAACGGTGAACAAATATTTAGTCTTCATTGTGCTGGTTGTCATATTAACGGCAGCAACATAGTTAGGCGGGGTAAAAATCTCAAAAAGCAAGCGCTGAAAAAGTATGGTATGGATTCAATAGAGGCAGTTACATCTATAGTTACCAATGGTAAAAATAATATGTCAGCCTACAAAGATCGCCTTACTGAACAGCAAATTACAGATGTTTCTGCTTACGTTCTCGAACAAGCTGAAAAAGACTGGCGTTAGAAAGTTAGGAGTTAGGAGAGACGCGATTAATCGCGTCTTTACAAGAGTTAGGAGTTTTAACTCTAGTCGTCGTAAATCATTCATAATAAAGTAGAAAAGTTAAAAGGCTGTAAAAAACCGCTTTTCAACTCACTAATTATTAAATCTGCTCACTTCCAACTTCTAACTCCAAAAATCGAAAATGAACTTATCCACAGCGAGCCGTCTCCAATTCACTCCCGATTTGAACATCTGTCGCATCTTAAATGGTATGTGGCAAGTCTCCGGCGCACACGGACGGATCAATCCCCAAGCTGCCATTGAGACTATGTTCAAATATTTAGATGCAGGCTTTACCACTTGGGATTTAGCAGATCATTATGGCCCTGCTGAGGACTTTATTGGTGAGTTTCGCTGTCAACTAATTGATACTCGTGGCAAAGACGCTTTATCTAAGGTGCAAGCCTTTACAAAATGGGTGCCTCGTCCAGGTAAAATGACAAAGAAACTGGTTGAGGAAAACATTGATATTTCCCTGAGAAGGATGAATGTAGAATCGTTAGATTTGATGCAATTCCACTGGTGGGAATATCAGGATAAAAATTATCTAGATGCCCTGAAATATATGGCAGAACTCCAGACTGAGGGTAAAATTAAGCATCTAGGTTTAACTAATTTTGACACGGAAAATTTGAAGCTGATTACTGAAGCAGGCATCAAAATTGTTTCTAATCAAGTGCAATTTTCTCTTATTGACCGCCGTCCCGAAGTTAATATGGTGGAATTTTGTCAGCAGCATGACATCAAGCTTTTTACTTACGGTACACTGTGCGGCAGCTTGTTATCAGAAAACTATTTGGGTAAACCGGAACCGCGAGGATCTGATCTGTCCACTGCTAGTTTGAAAAAATATAAAAATATGATTGATGCTTGGGGGGGTTGGCAATTATTTCAAGAATTGCTAGCTATTTTGAAGGAAATTGCTAATAAGCATAAAGTAAGCATCTCTAACGTGGCAGTGCGTTACATTTTAGATCAGCCAACTGTGGGTGGTGTGATAGTTGGTGCCAGACTTGGGGTATCTGAACATATAGAAGATAACGCCAAAGTATTTAGTTTTAGTTTAGATGCTGACGATCGCGATCGCATCAGTGCCGTATCTCGACAGTCACGAGATTTGTATCAGCTAATCGGCGATTGCGGCGACGAGTATCGCCGCTAATTATCGGGAAACAGGTAATAATAGTATCTTCATGCTGATGAATTAAAGAAGACCGTGACCACTACACTGCACTGGCAAGAACGGGTTGGTAATCAAAGAGATTGGGTTTGGCGGGGCTGGCAAACCCGCTATACTTACATTCGCCCTAGCCAAAATAACCACAAAACACAACCTCTGATTCTGTTACATGGCTTTGGCGCTTCCATTGGTCATTGGCGACATAATTTAGAAGTGTTGGCTGAACATCACACAGTTTACGCCATTGATATGCTGGGTTTTGGCGCTTCTGAAAAAGCCG